>JAFGRE010000037.1 GCA_016935335.1 Deltaproteobacteria bacterium
CGAATTAGCGGTGAAGTGCCGGCATATGTCAAAGGGGATCCCCTTCGGTTTCGTCAGGTTCTGCTGAACTTGGCGGGTAATGCAGCCAAATTTACCGATGCCGGCGAAATTGAGGTTATTGTTGCTATTGCATCGGAAGAAGGCAATAAAATCAAGCTGCATAGCCAGGTGAGGGATACCGGAATCGGTATTCCACGCGATAAACTCACCGCGATTTTTAAGTCGTTTCAACAGGCTGATGGATCAACAACGAGAAGGTACGGCGGCACCGGACTGGGGCTTTCTATCTGTAAAAGCATTGCCGAACTTATGGATGGAGATGTGTGGGCAGAAAGTGAATACGGCATAGGGAGCACCTTCCATTTTAGTGTGTGGTTGGAGCGATCAGAGAAAAGAGCGATTCAAGAGTATGTTTCCCTCTTTCCCGCAAAGACCAGAGTTCTCCTGGTTGATGATAACCGTACCACCCTCAATGTACTTTCAAGCTACTTGATATCCGCAGGACTGCTGGTTGAATGCCGCACACGCGGCGATGATGTTCTGGCTGCTCTTCAAAAAGCATGTGATGAGGGTAATCCCTTTGGGCTTGGAATTATCGATGTTAACTTACCGGGAGGTACTGAAGTGGCCGATCTCATTCGTGCCACCACGGCTCTCGACAGGCGGATTCCATTGTTGGCCTTGGTTTCCGGCCTTCCCCGGGAGAGGGGGGGGGGATCGGATGGCGGCTTTGACGGGTATCTTTGCAAGCCGGTGAGGAAACAGAAGCTTTTACAGATGGTTCGCCAGATAATCCGAAATGAGCAACCTGAGAACGCAAGCTCCCACCTGCAACCTGCGGTCATTCAGGAAGATTGGAGTCAAGAGACTGCCGGATCGGTTCATATCCTGCTGGCAGAAGATAATCCCGTAAATCAAAAGCTTGCGACAATAATGCTGAAGAAAGCGGGTTATGAAGTTACCGTTGCGGGTAATGGACAGGAGGCCCTGGATATGTATGCGAACTCCCCGGGAGATTACGACCTGATCTTGATGGACGTTCAGATGCCGGGGATGGATGGGCTGGAAGCAACGAGGCTTATCCGGGAGACAGGGGGGGGACAGGTTCCCATCGTAGCCATGACTGCCCAAGCGATGAAGGGTGATCGGGAAAGATGCATCAAAGCGGGTATGAATGACTATCTATCGAAACCGATCAAAAAGGACGTGGTTCTTTTCGTAGTCAGAAAATGGACCAATAGAAAGGAGAAGACGTGGATTTAGAAGCCTTGTCTCAAAACGTCTGTTTAGAGGAAGAGGAGTTTTACGAGTTATTTGAACTCTTTATAGAGACTGCTCTTCAGGATCTCCATAAGTTGGAAACCGGCCTCGGCGCGCGCAACGTCTACGATGTTTTATCCGCCTCACATTCTCTCAAAGGTGCGGCAGCCAATTTCGGGTTGGAAGAAATCCGTGAACTGGCGGAAGCGATCGAGATGAGCGCACATAAAAAATGCCTGGACGAAGCGGCTGCACGGATCAACACTCTAAGAGTGATTCTCGAACAGGTAATTGATGCTCACAAAAACAAAGAAGGTACAACAGAGGGATGAGAGAGAAAGCGCCAGGTAGTCTTGACAGGGACTCTTACGAGCTTAGGCGGGAATCAATAGACAGAAAGGTGGCACCATGAGTTTATTGGAAGTCAATGCGTTACAGGCAGGAATGCTGTTGGCGCAGGACATTAGGAACAACCACGGGACTGTAATTCTCAAAAGAGGAACAACGATTGCGGAGCGGCATATCAAAGGCCTGAAGGCATGGGGGATATCCGAAGTAGACATCGTCACCAGTGAAATAACTCCGGAAGGACGGGGCGAGGAAGATTCCATGGCGGGAGAGGTTATCCCCGTGATTGAAGAAAAATTAAAAAAACGGTTCCACCGGTTCGAAGGCGATGCGGTAATGGAGGAGATTTATCGTGTGGTAAGGAAACTTGTGTTGCATGAAGCAACAGCAACTCATAAAGGAGACGAGTGATTAATGGATAAAATTGAACGTATTATGAATTCCCTCGACAAATTACCCACGTTGCCGACTATTTATACAAAGCTATCACGACTTCTACACGCTCCGGATTCAACCGCCCGGATGATCAGCGACGCGATCGCTGAAGACCAGGTTGTCGCCGCAAAAGTATTAAAACTCGCCAATTCATCCTTTTACGGTTTTGCGAAAAGAATCGGAACCCTGCAACATGCGGTGGTGATCCTGGGAATGAACGAAATTAAGACCCTTGTATTGGCAACCTCTGTTGTGAAAACGTTTCATGATTATAAATCGGGGCATACCTTCGATGTCCAGGAATTTTGGGAACATTCACTGGCGTGTGCAACCGCCTCGCGAGTGTTGGCCGAAGCAGGGCGATTAAGCAGTCCGGAGGAAGTGTTTGCCGGTGGATTACTGCACGATATTGGAAAGTTGATCTATGCTCTCTTTTTTTCGGAGGATTTTGCCTGCGTCATGGAGGAGGTAGAAAACAATGAAATGCCGATAATCACCGCCGAGAAAAAGATAATGGGATTGAGCCACGCTGACGTGGGAAGAGCATTGGCGGTGAAATGGAACCTTCCCGAAGGGATTGTCAAGATGATAAGCGGTCATCACGTGTCGGAGAAGAATACGGATTGCACGAAAGAGATTGCCGCCGTCAATTTGGGGAATACTTTGTGCATTGCCCTGGGGATGGTTTCATGGGGAGAACGGAAGGTCCCCTGCATTCATGACTCGGTCTGGCGCAGCTTAGGAATAAAAATAAGCGACCTGGAATTCATAATAATGAGGATCAACAGCCTGTGCAAAGAGAATAGCTCCATTTTGGAAAATTAAACGACAGCTGTCTCCTGTTTGCCAACGTTAACCGTGAGTGCCGATCGATAGCTATGGACGAAAAAGCGATATCCCTTGATCCTGAAGAATACCAGTTGATGGTAAAACAGCTTCATTTCTTTGAAGAGTCCAACCGCGCGTTGGTTTCTATTCATGAAAAAATAGAAAAGCTCAGTCACAGTCATAACGAGATGTTTTTGTCTCACGATATCTCCAAGATCATCATGACCGGGGTTTCAAGCTTGCAGCAGTTGGTGCCGACGGAAGTCTGTTCCATCTTTTTATTGGATGAAGACGGGTTTGAATTTCTTCACAAGGTATCAGTACCTTCAGTGATGTCGGAGGTCGTTCAAAAAGAAGTTGATGCTCAGATCGGCAGTGGGAACTTTGGGTGGGCCATTAACAAAGGGGTATGTGTCTGCGTTCCGGCGCAAGTGATGGGAGAAAAAGAGCGATCCTCCCTTCGGGTAATGTTGGCTCCGCTCGTCGGAAAGGCGCGAACGATAGGAGTTGCCGTAATCCTGTTTGAGGAAAATCAGGAGTTTTTCAGGGAACAAACGATTAAACTCCTCAATTTGTTTGCCAGTTTGTTCTCCCTGTCTTTGGAAAACGCCTACCTTTTTAATGACTTAAAGCAGACCTATTTTGATACGGTGCGGGCGGTTACGAATTCCATTGAGGCTCGTGACCCTTATACGAAAGGACATTCGGATAGGGTGGGAACCATTGCCAAGATAATCGCCGGCGAGCTTCAGTGGGATAAGGAGGAGATGGATCTCATTGACTGGGGTGGAATGCTGCACGATGTGGGGAAAATCGGTGTCGCCGACGGGATCCTGAATAAGCCCGACCGGTTAACCGACGACGAGTTCAGAATGGTTAAAAAGCACCCGGTGGTTGGCGCTCAAATCCTTCAGGAGATCCCCTTCCTCGAATCTGTTATCCCCTACATCCAAGATCACCACGAACGATTTGACGGCGAGGGGTATCCTCAAGGGCTGGCCGGGACTGATATCTCGATTCAAGGGAGGCTCTTGGCGGTGGCTGACACTTACGACGCCATGACCAGTGACCGTCCTTACCGAAAAGGGCTTTCGTCACGAATGGCTTTTCAAGAGATTTTGCGGAATGCGGGCAGCCAGTTTGATCCCGACATAGTGGAAGGGTTTGAAAGAGCGTGGCTTGCCGGAAGACTTCGGTTAGCAGGGTGACGGCCTGTCCTCCATGGTTACATGAAGGATTTTACCAAGTTTTTTGATGGTGAATGGTTTAGCAATACTATTGCAAAACTTCCACCAGTTCCTCACCGTCTTTGGTGAAGTTCACTTCGTATCCGAGAGAATCCAGCATTTCTCCGGCGATGCCGCTCAGTCACTTTTCATCATCCATTATTAAGATTTTCCCGTTCCCGCCGACGGGTAGGTTTACGCCGGATCTTTTCGCACATTGCTTCTTCTGTGTCGCGGGGAGGTACACAGAGAATGTTGTTCCGACGCCAACCCGGGACTCAACCGAAATATCACCCTCGTGATTCTTGATAATGGAATAGGCGGTTGAAATCCCCAAGCCCTTCCTGTTCTCTTTCGTGGTAAAATACGGGTCAAAGATCTTTGAAAGATTCTCTTTGGGAATGCCGATGCCTTGATCTTTCACAGTGATCTTGACGTGTTTGCCCTTTTTGAGAGACAAGGATGTTTCTTCGCCGACGGTTATGTTTTCAGCACTAATAACAATTTTGCCGCCGTTTTTCATGGCTTGATCGGCATTGATGAGCAGGTTGTTGAACATCTGATTAATTTGTCCCTCGTCCACCTTCACCGGCCAGAGATCATCGGGAACAGAATTTACACACCGTGCGGTTGAACCTGTGAGCGAAGAAACGATCGAAGCCTCAATAAGTTTGTTAATGGAAGCAGTCTTCCTGACCGGAGGTTCTCCCCGAGAAAAGGTGCGCATTTGCCGGATTAGATCAATAGCCCTTTGGGAAGCCTTCTCTGCCTGGGTCAGCTTTTCATAGGCTTTTTCTCCGGGGTTTAGGTACATCTTCGCGAGGGTGATGTTACCGGCGATGGCGGTCAGAATGTTATTGAAGTCGTGGGCAAATCCCCCGGTAAGCACGCCGATTGACTCGAACTTTTGAGCCCTGATGATCTCATGTTCCATGTTCAGTTTTTCGGTAATATCCCGGAATACAAGGACGACGCCAATGCAGGTGTTTTCTTTGTCGATAATGGGTGCGGCACTGCCGGCGATAACTCGCTCGGTGCCGTTTCTGTCAATGAGCAGCATGTCGTCCGGAAGCTCGATGATTTTTCCGGCTGCAAGCACTTTTTCAATAGGATTCTCAGCCGGCTTGCGGGTTTTTTCATTAATGACGCAGAATACTTCGGCGAGGGGCTTGCCTACGGCTTCGTCTTGAGTAAACCCCGTTAATGATTCCGAGACTTTGCTCATGAGGACGATGGTGCCATTGGTGTCGGCGGTAACCAGACCATCGCCTATACACCGGAGCGTAAGGGCGAGAGAGGGAGAAGGGAATGCTTCCGCCGCGCGGACAATGTCCTTTATTTCTGCCTCATGTGATGTTGCCGGGGATAGGGCCCTCTGCGGGCTATGATCAGTATTTCTTGGAAACGCCATGTGTTTTGTATCCTTTGTTAGCAAAAATAATCTGCACTCGGCAATCCGCGCCCCCCACCCTCGTGGCACTGTTGCTGCCTGCGCCATCCAACCGGACACCAAAATTGGTTGATTTTTTCTGGTGCTCAGGATATAAGAATATCGTTCTGCTTATGTACCCTTCATGGTTCTAATTCCCTTGTGTGTTGTTCTCATGAGAGCCATGTGTTTTTTTCTGATATCGGCACATCGTAATTATTCCTTTAATATTAGTTTGCCCACGGGGGCCCCGCCGCATTGTATCTCGGTGAAGCAAAGCGTTCAACAGAGGATAGACGGTGGCTATGAGTGGCCCCTGTTTAGTTAAGGTTTCGTAGTGCGTGAGGAGACTGCTGCCCTATGGATGATTTTAGGATTTTATTTGTAGATGATGAACGGGAGATTCTCCTGGTTGTGAAGGAATATTTGGCTTCCCATGGGTATCACGTGGAGGTTGTGGATAGCGGTCTCCGGGCGTTGGAATTATTTAAGAAAAAACCTTATGAAATCGTTTTTAGTGATCTGATCATGCCTCAATTCAGCGGTCTTGATTTGCTGGAGGCGATAAAAAAACACCGGCCCGAAACAGAGGTAATCATCGTGACTGGTTATGGAACGATCGACACCGCGATAAAAGCTTTGAAACTCGGAAGCTATGATTATCTCCAGAAGCCCCTGGATTTAGAACGCCTCAGGATAGTGATAGAAAGAATAATGGATAAAAGGAAATTGGAAAGAGAGAATATACTCATTAAAAGGAGGTTAAAACAGAGGCACAAGTATCACGACATTATCGGAATGAGCCCCACAATGCAGGAAATTTACGACACAATAGAAAGAGTCAGTCGTAATGATTTTACCGTTTTCATCCAAGGTGAAAGTGGGACCGGGAAAGAACTGGTGGCGCGGGTTATCCATCAGAATAGTAAACGTAAGGACAAACCGTTTGTTCCAGTTAATTGCGGAGCGATTGCGGAAGGTGTTCTGGAAAGCGAGTTGTTTGGACACGTGAAAGGTGCCTTCAGCGGCGCAATTCGGGATACAATCGGTTTGTTTAAAGCCGCCAGCGAGGGAACGATTTTTTTAGACGAGATTGTCGAGGTGGCGCCGTCGCTACAGGTTAAACTTCTTCGGGTGCTTCAGGAGAGGAAGGTCCGGCCGGTGGGGGATACCAAAGAAATGCCGGTAGATCTCCGCGTGATCGCTGCCAGCAATAGAGATCCCGCCAGAGCTATAAAGGAAGGCCTTTTGCGGGAAGATCTATTCTACCGGCTCAATGTTGTTCCCATCAAGGTGCCCCCGCTACGGGAACGAAAAGAAGATATTCCTTTTTTAGCCAATCACTTTTTGGAAAGTTATTACAGCGTTAATGGAAATCATATCGTCAATATATCGCCCGACGCCATGGATATCCTGTTGAATTACCATTGGCCGGGGAATGTAAGACAACTAGAGAATGTTATTGCCCGGACGGTTGCGCTGGGAGTCGACAAGACTGAAATTACCGCGGACGATCTCCCTGGTGAACTGAGAAAAGGGGGGGACGGGGGGTCCGTTGGTGAGCCGATATACAATTTACGAAAAAATGAAGCCGTGGTAATTAGGAGAGCATTACAGAAGGCCCATGGCAACAAGGTCGAGGCGGCAAAAATGCTGGGCATAGATGCTTCTACTCTCTACCGGAAAATGAAGAAATGTCTGTAAAAAGATGCAAAATGCAAATGTTGCTTTGCACTTGTCACAGTATCGTGGTTTCCGAAATAATATCATTACGTTGTGTCGCAGTGTAAATTGGTTTGCAATGGTTGTGTTTTAACTGTTTGGATTTATTAAAGTTTAGCGAGGTTGATCAGCCGTAGACGCTGAGGCCCCTCGGAGACAAGTCTTTTGGTTTCAATTAGTTGAAAGAGATCGGGTTTATGCCTTTCGCGTAGTTTACGCTTCGCAAACAGCTTGGATGGTTTGCAAAATGCCAAAAACGTAACCAGCCCTGCCGAGTTATATCGTCCCCGTAATTCAATCTTCTGGTATCTTGACTGATTGCTCTCCGAAAAGTTGATCGTCCCGATAGCGCTACTATTAGAATTTAAAATTTTTGACATCCAACATGTTGGGGTCGGATTTCCGTCAGGATATTTCTGGCGTCACGGACATGATTTGGGAAAAATTCCGTTTGGTCGATGGTGGATATTATTGGCATGAAGATTGCTCCAGTGGTGGTGCCTCAAGACACGCTGAAATCGAGTTATTTCCTATAGCCAATTTATTTATCGCTCACTTTCTAAGGGGGAAGGGGGGTAGGAGTGAAAGGTTTATCGGAAAGGGGAAATACCGGTGATGCTCTTTATGCCTTACCGGAAAAATCTATTACCCCTTTGCCGACTAACCAGGGGTTTAGTGGGATTATCGGAGAAAGTGACAAGATACGGAGGCTCTTACGTATTATTGAAAAAGTAGCGGACAGTGATAGCACGGTCATAATTCATGGTGAGACAGGAACAGGCAAGGAACTGGTTGCCCGGGCAATTCATAAAAAGTCATATCGTCGGGACAAGCCTTTTATTCCGATCAACTGTGGCGCCATTCCGGAAAACCTTTTAGAAAGCGAATTATTTGGGCATGTTCGGGGCGCCTTTACCGGGGCGACGGCTCATCAAATGGGAAAATTCGAGCTTGCTCACGGAGGCACGCTGTTTTTGGATGAAATCGGCGATATGAGTCCGGAGCTTCAGGTGAAACTTCTCCGGGTTTTAGAAACCAGAGAATTTATGCGTATCGGCGGCTCTAAACCGGTACATGTTGATGTTCGAGTTGTCGCAGCTACCCACCGCGACCTGGAAGAGGCGGTGGAACAAGGAACGTTTCGGGAAGATCTGTATTATCGACTTAACGTCATACCGATAAATCTGCACGC
>JAFGRE010000222.1 GCA_016935335.1 Deltaproteobacteria bacterium
AAATCCGGCACAAACTCACCGATAAGTACTGCTATGCCAAACATGAAATTCTATTTAACGGCGATGTGCGATTCTATGGTGGATATCCTTTCCTCCGGTTGAGGAGTGCTTCGAGAACTTTGGGAACGAGGATGGCGGGGATTGAGTTGACCGATCGAGACAAATTCATTGTAGATGAATTAGATTGTTCCAACATTTACCTCATTCTTTGGTTGAAATGGTTCATAAGGACGGCCAAGAAAAATATTCACGATTCTCTCAGAGGCCTTGCCGTCCCAAAGATGTGGAATTTTGCCTTTCTTACCGTTCCCGTCCAGTATCTTATAGCTTTCTTCCAGAATTTTGGTTCGGTTATTTCCAACTAAAATGTTCGTTCCTTCCTCTATGGTCACAGGCCTTTCGGTATTTTCTCTTAAGGTTAGGCAGGGGATGCCCAATATCGTGGTCTCCTCTTGAATTCCTCCTGAATCAGTAAAAACGAACTTAGCCTTCGACATCAAATTGAGGAATTCAAGATAGGAGAGAGGACTTGAGAGGTTGATCGTGCGTTTTAAGCTCACTGCATTTCCTGGAGTTATTTCTGTGAAATTAAAATCTCTGTCAAAACCAAAGGATTTTATCTGTTTCTGCGTCCTTGGATGGGCAGGAAATAATATCGGTATATCTCTTGAGATCTCTTGGAGTGTATTCAGGATATTTTTAAATACATCCTCTTTATCTACATTGCTTGGTCTGTGCAAGGTCAAGAGGGCGTAATCTTTGTTATCTAATTTCATCCTGGCATTATCATTTGCCTTGGTCTTGAATTTAAGAAGGGTATCAATCATCACATTCCCGACAAAAAATATTTTTTCTGGGCGAATCCCTTCTTTAATCAGGTTCTCGTTTCCGCTTTTTTCAGTAGTAAATAAGAAATCAGCTAAAGCATCCGTAACCACCCTATTGATCTCCTCAGGCATGGTTCGATCAAAGCTCCGCAGCCCCGCCTCTACATGAGCCACTGGAATGCACAATTTGGCGGCCACAATTGCACAAGACATCGTTGAATTAACATCCCCCACCACTACGACAATATCCGGCTGCTCCTTTAAGCAAACCTTCTCGAAGGCCGTCATGATTCTCGCCGTCTGGACTGCATGACTCCCAGAACCAACCCCAAGGAAAATGTCTGGCCTACCCATTTCCAGTTCGTCGAAGAAGCTCTGAGACATCTCATAATCGTAGTGCTGCCCGGTGTGAACAACCTTACAGTCTATCTGGTTTATTTCGTTTATTCGGTTTTTTTCGTTAATGGCCCGAACAATGGGGGCGATCTTCATGAAATTGGGCCTGGCGCCTGCCACCAGGAAGATTTTCATACCGCTGCCTTGCGTTTTAATCTTTCTTTGAAAACCTCGATCACGAAAACAGGAAGAACCAACTGTCTGCGTATTCTTCTGGGGTCGCTGATCAACCTGTAAAGCCATTCCAGTCCTGCATGTTGGAGGAAAAGGGGAGCTCTCCTTACGTCTCCTGTTATGGTATCGAGTGTGCCACCAATCCCCTGACAGACTTTTACGTTTAATCGTGGCAAATATTTTTGAATCCACCTCTCTTGTTTGGGACTTCCAAGAGCAACAAAAAGGATATCGGCTTCAGTTTCATTTATTTGTGTCACAAGCTTTTCGATATCATCAGCACCGATATATCCGTTACACCTCCCAACGATGTTAATACCCGGATACAGGATTCTCAGCCTGGTAACTGCTTCCTGGTTGACATCTTCTTTTCCCCCATACATGAAAATACGATATCCTTTTATTGCGGACTCCTTGCAGAGTGCGTGCATCAAATCAACCCCTGATACCCTTTTTATTTTTTTCCCATAAAGAACTCGAATACCCAGAACAGCACCCATACCATCCGGTATCAGAAGACATGCATGCTGGGCCATTTCCCTCAAAAACCCGTCCTGCCGCAATGCCATAACCTTCTCTGCATTGATCGCAAAAATGTAGTGCCCTTTCGTATCAGCTTTTATTAAACGATCAATGTAGTTGATGGCATCGCTACGATCAACGAGGTCTACAGGAACACCGAGAATTTTTTTCCTTTGAATTCCATTCATATTAGATTCAATCTTTGGGTTAAATAATATTCTGTCAGCGCATGAAAAGCCCAAGCCTGCGACCAGCGCATATAAGGAACCTTGTTTGTATAGAATTTGGTCTTTTGAAAATAGAAATACCCCTCTCGGTCTTGCATATTCTCGATCAGCCAGGCGAGTACTTTCTCCGTCAACATGCGGTAATCAGGCCCCATCTGTGAAAAAAATACCACTGCCTGGGTTGGGCAGTGGATGTCAATGGGATAAACCCGGTTATGGAAATATTTTGGTGTCCCGTCTTCTAAGAAGAAATGGTCTGCATAGAATTTTACGCCCTTGTTAAACTGCGGTCGATATTCTTCGCCATGGCCAATGTCCAAGAAATACTTGAGGGCCTGGAGGTTGAATCCCGTATGGAAGGAATCGATCCAGTGAGCGCCTTCTTTTTCCGCATAGAACCACGAGCCATCCTCTCGCTGATGGTTGATGGCATAGGCAAGGCTGGCCAAGGCGGTATCTTTCAGGTTTTTCTCTTCCGTAAACTTGGAAATCCGGATGAGAAAGGAGGCTCCGAGGAGATTCGCATTATGGACGAAATAATGGTCGATCGGTGAATAACTGAAACAGATCGCCCCATTTTCCTCATATCTATGCAGATCGTTCAGAATGAAATCTTTGACAGGGATCGCTAACTCCAACGCCTCTTTGATTCCGGTATGCTCATAGGCATCCAGCAGGGCATGGCCGATGAACGATGAGTTGACCACGGTGGGCGTATATTTGGGAAGGAAAAAAGCCCTTGATTGCCAATCGAAATTATAGCCCCAGCAGTGACCAGAATACCCGCTGCTTTTCAATGAATTGAGTAACACGAGAAGATATCGAATCTTCTCAAGATACTCAGGTCTATTTTCGATCCGATATAGCTTGGCATAACCCCATAGGAACAAACCCAAACCCTTCGGGTTATGGCTTTTATTTATTAGCAGCAAGGGCCGAAGGTTAAGGGGGGCTCTCTTGAGGGACTGGAGAAAACCAATTCTTAGATAAGTCTGGCTGAAAGAAAGAAGCCTAACAATCGGACTATTCAGGGCATCGTATGGGTCATGACCCTTGAAATCTTCTTTCCCAATATACTCAATTAATTTTTTGAGGGAATGACTAATATCCACAAAAGCAAAGGGTTCTTCTAAATGGCCATCCCATTCCTTGTTCGAATAGATTCAATTATCTTAAAAGTGGTTAACGTCACTGCATGGATCTCTTCAAAAGAAATGGGAGAAGGCTTGCCGTTTCGAACCGAGTCAAGGAATGCCTTAACCATCGTTCTCTGGCCTTTGTCTTGACTGAAAAGGCTTTTCTTAAATCTCCTTGCGCCACCATATATTCCAAGTTCTTTAAAATCCTTTAGAATTGCGGTCACCCCTGCCTTGTAGACCTCTACATATTCCTTGAAAAGAGATTTTGATCCATTTGAAAAATAGGAAATCGTACCGATTGATCCGTTTTTGAAGCTCAAGCTTATATTAACAGTATCTTCTTTTGAACCCGGATCAGGTAATGCGGTTGCAAAAACCTTATCGGGAAGTGATCCATTAATAAAGGTTAAAAAATCGATAAAATGGCAGACCTCCCCAATAATTCTCCCTCCTCCGATTTCTTGATCCTGTATCCATGAATCCGCAGGGATCGCGCCAGCATTGATCCGGTAGATCATTGACATGGCACCACTACCAAACTTCTCTTTCAGAAGCACCGTCAGGGGCGAGAAACGGCGATTGAATCCCACCATCAGTAAAGGCAGTGATGAGTGATGAGTGTTGAGTGATGAATTATAAGTATTAAAAATTTCCTCTAATTCTGTTTCATTGAGGCAGAGGGGTTTTTCAACATATACATTCTTTCCAGCTTGAAGCGCTTTGATCACGTAATCTGCATGTGTGTTGTGTCGTGTTGTGATAAAAACAGTATTTATATCCTTATTATTAAGGATGTCACTTCCATTAGAGGTGCAGAATTCAAACCTGAATTTTTCAGCGACAGTCCGCGACGTCGTGCCGGAGGAAGTCATCACCCCTCTGAGGAGGATATCCTTGTCTTTCCGAATGTTCGGAAGGAGGTGACTCTGGGCATAACTTCCAGCACCAACGAACGCAATGTTTATTGCGTTAGGTGTGAGGTGTGAGGTGTGAGGTGCGACAAAAATCTTCTTGCTTAATTCATCTCTTGAAAAGTCGTATTCGATCAGGATACCGAGATGGGGTTCTGTCTTATTGAAGATCAGGTCGTACGCCTTTGGCGCATCCTCCAGTTTAAAGATATGAGTTGTCAGATAGTCAATATTAATCTTGCCTGAATGAACCAGGTCCTGAAAGGCCTCCATGTTCCGTCCCTCGGTCCAGCGGACATATCCAGCGGGGTAGTCAATTCCTTTTTCTTCATAATCGGGATCGTACCGACCAGGACCATAAGAACAGGACATCCTTAACTCAAGCTCTTTCCGGTAATAATGCGGCTCCCTGGCAAAACCTGTTGGGACATTGCCTACGACAACTACCCGTCCTTTTTTTCGTGCGATCTCACCGGCAAAATTAACGGGGTCAAGGCTCGTTGTTGCAGCGGCGATGATCGTTGCGTCAACCCCAAGCCCATGGGTAAATGCCACGATTTGATCGACAATTCCTGAATCGGTCCGGAGAAAAGCTTCATCTACACAATGTCTCCTCGCAGTTGAAACCGCAGATGGATCAATGTCAATGCCAACCACCCTAACACCACTCGCTCTCAATAAGAGGCAGGTTAACTGCCCGATTAACCCAAGCCCGATGACTGCGCCTGTTTCATTGATACGGAGGTCGGCCTGCCGAATACCCTGCAATGCAATTGCACCTAAGGTATTGTACGCGGCGCGCCTGAGATCTGCGTTGTCAGGTAATTTCACGCAGAGATTCATAGGTACCGATATGATCTCCGCATGGTTCGCAAAACCTGACCCAGCGCAAGCCACGCGGTCACCGACAGCAAATCCCTTGACGCCTGATCCCACTTCAATGACTTCGCCTGCCGAGCTATACCCAAGAGGCGACCATGCATCGAGCTTCTTCATCACAGTCCGGTAGGTCTGAACAGGGCCCTGCTGCAACAACATATCGAGAACTTGTTTGGCCTGCTGGGGACGCTCCTTTGCCTTCCCGATGAGGCCCTTTCTGGCTGCCGATATCGTGCTGCTCTCCGTTCCACTGCTAACCACACTGAAATGGTTCTGCACAATTACCGTTCCCATTTCTAATATTGGATGTGCCACTTCCTTGACTTCCATGGAACCATCTTTAAGTTTCTGCGTCAGCTGGAGCATTGAATCAATCCTTCTTCGCTCTTAATACTGCGTTTCTCGATGATCCGCGGTCATACTAATAAAGCTCGTATATCATTGTGTCCTGACCAGACAGTGAAGTAGATCAGGGTCCAATTGATTGGTTTCGCATATGGACGGAAGACTGCCACTACAATAGCTACAGCGATGAGATAAAGAACGCGTTTCTCTTTATCGGAGACCATGGCCCTTATCCGATCCCTTCAACGATGTCCACGAATCTCTTATAAAGATATTTCCTATCGAACTGATCGCGGATTGCTTGAACATTCTTGGCCTTCCTATTCACCTCTTCTGCAGTTAATGCGTCAAGCAAATTGCCAATGATCTCCGGCTCGAAAGGCGCTGTCCATCCAATGTCGTAGTGGCGGACAAAATCTGATGAATCGTTATCACCTAACGAAATAACAGGCAAGTAGGCAGCAATGTAATCAAACATTTTATTCGTCAGGGAAGAAGAGATCATCGGTACGACACCTATGTCATGGCCCCGCAATTCCTTGACAACTTCTTCCGGCGTCATACGCCCCTTTAGCTTTATATTAGACATCCGGTGTTTTTCGATGAACTTTTTAACCTCAAGATAGCGCTGTCCCGTCCCGTTGTCGCCCAGGAGTGTCAAACTAAACCGCGGTCGGTCAACCAATGCATTAAGCAACGGCATTGCGTCAAGTTGATACTGAAGTGCACCGATAAACACTAAGGAGATTGATTCATTGTTCGCTAATCGGCGGAGCTCCATGCCAACCCAGCGGGCACTATCGAAACCCGGAGGGATGAACGTAGAATCCGCTTTTGGTGCGTATCTATGGAGCCATTTCACGAAAGACGGGGCTATATGGACGAAGGTATCAATGTGTTTTAGGGAAGGTTTTAGGTAGAGATTGCAATAGATCGAGAAAACTATTTTTTTAAAGAATCCTATGCCCTGAAGGGCATCAGGCCAGACATCCCGAATATCAAGCACTACTCTAATCCGCCTCATTGATTTCAAAAGAGCCACCATCGCAATGATCTCTACGGGGCGGGAGGGAGCGACTATCGTATCGCCACTCCTGAGCACATGCGAGAGGTAAAAGAAATGACGAAATGTCATTACCACGTTGCTAAAAACTCGCCAAGCTGAGATATTCGAACGATATCCAGGAATCGCCAGCAGGGTCATCTGATACGGTAAGGTACTTTCGCAAAGATTGATTTCATCCTTGGGGAATACTCTTTTGTATGCATGACTAAAATTGGTAGTAACATACTCTACCTCATGGCCTGCCTCAAACAGCATCTCCGCGAGCCTCGGCAGTCGTGTGCCCCTTGCAGCCATGAGGTTCTCGAAGGGAGTAACGACATAAATCCTTTGTCTCTTTTTATCCTCTTTCACAATGCTGCTTTTACAGCTCGCCCAATGAATGATTGTATTAGATAGTCATCCTATTCTGGATATTAATTCACGCCCCCTTGGTACATACTTCCCGGTAGATTGCTAACAGAGAATCTAGCCGTTTGTCGGATGATAGCTCCTGAGCTGTCGCCCAGCTATCTGAGCAAGCAAGACTTAAGGTTTGCCTACGTCTGAGCAGCCGCGTAATAAGTTCGCAATAGGCGTATGGTTTGTTCTCACACAGGAACCCAATTCTTTTTCCAGAGAACAATTCTATAAAATCACCTACAGGATTCGTAATTATTGGGCGCTCAAAATAGAGGAAGTCCCCTATCTTGTGCGGCCAACGGCCTAAATTACGCGGAACATTACTTAGGGGTAACACGAAGACATCGCAGGCTCGCAAATACAGGTTGTACTGCTCCAGATCCAACCAACCCTGATAAATTACCTGTGTGCCACCCTGCCTTTCAAGGAACTCCTCACGTATATAGCTCTCTTCGCCAGTAACAAACAATTGGAGGCGTGGCTCACTCAAGGCTAGCTGCCGAAATGCAAGTAAAAATGGGAGCACGTCGTTGTGTTCAGCACGGCCTACACTAATCAAGCCGATCAGGAATAGGTCTTCGGATATGCCGAGTTGCTGACGCGCCGCCCCCTTTTCTCCAGGCCTTAAATGATCAACCTCTACCCCCCCATGAAGGACGTAAACATGACGATTTTCCTTTAGACGATCTTTTAATTTTGAACTAATAGCAATAACAACTGAATACACGGACTTCATCGGTAGCTCAAGAAGACAATCGTACATTCCAATCAGCCGACCGAGTATCCCCGTGCTCAATTCGGCCCGTCCGCCGCTTCCATACCATTCCCACCATTCGTCCACAATTGGTCGTCTTTTAAGGAAGCGAGCCGCTAGAGCAGGTATAAGCTGAGCCGGACGATGGCCACACGTAACATGCAGAACATCGAAGTCTAGCTTCAATACAGTCCAAAGCTTATAGAGCATGTCAAGCAAGCTGAAGCCGCCCCGGCGTAGCCGCACAGACGTCCAGCCCGGGCTATAAAACACCTGTAGTCTTCCTTCGATTGCAGCGGTAGCTGGGAATAAACGCCTTTTGTGATGAGGTGTGACAAGGGTAACCCCATGGCCCCTCTGCGCCATCTTTTTCGCCTCAGTATGTCGGATACGGTATGCACAACTACCAATCGGCATCATCTCGCCTAGACACAGGATCTTCATGGTTCCACTATCAGAAAATGATCGTAACACACGACTATTCTCAACCGGTTTGTTTGCCCATAAGGTTCTTTTAAGTGAGTCTTGGTCAGCTTACCTTTTTGAAAACAAAGAATTTGATTCCTTTAAATTTCTGGGTATGATCTCTCCGCATCGTGTACCACTTCCTAGAAAATACATATCGAAGGAACAAGCCAACTATAGCCTCAGCTATTCCCACACCGTAGCGAGCCAACCATCGAGCTGAGTTCAATTCGATTCGCCCCTGCCTGATGAGGACACAGCCTTCGGCTGTGAAAAGTTGTATCATGGCCGCAGCCGAAAACAGATGGAGATGAGAAGGGGGAGAAAACCAGCATGAATGTCCTCTTGCATGCCGGGTCAGAAATGTACCAATCTCTGGCGTAGAAAGCAATATTGTTCCACCATTGCAGCAGAGGCCTGCCAGAGTCTTAACAGCCAGCTTGGGATCGACAACATGCTCAAGAACTGCCCACGCGCTGACTACATCGAATCGTTCCTGGTATTGCATAAGGATTCGATTGTCATTCAAGCTCGCTTCTACCCAAGCCACACCCTCCGTAAGGCATTGGGGGCGAGTAAAATCCATCACGGTAACCTCGAACCCAGCCTCAGATGCCAAATTAGGGAATGGATTGGTGGAACTGCCAACATCAATCAGTTTCCCCAAAGAAACATGTTTTCTGCAGATCTTCAGATACCGTCTTGCATATCTCAGTTGGTTATCCACACCAGGGCGACTCCCCCCCCTGTAAGACTGATTGTAGTTCGAATAAAACTTTCCCAATTCTTCAAGGGTCGGAATTTCATTTGCACAGATTGAGCCACAGCCACAACACTCCGCTCCCCCCCAACTCCCAGGCGTAAGAGGGAGGCCACAAAAACGACATACAAAAATATCCGCTTTATTTGCCACAACGTATGATTCTCAATGTTTTGGTACATCCCTTACACGCGTAAGTAACTGTCCCGAGGCACAAAAATAGCATCAGCCTGGAATAGCGTTCCGTCGTCGCGTGTTCTCAGATCAAAGATATCGTAAAGAACAAAGCCTCTTGCTGCCATGAATCTAATGACTTCTCCTGCCTCGGGAGCATTAACAAG
This sequence comes from Deltaproteobacteria bacterium, assembly GCA_016935335.1. Lineage (GTDB taxonomy): Bacteria > Desulfobacterota > WTBG01 > JAGOGO01 > JAGOGO01 > JAFGRE01. The sequence goes on from JAFGRE010000222.1 coordinate 9,206, forward strand.
TCGGGCTACAAAGGTAAGCTCGAGTATGAACGCAAGAGTCTCGCCAATTATTTTCTCGGCACCCTTCACAACCTCCATTTCCGCCCCTTCGACATCGATCTTGACAAGATACGGCCCCGGCAATTTCCTATCCTCACATATCTGGTCAAGTGTGACCATCCGAACTTCTCTCAGTGTACCTTGATTAACGCCTGGTTGCTCGCAAAACACGCTCGAACCGGTTATCCGCTCCTTCACATTTATCTTCAAGATGCCAGGCGCACTCCCGGCAGCAGCCTGTTCGTAATAGCATTCATATTTCCTCATAATGAGTTTAATTTCCGATTCATACTCTGCAAGGGGTTCGATTAGCAGATGTTTACTCTTTGGAAAGGCTTCATAAAATGGTAGAGTTCCATGCGCTGCACCAACGTCAATGCAGGTAGTCGGGTGGCAACCTTTATGGATGAGATGGTGCAAGGCATCCTCCATCCGTTCATGTAACCGAACGCGCTGGGTTTGAAGCTTCAACCCAAAGGGTAGCACACAAGCATTGGCAAACTTAAGTATCTGTCGCCGCATTAAGTATTAACTGCCATAAAACAGTCCTGAGTCAGGAGCAATGAGGGATAATACCTCTGATCTTCTCAACCAAGAGAGGTCCATTTTTGTGATAGTCCCACCCTTTTGAGACAGCCTCGCGGGCTGCAGTCCCAAGTTTGGAACACAAATCAACATCTGCCACAAGCCTTCTCATAGCTTCAAACAAAGCATCAGCATTCCGTGGAGGCACTAGTAACCCCGTCACACCATCTTCGATGATTTCAGGAATGCCTCCGACGTTTGTGGCCACGATAGGCAGGGCACAGGCACTCGCCTCCTTAACCGCATTCGGCAGACCCTCATTCCACGAAGGGAAAACAAAAAGGTCTGTAGCATTCAGGTAACCAGGAATTTCCTTTGCGGGAACACCACCCACCATCACAACTCGCTCCTCCAGCCCCTTTGCTCCCAGTTTGCGTCGAATTGGACCTTCCTTGTGGGCATGCCCAACCAGAGCAAGTTTTGTTCGAGGTTCCTCCTTTGCCAGAGCACCAAATGCGTTGAGCAGCTCATCTATTCCCTTCTCTTTAACTAAACGGCCAACAAAGGTTACGAGTATTTGATCCTCTGCGATACCAAGTTCGGCGCGTCGCCGTTGCCGCCTTTCTACAGAAGGAGCAAATTGCTCCAAATCCACCCCGGACTCCCATGTCCAGGTGGGCACCCTGCCATCCGTCATAATTCGGATTTTCCGTTCAAGATCTTTGCTGACGCATTGCACCAAATCGCTACCCAAATATAGCTCTCTTTGTATTCGATATGGCAAGCTATCAGGCTTATTATAGTATCGGTTTTCATATCCACCTATCGCCGTGGCTACATAGGGTACACCAAGCGCTTTTGCTACTCTGGCCGCTGCCAAAGAGAAGTCACCCCAAGTGGCCATGTACATGAGATCGAAAGCGAATTCCCTGTAAAGCTGCCTCAACGGTTCACGTATGGCACTGTAAGTTAAGTCGACAGCACTTTTCGAATAGTTCAACGGAAATCTCAGATGCAAACGAATGCCATCTACTGTAATTCCATTCCAATCGTAGTGGAAATGCAGTGGGGTCGCATAATACTCCTGAATCCGTGATAACGAAGTTAGATATGTACCAAGGGTGATGTGGCGCCGGGTAAATACACGCACATCACAACCTGCCTCAAATAATTGCTCCGCCCACCTCCGGATGAAGACGGCTTGATGGGGACGCTCCGGGCTTGGTCCAGTCAACGCTATCATCAATATCTTGAGACGCCTATTATTCTCTATTGTCATTGCGGTTACGCTAAACCGGTTCTTGTCATCTTGCTGCGATGTTGGGTAAGGACGTCCCTATAAAAACTAATATGTTCGTTTACGAAACGTTCGACGGAGAAATTGCGGACCATATATTCACGAGCCTCTTTTCCTAAGGCTACACGTCTTTCGCTCGAAATCGACAGCAAATCGCACATAGCAGTGACAAGAGCATCTTTGTCGTTGATCGGAATCAAACGTCCGAAATTAGCATTACTCAAGAGTTCGGAATTTCCTGCAACCCTAGTGGCAACGACAGGCACGCCGTGCGCCAGGGCTTCCATCAATGAATTGCTCATACCTTCTCTAGAAGAAGAACAATTGACTACCACATCCGCTTTTCCGTACGGTATTTCTTCCGGCAAAAGCGACCCCAGAAAGTCACAGTATTGAATGATCTCCAGCTCCTTGCAGCGTTCCTTCATGGCCTCTTCAAGATCACCCCATCCGCAAACAACGATCCTGATATTCTCAAGCCTCCGCCAGACCTCCGCACAGGCCTCAATGAAGAGAATAGGATTTTTGTATGAAAACAAACGATTTGGAAAGAGAATCATACGCTCAGTACGACATTTCATGGCCTTGATCTCTGGGCCAGTCCGTTCGGGTATGACTACACCATTGTAGATTACTCGTACTTTGTTGGATGGACATATATCCAAATAATCCATCAGTTCACGTGTTACTTGAGAATTGCAGGTGAGATGATCATATGAAACGCACGCTTTCTTCAGACGTTCCTTTATATCCTTGTGGGTAACGAAATCAGTATCCCTCTGACTTCCAACAAATGCGACATTCCGAGCCCACCGCATAACGCCAACAGCAAACTCCACGTTGCCCCAATAGAATACATGCAAAAGGTCGATCCTATGCGATTTCAACAACAAGCCAAGATAGCACTGAGCAACTTTCTTAAATGGGTTATATCTCCAAAGATATTGATGAGGTATTGACGTCCAATCCATCCCATCACGTGACCGGGATGGGCGACTGTTGAATATTATATGTGCAGAAATATCGTGCGCCAAAAGTCCTTGCGCCAGAAGTTTTGCCTGACGCTCCATGCCACCTCGGGCATTTGGACCTAAGAGAATACCAATTTTCATAGGTATTTCATTCTTATCTCAGTTTCAATGTCTTGAGGCCTTTTCAAAAAGAAGTATCGATAGGTTTCTCTTAAGCTATCTGTTTCTGCCTAATTTTTGTAATATCAGTTCGGCTTTGCCGGAATACAAGTTAGTTTCTTCGTGGATGATCTTGTGGTCAGACCCAGACAATTGACTGCCCTCATCCACGCCTACGAGCGACCATGTATACTTTGTCCAATCGAAGGATACGCACCACGAATGGCGTCAGGGGAAAGCTTCTTTCAAAGCATGCCTTCACCCATATAGGTACAAGAAGGTTTGGTAACCGATGCCGAAAACGACCTGGCAAGATATCGGTTAGGCCGAAAAAACCATTTTCTTCTAACAGCGTCTGGAATTCGGACCACGTTCGTTCATTGATGTGAAAACCATGCTTCTGCTTCTGAAACGGGTCCTTGCTTAACATCGCAACGTCATCACGCCGATATGGTGTAAGGGCAGTGAAAATATATGCCCCTCCTGACTCTAGCACCCTGTGAACTTCCTTTAAGTGTGTGGTGACGTCGCCGGGATGAAGGTGCTCAAATACGGAAGTGCTTAGGACATAATTGAAAATACCGCTGGGAAAATCAAGATGAACACCCCCTGTCTCTCTAAATTCAAGGTTTCCCTGCAATCCATACACTTCTTGAGCCTCCCGTACATGAATCCGGTTGACATCTATGCCAATGACGTCATTGCCTCCCAAAGCAATGTAGTGTGACAAATGCCCGAAGCCACACCCGATATCCAGCACTTTTTTCCCTCTGCCAATGATCTTGAGGAATGCCTCTGCCGTAAGCTTTGCACCAGAGCAGTAATGGTCGGACATGTCTTGCCTGCACCCGGGACTTAGAGACAAGTAAACTTTCTCGTAAACCTCGGTATACTTGCCATCCCGCTGAGCATCCGGGCATGCAAGCAATTCGTCTGCCAGTTCATTCTCCAGCCGGATTGCTTTTTCATCAATAATTGGTTCGACCATGTGCTATACTCTCCCAAGTCTATCCCCAATCTCCATGCAACCAGGAGTGCGAGGATACGTACCAATAAATATTACGGTAAAATTTCCGGCTGCTTTAATCCCGGCATTCCAAGTACATCGACTAACTGGCAGTATTGAGGCCAATAATGTCCTTTCACCCATCGTAGATTTTCGTCCCAGTAGCCTGGACACTGCCAAATTGCAGTATCTAGATACAAATAGCTGATCTCAGCAATCTGCCAGTTTCCCTCCGGAGCTTCGAGAAAATCATATGCCATGGACTGGAAACCCATTTTTCTCGAAATATCAAAAGCAATCTCTATGCACTTGGAATCGATCTTGCCTATATCATAATCAATAAGTCCGCTGCCCGAAGCACGGAAATCACCGGCGCGGTTCATTCGGCGAAAGCCGAAGGCGCGTTTTCCAATCACAGTTATGCGGGTGTCACAGTCATTGCCCGGGAGAAACTTTTGAAAATACACGTAATTGCGATGTATTGCCCAGGACGATCCGTGCATGGTATATGGCAAAGCCTCTCCCTGCCACCGACGCTTTTGAACCGCGCAGAACCGCAGAAGTTTTTCCCATTTGCTTTTGTTGAGAGATTTTGGCAAACCCTCCGGCGGCACACCTGGGCCAAACATGCGGTTGATTATCTTATTCACCTCGCTTCGGCTGTCAAGCTTCAGAACATTCGTGCTCCCTGCACCTCCCTTCAGCTTGAAAACAACAGGTAAATCTGCAGTCTTAGCCCAAGCCAGTGCCTGATCCCGCCCCCAAAACACCCATGATTGTATCATGGGAAAACCACGGCTCTTTAAAAGATACCATTGCCGGATCTTATCATCATAATGCCAGCAGGTACGAGAGTTGGGATAAACAGGGATTCCCAGTTCATGCTCAATGACGGGCAGTATGGCTAAGGCAGGGTGACGGCTTCGGTCGTCGTGCCGCCAGATGTAGACGAACAATGATATGTTCCGGACTTGGCCCCAAAAACCGGGGTCATCGACGGAAAGCCTCACATGTTTGATTCCATTGTAATCGAGTACCATTTCATAGCGACGCAGGACCGTATTGAACTCTTGATCCGGATCACGATGAATTCCAACTAGTATGGGCTTCGATAGCATCGTCTACGACCAGTGTATTTTGTTAATAACGGGCGATCATCCGACTTGACATCTCATATTGACCATTCTGAATTACTGCATTGAGGCAAAGCAAGGGAAGCAACCTCGTCCACTTAATTTGCTGCATACACAGATTTCACGCCATGCCTTCTTCGGTCGGCTCCATAAAGCAATGCAAGAATTTGCTTTCGATCAGCCGATCGCAAACCCACAAACCAGCAAAGGAGCATCCACGCGAAGGCGCAGATAGTCGCGCTGACAACCAATAGTGCAATTGTATCCGGATTGAGAATGTGCCGCGTTGCTTCCGCAACTGCACCCAAAGTGATCAGCACAATCAGAGGTCGAATATATGCCTCGCGGAAGTAGTGAAGAACGCTAATTGCCAAACACCGGCAGCAATACCAGTACGTGACCGCAACACGGCATATCTCCATGCACAGAGTCGGAATGACCACACCAGTCACGCCTACATCGGTAAATCCGACCAACAGAACTGAGGCCGCCAGATTAAGAACCGACAAGGGTAACCCCAGTCGTACCAAGAAGGCGAACTCTTTCATGCCAAAAAGCACAGGCCACTGTGATCCTCCGGCATAGGTGAAAAAATCTGTAGCCGCCCACAAAATCATTATGCTTGAGACGGTGTGAAGTTCCGCTTTGCCTAAACTGCCCCCCAACCATACCTTGACCATATGAGGAGCATATATGCCCAACCCTAAGCAAGCGCCAATGCCCATGAGCAAACGATATTTGGTACCCTCAATAAGAATCGCCTGCAACTGACCGATCCGACCCTCCGTGAAACGCCTGGTGGCGAGCGGATGAAGCTGATCCTTAACGGAGTCGATTAAGGGCCGCAATCGGCGGGATAGTAGGCGCGCAGGCTCATAAAGACCAACTGCCGCCGGACCCAGAAAATAACTCAATACAAAGTTATCTGAGCTCATGCTTATTTGATCATTGATCGATAGCAGAAATAGGTGCGCGCTGGTGCGCAGTGGCAAAGTGCCGAGCCGCGCACGGCGCAAATTGATTTTCAACGGAATCCCCACTCTAAAGGCTACGAATGCAACAAGCAACAGGTTCACAAAGGAGGCAAAAAGCTCTGCTCCAGCCCAGCCATAGAAACCCCAGGGAGTCACAGTCAGCACAAGAAGTACTCCGGTCGCACGAAGGACCTGAGTGCCTGCATCAATATAATTCAGCAGATCAAACCGATCGTTTGAAGTGAGAACACTGCTCACTGGGGCGGTCACGAAAACAAGAAAGAAACTTGGGCCTGCATAGAAACGAATCAGGAAGACACCCTTATCGAGAAGGGCGAAAGGTACTTTGAGCCAGGTGACTATCATTGGCGCCAAAAACCAGCATGCCAAGGCTGCAGCACCTCCGAATAGCAGGTAAAGAACCAGGGCGCTGTTGACCAGATTATTGAACTGTTCGTGGTCCCCTGCTGCACTGGCTGCAGCCAATTGCCTCGTCACCGCTGCTCGCAGGCCAAAATCGAGCAGCGTCCGTAATGCCAAGAGAGATGAGCAAATTCCTAACAGACCGTACCCATCCTTACCGAATTGATATAGCATTATCGGTACTATCACAATCCCGACTACGACAGAGACACCGAGCCCTATCCACCGGCTGACGGCATTCAAAGCAATCCTGGCACTTGTTCGCATTAAATCACTGTGCTCCTATAAGGATAGTTCACCCTAAAATCCTTGGGGAATGCTGGATGGAACCCAAGCTGGCTTCGCGGTCGTCCTAAGAATTCTTACTGCTTAGTCTCCTAAGGACCTTTATGGATACCGGCAAGCACAAGAAGGCGTTGCCCTATCGCTCAAAGCGCTTCTTTAGGTGATTGTCAAGTATCTTACCTGCTATGTCTCGATGCGATTCACATTGGATGATATTCTTAAGCCATAAGTACCATTCTTCATCGAAGAAATATCTGCGCACATTCAATTTACTAAGTAGGTACCGAAAAATCCGATTCGACCCCATAAGTTGATAAAGGACTTTTTCTGAGTGGCTTAAACACAATGTTTCCCAAGCCCTTTCGAGACTTGCGTAGTCTCGCAAAACAGCGGACCTCTTTTCAAAATCGTCAAGCAAATGTCTTTCGTCAATCTCACTCAAACGTTTTATGCCTGTCTCCCCTCTAGGATTAACAAAAGGAATGAATTTGTATTTCATGCCAATAGCTTTGTTCTTGGAAAATGATAGCTCGACGAGAACCCCTTGATCCCATGATGGAGGTGAAAATGAGAATGGAGGAAAGTATAAATTCCCCTGACCATACACGATAAGACTGTCTCCATATGCCTCATAAGAACCAACGCAATGGCTGTGCTGGCATATTATCGCATCTGCACCCAAATCTGCCAAAAAGTGGCAAAGATGGAGGAGGGAGGGACTTGGGAGCGGGTAGTACTCTTTCCCCGCATGTAGCAGCACGACAAGGTAGTCTAAACCAGACTTCTTCAATTCCATTACCTTCAAAAAATTACGAACATCAATCGGGTTAGCACCCGATCTATTCGTTGAAGCAAAGAAACCTTCATTCTCCGCCATTCCCATAAATGCAAGACGTATGCTGTTAACCTGTGTCACTAGCGGTTTACTAGCTTCCTCAAAATTCGCACCTGCTCCGAATAATTCCACATTCTCATTCTTACACACCTCGATTGTTTCACATAGACCCTTCAACCCATAATCCATGATATGATTGTTTGCCAGGTTCACAGCTCTAATTTGCGCGTTGCGTATGGTTTTTATGGATTCAGTATGCCCCTTCAGACACGGTCCACTTTTCCTTACTTCTTTCCGGCTGGAAGTCAGAGGGCATTCTAAATTGATCAAACTAAAATCGGCACTTTCCAGTTCAGGGAGTATGTCACCGAACAATCCCCTCGGTGTTTCAGCCATACATAATACCTGCTGCCTTCCACCGAGACAGACATCACCTCCGATCAGAATTCTTGCTGTGTCTACCATATTTTCATGCATTACCAGTGTAAATTCTAACTTTCTCTTCCAACTGCCGGGAGCCTCTCGCCTATGTCAGCGGTTATTTTACCAAATATCTCCTATTCCTTATCTCGTTTGTTCTTCCTTGCCTTTCGTAGCTTATTCTCCCTATGGTTGCCAGAATAATGTTGGTCAAAGGATGGTTATAATTCCATCTTGCTAAAGCCATTAGCAAGATAGATGCAACTATCAGCAATTGGAAACTAATCTGTCGTCTCTCCTCCGAACGTTGAACACTGTGCAAACTCTTGATCAATCTTCCAATGATTACTGCATAAGCACAAAAATATAACAAGAAACCAACTATGCCCGTTTCTGTGATTACCGCAACAAAATCCGAATGTGCAGGTTCCCGCCATTTATCGTAGTATTTAAAATTGTCAAGCCCCACCCCCATAATTGGGAACTCGCGAATCACATCTAATGCTTCGACGTAGTACCTGCCCCGATGTAAGAACCTCTCATCAAACGTCCTACTTTCAACCTCCTTTGTCCATAGCTCCCCTAAACGCTCTCCAAGGTATGTATTTGTCAGTAGAAAACTTGTAGTAATTACGAAAGCTATTATAAAGGATGCTTTCATCAGAATTGACACCAATCTTTTTCTGACTTCAAAAAAGTAGCCAATTACAAACGACCCCAGTATGAAGACTACTTCTGTTAAGAAAGCCTTTCTCGAGGCCGACAATATTATTAAGCCTGTTATTAAGAGTAGGAATAGACTATTAAGAAGGCGTATTTGGACACTCCGCCCACTTGCGAGAAAATAAATAATAGAGAAGGTTGAAATCAACAGCATATAAGCATAATCATTTGCATTCCACATTATATCAGTACCGATTCTCTCTCCGTATAAAGAGGAGGCAGCCTGAACACCACCTGATCCAATAGTCAAAATCAATATAATTAACCCTCCCAGCCATATGGCTTTAAAACCGTCGTTAGCACTGTACTGAATGTTGATTGAATTAAATAGGAAAAATAAGAATACAGAAATAGTGGCAAACCGAAAAACCGGCGGGAAATAAGACTCATTGAACAAATAAGGATCAACAATAGAACTACTAATAATCGTCCAGATGAACCAGCTTATCATAAAAAAAGACTCGACAAGGATTCTTTTCCTAAAAACAATCACAACAAGGAAA
>JAFGRE010000223.1 GCA_016935335.1 Deltaproteobacteria bacterium
ACATTCATCATGAATAAAGACAAGGTTAACGCGGAAAAGATACGAATCTTTACGTCAGAGCGTGCAGGAAAGTATTGTCTGTTGCTCATGGCCGCTTTTAAAGATGATCTTACCATGGACAAGCTGGAGATTCTCCGGCAGACGTCACCCGCCCGATGGGAGACGCTGCAGGGTTATTTGAATAAATCCCTGGCCTGGCTGGCGCTGGCTATGAAGGCGGAAAAATTTCTGGGCGGCAACATGGTGACAGGTCTCAAAAAGGAGCTGGGGGAGAAATAAGCAACAGGGAACAGTAGCGCAGCAGTGCTTCGTGCAGTGCTTTGCCTGGAACGCACGCCTGCTGTTTATCAGCAGTACCTCCTTCCTTTCATCCCTGCGAAAGCAGACGTCAAGTATTCTATTCAACTGTAGGGGCGACCGGCCGGTCGCCCCTACTCATCAGATCCTATTCTCGAATCAATGAGCACGTGCCTCCAGAAGCACTGTCATCGGTGTCATGCAAAGATGACAGTATTAAATTTTTTTAATCCTCTTTTAATGGTTCGTTAATGTTGCCGGTATATTGTTTTAGCATTGTAGATAGTGTGTATACATTCAGGAACTCACATCGTGTCCATTCTGCGAGAACTCCTCAAAATCTATTTCCTCTATATTGCCGTTTTTTTCCTCGGGCGCCTCGGGCTGTATCTCCATTATTTCGACTGCCTCACTGACCTCACCTTTGCGGAATCGCTTTTGTCCTTTCTCTATGGGTTCAAACTGGATACGATGACGACCTCGGTGCTCCTGTTGATTCCTGCACTCGTCCTCACACTGACGCCACGAAGGTTTGCAAAACCAGCCAGCCGTGTGATTAAGGTTTATATTCTGGTTTTTTTACTCATCACCATTTATATCGAAAATGCAACCTTTCCCTTTGTCGCCGAATATGGTGTCCGACCGAACTACGTTTTTATTGAATATCTCAAATATCCCCGGGAAGTATCTTCCATGATACTCAAAGAGTATCCGATTCAACTGCTCTCGGCTTTCATGATGATGATCGCTGCCGGTTGGACGTATCTGCGTTTTTCGCCGTTCAAGCTTGCAGGTGCGATGCAAACATCGATAGGGCAGCGTGCTCTCCTTTTGCTGCCCGTTTTATTCCTGCTCTTTATCGGATTCCGCTCTTCGTTCGGCCATCGTCCTGCCAACATCTCCGATGCAATCTACAGCGCCAGTCGCATGGCCAACGAAATCGCCAAAAATTCCATCTACAGCATTGGATATGCCTGCTATCGTTATACGAAAGAAAGTAATCTCATCAAGACATACGGCAGGATTCCTCTGGATGAAGCATACACCCGCGTGTCACGAAAGCTGAACATCCCGCGCGGAGGAGGGATGCCGTTCGCGCGACTGGAACCAACTCATTTCCCCGCTCAAAAATCCAAAAATCTGGTTATTTTTATCCAGGAATCAATGGGCGCCCAGTTCGTCGGTTTCAGCGGCGGCGATGCCACCATTACTCCCACTATGGAAAAACTTGCACACGAGGGGTTGGCGTTCACCAACCTCTTCAGCAACGGCACCCGCAGTATCCGGGGTCTTGCAGGCATGACCTCGGGATGGCTTCCGCTGGCAGGGGAAGGGGTGGTCAAACGCAACAAATCCCAAAGCGATTTTTTTACCGTAGCGTCACTGCTTAAACCGCTGGGTTACAAATCGAGCTTCATATACGGAGGAGAGAGCAGATTTGACAACATGCGCAGCTGGTATCTGGGTAACGGATTTAACGAAGTCATCGAACAAAAAGATTATGAAAACCCTTCCTTTGTAAGTACCTGGGGTGTCAGCGATGAGGATCTGGTAATCACAGCGAATAAAAAATTTAAAGCCCACGCAGCCAAAGGGGAGAAGTTTGTCAGCATCATGTTTTCTACGTCAAACCACTCGCCTTTTGAACTCCCGGAGGGGAAAATCAGCGGCATCCCCGGGAATCCTGAACGCTGTGTCGAGAATGCGGTTAAGTACGCTGATTTTGCCATCGGGAGGCTGTTTGAGCTGGCCAAAAAAGAAGCCTACTTTACTGATACCGTGTTTGTAGTCGTCGCCGACCATAACATCCGAGTCCATGGAAGCGATTTATTTCCGGTGACTATGTTTCATATTCCCGCCCTCATCATTGCGGACGGTTTGAAAGCGCAGACATTTGACGGCCTGGCCACCCAGCCCGATGTATTGGCCACAGCGCTCGATCTGATGGGGTTGAATCTTGTCTATCCCATACTGGGGCACTCGATTTTTAGCGACGCGAAAAGGGAGGTTTCGCTGATGATGTTCAACGATGATTTCGCCCTGCGAGACCGTAATACGGTCGCCGTCATACAACAGAATAAAGCACCCGAAACGTTTACCTATGATGGTACATATCTCTCCCTCTCATCCCACGATCCCGAACTTGAAAAGGATGCACTAGCCTTTATCACCGTACTGGATGACATGTACAATAAAAAACTCTATCGGTAAAACCCCCCTATAATTAATTACTTAATCAAAATCAGATAAAATCAGCTTGCCAGAATATTCCTGTCAGAATCGATCTGATCCGCCCGCGAAAAGAGGTTGACAAAGAGCGTATTTACCTGAAAGAATAAGATGTGAACTGTATAAACCACTCTTCGGGGCGGATTATCAAGGGTGCGGTTACCGATAATCCCGAGATTTTTTCTTTCAGGATGGCGCGGAATCGCTTCACATAAGAAAGGAGGATGGTACAATGAGGACTATGCGTTTACTGCTTGTTGTGTTGTTCATAGTGCCGTTGATTGCATGCGGCCGCACCCCGCCGCGTGAGGGCATCGTTGGCACCTGGGAAGCGGGGAACCAGAGGGTCGAAATCAAGGCAGACGGGACAATGGTTTTTACCGATCGTATGAAGGAACAGCCGTCAACCGGAAGCTACCGGTTTGTGGACGACAACCATGTGCAGGTAACCTTTGCCGATTCCTCCACCAAAGAATTCAAGGTGTCGGTATCGTCAGGCAGTCTCAAGGTGACCCGCCCTGACGGGACGGTATTTGCAAAGTACAGCAGGGTGAAATAAATTTCCGGCAAACAATACAAAAGGGATTGCTCGTCGACCCGCTCAAGCGGAACTCCTCGCAACGACCGGTTTTTTTTTACTATTCATGTAAGTTTGTTTTGTGTGCATAACGTTCGTCAGGACTGAAGGAAAGAAGGAACAGTACGTGAAGCCATTCGCCTATTACATTCTGGGTGTATTGACACGTTTGGTGTTTTTCTTAAGCAGCCTTTTGCCGGAGCGCGTGGTTACCTATTGCATGCGAAAGGGTTCGATACGGTACCTGCGTTCCTCACGCCGATACAGGGAAAGGATCGCAAAAAATTTAAGGGTTGCCTTCGGACCGTCCTATCATTCAGAAAAAACAGAGGCGTTTATCAGGGAGCTGGGAAATCATTTGGGGCTGAGTATTGCTGAAATGTTCTTTTCAGCCACCCGCAAACGCCACAATCTTTTAAAGAGCATGCGGATTCAGGGG
>JAFGRE010000224.1 GCA_016935335.1 Deltaproteobacteria bacterium
ATCGCGGACATGGCCGCCCGGATCATCCCCCTTCCCGAATTGATGGATTTCCTTCCCCCTTATCCGCACATCTTCAGCCGAACGCCCTGCCGGGTGACAATCAACACATTTCAGCCCGGCACGAAGGTGCACATCCGTACGAGCCCGCAAATTTGCTCCTCGCTTCTTCCAGCCGGGCTTAGCATGGCAGGCCAGACAGGCTTCATTTCGCGGTTGTCTGACGATATGAGGCGACACGGTTCCGTCCGGATTGAACCTGCCTTTCAAATACTGAACGGTTGGCGCTTGGCCGTCTCCCACGGAACCGACGACATTCGCAAAGCCGGCTCCCGCCGTGGGCGCCCATCGGAAGTTAAGCTTCTTGATTTGTGCCTTGCGTGCCGAGTTGTCATATTCAGGAAGGTGGCAGAGAAAACAGTCAGCCTCCAAAACGCCGGTTTCAATCCAGCGGGCTTGGTAATAGTCCCCATCGTAGTTGTTGTCGCCTCCCGAAGCCATACCGCTGGCCGGGTCTGCCATCCATTGGTCGTAACGCTTTCCGGTTCGGTCAAACTCGGTAGGACCACCTCCCGGATGGCAATCACCGCAGCCGGCAGTGATGAAACTGAAGGAAGTCATATCCATCGTGGCTGCATTCCGGTTGGTTTTGGGAGAGAGGTACCGGTAAAGAGGAGCAGGGGAACACCAGTTTCCGCCAAAATTGCCCGGGGTGGTCACCCATTGGCAGCGCGCGGCCTGGTCCGGAGGCGGCGATTCACCCGAACCTTGCGTAAAATGATACCCTTCGGTTATTTTCCTGTAATCGTGACATTTTCCACAGGTCTTGGCTGGGGAATAAGGCTTGTTTGCGTTATAGCCCGCTACAGGATTAATAATATCCCCCCGCTCGTCCAAGAGATGAAATGGCGGGCATACTCCTTCCGGGCGTTTCGCCTCCGGGAGGGCTGGCCATTCAGGCGCCTCATCGGTATTGAAGAAAATTGTGATGATAATTACCGCCACGATAAGCACCACGGATATGGTCGCCGCCAAAAAGGACGATGTCTTCTCGAATTTCTGAAGGGGGTCCATAGCAACTCTCCTAACCAAAAACCGCTCCGTAAATCATCCCGGTTACTGTAGCCATAACAACGACGAGGGTCACAAAGCACACTGTTTTTTTAGTTCCCATTACGCTCCGAATGACCAGCATATTGGGAAGCGATAGCGCCGGTCCGGCCAAAAGAAGAGCCAAAGCCGGGCCTTTTCCCATGCCGTTTCCAATAAGACCTTCAAGAATCGGAATCTCTGTCAGAGTGGCAAAATACATGAATGCGCCCACAAGGGATGCAAAGAAATTGGCTTGGAACGAGTTTCCTCCGACCGATTTGCTTACCCAATCAGATGGAATGACCCCTTCCTGTCCGGGGCGGCCAAGGAGAAAGCCCGCAAAAAGTACCCCGAACAATAAAAGTGGTAAAATCTGTTTGGCAAATCCCCATGATGCACTGAACCATTCATCCATTTCTCCTTTGCCTGTGTTGCTGATAACCGATAGTCCCACGATAGCTATCGAGAAGGAAACCATCGGTTCTTTCGGGAAAAAAAGTGCAAATACAATGGTAAAAAGTACGGTTCCAAACACCATCCACCATTTGACGCCAAACCACGCAATAAGAATGACACCAAACGCTCCCGCGAATATTGACGTTATAGTCCACTTGAAAGAATAGACTGAATACCAAAAACCCGATACTTCGGCTGTCTCTCCCCAGTTTGCAAAAACTAATATCGCTATCATGACCCCAAAATAGAAACCTGTTTGCCAAAGGGGTCTCGCGTTTTCTGCCTCCGGAATAAAACTTTGGACTCGATCGTCCTCCCTTTCTTCACCGCGAAACAGAGCGGTCATCAGCAGCCCTATTACCACACTGAAAGCCACCGCTCCCACTGCCCTCGCAACGCCTAATTCAGCGCCCAAAACGCGGGCTGTAAGAATTATCGCCAATACGTTTATGGCCGGTCCCGAATAAAGAAATGTCGTCGCAGGGCCCAGTCCTGCCCCCATTCGATAAATTCCTGCAAAAAGCGGTAATACCGTGCAGGAACAAACAGCCAGAACTGATCCGGAAACCGAAGCCACACTATATGCCAAGCATTTTTTAGCCCCGGCACCGAAGTATTTCATTACCGAGGCCTGACTGATAAATACCGCTATGGCACCGGCAATAAAGAAGGCAGGAACCAAGCACAACACCACATGCTCCCGGGCATACCATCTGACCAGATAGAGAGCTTCCAGCAATGCATTGCTGAACCGCTCATTCCCCAGGGGCAGATAAAAACACCCCAGAAAAATCACCGTTATCAGGATCAATGGTTTCCATTCATCCTTCCATTCCATCAACAACTTCCCTATTAACTAGTTTTACGTAGCGAAGACCAAAAATGATAAAAACATCGAGCATCGTACTATAATTATATGTGCATATTTTGATATATATGTGAAAAAAATTATCCCCGCTTTCGGGAACTGCAACACCCCTCTATTTCGCTCAACCGCACCGCCTTTTTCAAGTTTTTATTGTCATTCCGGACCACTGAATCATCATTGGCCACTAATGAAATAGTCTCCAGAATAGGCTTAACATCATCATTCTCAGCCCCCTTCTTCAGAGAATAATATACCCACTTCCCTTCTCTTCTGTCATTCACAAGACCGGCATTCTTGAGCACGCTCAGATGGCGCGAAATTCGCGGTTGTGACATTTCCAGCACCTGAATAAGCTCGCAAACGCATAACTCTCTCTCTTGGAGGAGTTTCATAACCCTGAGCCGCGTTTCATCCGATAAGGCTTGAAATATCTGTGCTGTTTTCTTCATTGGGTTTTCTTCCGAATAAAAATATATCAATATATCTTTATATATGTATTTTTCCTTCCTTTGTCAAATATATATTAGGAATATTTGTAATACATTGTATACTTATCACAAAAATAATTTCCTCCGCAACGCACGGCAGAACGATTCTTTCTACAGGAACAAAAAGCGTGATTAACATTCTGGCGATTTACGGTAGTCCACGACGGAACGGTAATACGTCTCTCCTCCTCCGGGAAGCTGTTAAGGGCGCACGGGATAGGGGAGCCGCCGTTAATGAAGTAGTCCTGAGGGACCTCCACATCTCCCCCTGTCTAGAAATATACGCCTGTAAGAAAACAGGGCGCTGTGCAATTAAGGACGACTTCCAAAGCATCTACGATCAGCTTTTGGCGTCTGACGGGCTGATGCTGGCTTCACCGATCTTCTTTTACGCCGTGAGTGCTCATACGAAAACGCTTATGGATCGCTGCCAGTCTTTGTGGGTAAAGCGGCACTATCTTGACAAGAAACCATACGGCAAACAACCGCACAAAGGCAAGGCCATCTTCATTTCAGTGGGAGCCACAAAGGGCCGAAAACTCTTCGACGGCCCGTTGTTGAATATGCGTTATTTCCTGGAGGCTCTGGATATGGAACTCTGGAAGTCACTTCTGTATCGGGGTTTGGATTGCGCGGGGGACGTTCTCAAACACCCTGACTATTTGGCGGAAGCCTACCGAGGCGGGTGCGACCTTTACGCTGCGCTTCTTTCATCGGTCGACATCGAATAATCCCCACTCAGCACTACAAAAGCAGGCGATAATCCTGGCTAGCGTTTTTTAGCTTTTCCTCTCACCGTCGATGGCGGGACGTTGCGGATGATGTGGACTCCCCGCGCTCCATTACTCCCACTAACAGAAACACCCCATGCTCTGCGTGCCGGTGAGGCAGAAGGTTGTTACTCATTGTCTCGGATGTATTGTGACGATAACCAACCCTCGATTTCTTCCGCTTCATAGCTTTCCTGCTGAATCGAAAGACCAAGGTTGATCATCAGGCCCGCATGCTTTTGAGCTTCTTCACTACCCCGAAGTGTTTCGTGATGCTGCCGTGAGGAATTGACATCCTCCAATGCTTTCTTAAGCGCTAAACCAATGGAAGTGCTTAAATCGATTTTCTCCACCTTGAATTTTGGTACAATTCCGTTCTCTGCTATCGGTTCAGCATCGTGGGCAAGCTGTTTCATTTTTGTCATCGCAAAATCCATTATCTTCCACCCGACCGTCTCCTCCTGCTGAAAGACCCATGCGTTTCGCAAATGTTGAAGCATCTCATTATACTTAGCCTTAACGATATCTTGAAGGGTGTCGACAAAATCCATGGGGAGTTCATTTTTCGATCCCGGTGGCGTGGAGGCTTGCTCCGGGTTAAGTTTATTGATCACCCGCTGAAACTTTGTCGCATGCATAGCAGATTCCCAGGCTTCTCGAAGGAGAACCCGTTTAATGTGAGGATCATCAACCATATCCGCCTCCTTCTTGTAATGGGGAATCAACTTTTCCTCATACTCAACGTAGGACTTGAAAATAGTCGCGCGGTTTGTAGGGTCAAAGGGATACGGTCCGGGCTTCATATCAGGCCCCCCCCCGAGTTGGCCAATAATCATCCCCAGCCAGTGCATGTGCCACATCTCTTCCCGGGCTCGCGAAAGCAATCCCGCCCCGAGTGGAGTGTCCTCTCCCTCCAGGTACCCGTGCACAAGATACCGGATAATAGCCGCATGCTCATCAGTGATGTCTCTATTTAACATTGAAATTAATTCGTTCTTCTTCATAACCTTCTCCCTCCTGATTACTGTCCCTCGTTTCTGTTAAACAAGCCTTTAACGCTTTTTATGTTATAGTATAAGAAATATATTCATTGCTGTCAAAAGCCGGAAACAGTTGACCTTAACCACTCACTTGTGTTTTTTTTTTATTATAGCTAGCCCCTGAAAACCGGTCTGCCGCTTGCTCGATAAGGAAACGAATATGCAGAATTGGTACACCCTCAGCATCGCAGCACTCCTGCTCATGGGAACCCAGCGATTTTTGTATAAGGTCGCGGCTGAAAGAAAATGCAGCAACCCCCACACAACGTTCTTCTTCATGGCCACGGTCGCCGTCCTGAGTTCATCCATGTTTCTACTATCCGGTCAGACGGTATCCAATCCGCGCTTCCTGCTCTTTATCGCCTTGCTGAACAGCGCCGCCTTCCTTGCCGGCACGCTTTCTCACATAGAAGCCCTCAAGCATATTCCCGCCACCGTCGCGTATCCGATCATCAGGTTCAATATCGTTATCGTTATTTTATTCTCGATCATCTTCCTCCACGACCGGCCTTCACTCTACCAGTTGGCGGGAATACTCGCCGCGCTTTCCGTTATGATCATTCTCTCGCAGGACTATGAACTCCGGCAACAATCCTTCCAGGACAAACGCTCCGGCTATCTGCTTGTTGCGACGTGCGTTTGCTCGGGAGCAATAGCGTCAATCTCATGCAAATTTGCGGCCATCCTTACAAGCGACTTGGGCTTTATGGCGCTTTCCTACTTTTTTTCGTCAATAGGTGCATATATCTTAACAAAACGATCCACCCCCGCCATCTCTCCGCAGAATAAAAGGGATGCGTTCATCATCGGCGTGTTTATGGGTTTCATCAATTTTGCCGGTTTCTATCTATTCTTACAAGCTCTTTCGATGGGGCCTCTCTCCATCATTGTTTCAATAACCGGGATGCATTTCATCATCGCCGCACTGCTTTCCGTCCTGGTGTACCACGAACATCTGACACCCTTCCGAATCGCCGCCTTAACCCTGACGGTAGCCTCAATAATTTTGCTGAGACTGTAACCTAGTGTAGTGTCCCAAGCATAACTTGAGTAAACAGACTATTCAT
Source organism: Deltaproteobacteria bacterium (assembly GCA_016935335.1). Taxonomy (GTDB): domain Bacteria; phylum Desulfobacterota; class WTBG01; order JAGOGO01; family JAGOGO01; genus JAFGRE01. The sequence goes on from JAFGRE010000224.1 coordinate 5,779, forward strand.
GCTATGCTTCTCCAAAAACGAAAGGAGAAGCACATGGCAAT
>JAFGRE010000225.1 GCA_016935335.1 Deltaproteobacteria bacterium
AAGGTTGTCAGCTCGTTATAACAATATCCGTACATCCTGCAGGCCTGCGGGTTTGCTTCTACGATATGTCCTTTTCGGTCAAAAATAAGAAGACCGTCGCTGGCGGAGTTAAAAATTCGCTGATACTGCGCCTCCTTACTCTTTAAAGCTTTTTCAACGTGTCTGATCTTAAGCGCTTCCTGCTCTAACTCTTGAACCTTTCGGTGTAACCCCTCATATGTTGGCTTCGTAACCATTCCATCACCTGCTCTTATCCATCCACAATTCTCGGCATGAAACCTATTTAGTTCTCATAAGAACTCAAAATTCGTAACGTACTTGGAGATCACCTTATTGCCCTGAAAACTAAAAAGGCTGCTCCCAATAACCCGGCATCATCACCTCGCGCTGCAGGGACCACCTTCGCTCTTTGGGCGGGGAGTTTAAAGGCCCGTTGGGCAATTTCTTCTTTCGTGTGCGAAATAAACAGATCCCAAGCCCGACTCACCCTACCGCCGATGACAACTATTTCAGGATTAAAGACATTAATGAGACTAGCGATACCGATTCCAAGATATCGCCCCATTGTTTCGTAAATCCGCCGACAGACTAAATCACCCGAAACTGCCGATTGGCAAACCATTTCCGCAGTTATAGCCTCGGGGTTTCCGTTACAACGCTTGTTCAACTCGCCGGCCGGATAGTCTCTCACGATCTTAATTGCCTCCCTTTTGATGGCAGTGCCGGAAGCAAATGCCTCCAGGCATCCGTGATTACCGCAATTACATTGCGGCCCTTGCGGATCAACGATTATATGCCCTAACTCGCCCGCCATCCCGTCAGCTCCATGCACCAGATTGCCGTCAACAACCAGGCCCCCACCGATTCCCGTCCCGAGGGTAAGACAAACCACATGCTTGGAGTTCATCGCCGATCCTTGCCACACCTCACCCATGGCTGCGGCATTGGCATCATTATCTACGAGGACGGGAACGCTACGAGAAAGGCAAGCTTGGATTCTCTCTTTGATGGGAACATTTTCCCAGCCAGGGAAGTTGGGCGACTGGGAAATAATTCCTCTTTCAATCTGAATCACGCCCGCACAGCCGAGCCCGACTCCTTGCACCTGTTCCTCGGCGAATGACCGAGAAACCTCTTCGAGAGCCAAAAAGAGACGCGCAAGAACCGCCTCTTTCCCCTCCGCAACGACGGTGGGACGGGTAAATCGTTTACGGATGGTTCCGCCTTCATCGATAGCGGCAACGCGGATGTTGGTGCCCCCAAGATCGACAGCCAGCGCGATCATTCCCATTGATATAATCTCCCGGTGATAAGCGAAAGTTTCTTCCTTCTAAAACCTGAATCCTCAAGCGGCGATTAGGCATCTATTATACAGATTCTATCCGCCGAATAGTAATCAAAAAACCCGCAGCATTGACCTCCATGAATGCATGACGTATATTAAACAGTATGGAACTTATACAAATCCACGAACATCCTAAACTCGATCAACCGATTCTCATTGCCGGATTTGACGGATGGCCGAATGCCGGTAAAATTTCCACCGATGTCCTCGATTTTCTAAAAAATAATCTGCCGACCAAAAAATTTGCGGAAATCGATCCCGATCCTTTTTGTCATTTTGCTCATATGCGGCCCTGTGCGGAAATTAGCGATGGCAAGATCAACAAGTTATGTTTTTGCCCCTATGAGTTTTTCTATGTGCAGGGGACATCTTCCCCTGATCTCATCCTCTTCTGCGGGAGTGAACCCGATCTGCAGTGGAAACGATTCACTCAATCCTTTTTCAATCTGGCGACAAGCGTAGCAGTAAAACTGCTCATCATTATCGGCGGTACCTATGATTCTGTCAGCCACAACCACGAACCCATAGTATCAGTAATTTCCACCAGCAACAATCTAAGGGCATCTCTTGCCGGGGAGGGAGTTACCATCTCAAACTATCAAGGACCCATAAGCATTCACACGATGCTTTTCATGGAAGCTGAGAGAAGGGGAATCCCCTGTTTAAGTTTCTGGGGCCATGCTCCTCAGTATCTCCAGAGCAATAACCTTTCAGTGATTTACAAAATTTTAACTCTTGTAGACCGCATCGGGGAGATTAACCTCGACATTGGCTCCTTGCACCTTCAGGCGATGGAATTGCGAAAGCAGATTAATATTATCGTTGAGAATAATCCAGAGTTGAAGGGTTTTATTAAAGAATTCGAAAGGGGAGTCCAACACAGGAAAAACGAGACTCCCTCTCATGATAAGATAATCAACATCAATCAGTTTCTAAAGAAACATCATCCCCCCCCATCACCCAAGTAACCGCCCGATTCCCCTATACCTCTTCCTGCCCGGCCATTACCGGATTTTGATCAAAAGGCTTGACATTTCTATGACTTTATGGTTAAAGATGATTTTTTTAGGATAATACTCACTGTGGCTAAGATACCAAAAACTATAAACAAAAGGAGAAAATATCATGATGAGGCTTGAAGGGAAGGCTGCAATTGTAACGGGGTCCGGGCGAGGAATCGGTCGGGCCATCGCCCTTAAATATGCCCAAGAAGGAGCTAATGTCCTAGTCAATTACACAGCAAACCCAAAGACCGCCGAAGAAACCGCTCATGAGATTGAAAAGCTGGGACGCAAAACAGTGGTGGTAAAAGCAGACGTTGCCAAGAAGGAAGACTGCGATAACATGGTTAAGGCTGCGGTTGATCAGTTCGGCAGACTTGACATCCTGGTCAACAACGCCGGAATCTCCGATCCGGGAATGCTTCTCAAAATGCCGGAAGAAAAGTGGGACCGAGTCGTCGATATCCATCTTAAAGGGGCCTTCCTGTGTACGCAGGCGGCGGCAAATTACATGAAAGACCAAAAATATGGAAGAATTCTGAATGTAATTTCCACTGCAGGAATTTACGGCACCGTGGGTCAGATCAATTACGCCTCCGCAAAAGCTGGCTTGATTGGATTCACGAAGTCCGCATCTCGCGAACTCGGCCGTTTTGGCATTACCGTGAATGCAATTTATATCGGTATTATTGAAACGGAAATGACCGAAACCATCAGAACTGATCCCAAATTCAAAGAAACGTATCTTTCTCGAATCCAGTTGGCCCGGTTCGGAACCGTTGATGATGTCGCTCCGGCGTTTGTGTTCTTTGCTTCAGACGAAGCGAACTGGATTACCAGCCAGGTAATCGGAGTTGACGGCGGGTACGTGGGATAGTGACAAGACCTACCCCTGCCAAGTCGCATTACGATGTTTTGATCTGTTTCCCCAAAATTAATAAAAGTGTTTTGCAAGCGCTGCATCTATTAAAAGTATAATAAGGAGAAAACAATGTCGAGAGTAGCAGTTATTGGAGTGGGACAAAGCAAATTTGTTCGGGGCTATCCTGGCACTATTAAGGAATTAGCCTTTGAGGCATTTAAGGAAGCGGTGGCCAACGCAGGCCTTGAAAACAAAAATATTGACGCTTCTATCTTTTGCTCAGCCCCTGAATACGATAAGCAACGGTCGCCTG
>JAFGRE010000226.1 GCA_016935335.1 Deltaproteobacteria bacterium
AAACGAATTATACGCTCACTGAATTCCCGTTTCCGCCTCTCAAAATTTTTTACTTTAGTCACTTTAGGCACTTTTTAACTCTAGGCACTCTGAACTTTAGGAACTTACGGACAACCGGCACATTTTCGTATGGTCCTTTTCGAATTGCCTTTTGCCTTCCGCGCCATGGCCTGGTTTTTCAGAAACGTTTCGTACGCCTCAAGTCCGCCTTGAAGAAAAAATATGCTCTTGAGCCCTTCCGCTTTAAGGCGCCGTTCCAGGGTTTCGCAGTGTTCCCCTGTCTCATCAACTACCAGCACCGATGCCGGGGGAATCCTATGGGACTCTTGTATGGTCGCTTTCAGTCTCTCCGTAAATTCTCCGGTTTCGGAATAAGGGATGGAAACCGATCGCGGAAACAACTCCTTCCCCGCCGCTCCCGTCCGCGAGACGTCAATCACAAGCCAATTCTCGCACTCTTTTTCTTCGAAGAAGATCCGGGACGGAACTCGGTTCAACTCTCTTTGAGCAAAGACATCTCCCGTCAACGGCGCTCCCGTATCCCGCCACGAGGAGAGCCCCCCCTTGAGATACCGTACCGCAAAGCCCGACTTTCTCAGATCTCCGCACGCTCGCTCCAGTCGGCAAATGCGGTATCCCTCATCAACAAGGACCAACAGTTGAGACTTTAAAAAAGCTTTTGTTTTAACGGCAAAAAGGGGAATGTTTATGGAGCCGGGGATGCTGAATTGTTCAAACTTCTCCGGGGACCGAATGTCTACAAGGACAATATCCTGTTTCTCTTTCCTTCCGCTCAGAACCGACTCAACCGAAACAGCGAAGTCAGGATTGCGCTGTTTACGCGCAGTCACCCCGGCGCGGTGAGATCCGGGGGCCACGTCCCCCTCCTCCCCGGCCAAAATTCCGATGGTGAGCCACAATCCGGCGATCAGCCAGATCAAAACCGCGATGGTTATGATGCGGACGGCAACAATCATCACTCGCCTTTGATATCCTGACAACCGGACGTCCCGGCCTCAGGCGCAGCAGGATAAAAGTTGAACAGTGATGCAGTAGGTATTAAAATCGGAGAGGAACCGGTGGCTAGAAAGAAAAAGACACCTCACGGGCTTGAACTTCCGTCGGTGTCTTTCTTTGATTCTTGCTTCCCATTCCTTCTCCTCCATCATTTACTCCCTGGGGAAAATCCAGGTTACGCGATTTTTATTAAGACCAACAAAAACGAAGAAAGTCAAGAAAAAATTTCTCCTTATCTTAAAAAATATCGTTCCTTCATGTCCTTTCCAATGCCGGCTCGGTGCGCCCGAGATCGCCGGAACCCGTTGAAGTCATCAGCCGGGCGGAGGGATGCATCCGGAAGAACGCGCGGGGAATGGGCTTGGTTACTCCGCATCCTCCGGCACGGGCCGGAAATAAACTGTTGACTTTCCATGAAGAGAGATTATGTTGGCAGTATGCAAAAAAGAGGGAAAGAGACTGATAGTACGACACCAAGGAGACCATCAAATGTTACAAGTGACTGAAAAGGCAAAACAAATTATTGACAATTATTTAAAGTACCAGAAAGAAAAACCAGCGGTGAGGATCATGATGTTGCGCGGCGGGTGATCGGGGCCCAGTCTGGGCCTGGCTCTGGACGAGCTTCGCGATGGGGATGAGAGTATCGAGAACAACGGGATTACTTATATTGTCAATAAAGAATTATATGACCGGATCAAGCCGCTTACGATAGACTGCCTTGAAACCGACGAGGGCACGCAGGTTTTCGTGTCATCACCGATGAACCCCGCAAGCACCCACTGCGGATCGTGTTCCCGGTAAGCAGCCGGGTGTTTTGGAGCGGCGCCGGGGGCGAGAGAAATATAAAATTGGTCTTGAAATCGGGGTGATTTCGCGTATATTCTTGGAAGGCAATCAGGAAGTGCGCCGGACAGATGAGAAGGGAGAAAAGAAGCTCCGCCCTAGAATAACCAAAAAAGCCAGCGAGTGGGATTGAACCACCGACCTACTGATTACGAATCAGTTGCTCTACCGCTGAGCTACGCTGGCGCCGCCTGTCTGTTTTACAAACGTCTCTTTTTATAATCCAGGCACCGTCATTTTGTCAAGCAAAAGCCGTCACATCACCGACGACCATACCGAGCCCTATTTCTGGTTGGCCTTAAGCAGAATCTCCGGGGTGGGCAACGTTATCTTCAAGCGCCTCATCGACCGGTTCCAGAGCCCTCGAAAAGTTTTTCAGGCCGGTGTCGAGGAACTGAAACAGGTCGACGGAATTCGCACCACAACGGTTCAAGCAATTACCCGTTTTCGTGGTGACGCCGGGGCCGAGCAGGAATCGGAACGGATCAAAAACCGCGGTATCGCCTTTCTCACCCTGCACGACAAACGATATCCCGCACTTCTGAAAACGATTTATGACCCCCCTCCCTTTTTGTACGTCCGCGGGGAGCTCCGGGAAAGCGATGATCAGGCTCTGGCGGTGATCGGCTCTCGATCCGCCTCGGCCTACGGGCGGGAAACAACCAGGCGGATTACCCGAACCTTGGCGCAGCAGGGGTTTACCGTCGTAAGCGGCCTGGCCCGGGGAATCGATTCCACTGCTCACCAGGGAGCGCTGGAGGCCGGGGGGAGAACCATTGCCGTTCTCGGCTCGGGAATTGATGTCATCTATCCCCCGGAAAACACAGCATTAGCGGAAAAAATCGCCGGCCAGGGGGCGGTGGTCACGGAATTCCCGCTGGGAACACCGCCGGAGGCAACCAACTTCCCCGGCCGCAACCGAATCATCAGCGGCCTTTCTCTGGGCACCGTCATTGTCGAAGCATCGATGCGGAGCGGTTCCCTGATTACCGCTCGACTCGCGTTGGAACAAGGAAGGGAGGTGTTTGCGATTCCCGGGAACATTAATTCGCCCTGGAGCCGCGGAACCAACAGCCTCATCAAGGAAGGCGCCCAGTTGGTGATGAACGCAGAGGATATTATTGCAGAAATCCTTCCCCAGTCTGCTCGCCCGCACCGATCCGAGGAGATGGAAGCCGCCGTATTTCAAAAACTATCGCCGGAAGGCAAAAAAATCCTTGACTTAATGGAAGCAGATCCTTTACATATCGACACGCTGATACAAAAAAGCGGTCTGCACAGCGCTCAGGTTTCGAGTATTCTTCTTGACCTTGAGCTGAACGGTGTGATAAAGCAGTTGTCCGGGAAACTGTTTGTAAAAGCTGTAACGCCTTGAAACAATGAGCAAATCATTAGTCATCGTTGAATCTCCGACAAAAGTCAAAACCATAAAGAAATTCCTCGGGAATGATTTTGAGGTAGCGGCCTGCATGGGCCATGTCCGCGGCCTTCCCAGCCGGCCGGGTTCGGTGGATATTCAGAATGGTTTCGAGCCCCATTACGAAATTTTGCCTCACAGCGCCAAAAACCTGAAGGAGATAAAAAATCGCCTCTCCCACTGCGACAAAATTTACCTGGCTACCGACCTCGATCGCGAAGGCGAAGCAATCGCCTGGCATCTGGTGGAGTCGTTGGGGCTGAATGACCGGAAGAAAAAAGTGGAGGTTAAGCGAATCACCTTTCACGAGATAACCTCCCCCGCGATTCACGAAGCGATAAGCCATCCCAAAAAGATTTCCACGTCCCTCGTCAACGCCCAACAAGCA
>JAFGRE010000227.1 GCA_016935335.1 Deltaproteobacteria bacterium
CCGGAGAGAAACGTATAATTCTGTTAAAATAATATTTATAATCGAATAGTTAGAGACAACTTGATAAACACATGCTATGAGTAAGAGTCTGATTAATTATGCCAATTTACGAATTTCAATGCCTTGCGTGCGGGAAAGAGTTCGAAGCTCTCGTTTTGAACGCCAATGACCACATTGTCTGCACGTTCTGCGATAGCCCGCAAATCAAGAAGCTCATCTCGGTTGCGAGTTTTAAAACCGGGAGCGGAAACTCGATGGCGAATTCTTCGGGGTGCGCAACCTGCAAGGGTAAAACCTGTAGCACCTGCACCTAAGGTGCTCTTCCGACGTTTAGGAATATCATTACCCGTTCCCGTGATTTATCGATCCGTAACCGTAATCAAAAAATGATTCCACTGGATACGCAACTTCTATACACCGCTTTAGCAACCTATATTTTTGCAGCGCTGGCCTTCTTCTTGTACTTTCTTAGACCTCGCGGCTATCTCATGCGGCTCGCCTTGGGCACAGTCGTCGTGGCGTTTTTCTCTCACACCCTTCTCTTGCTGCTTCGTTACCTGTCTCTTGATTTTTTCCCTGTAATCGATCTCCATCATTCTCTCCTTTTTTTTGCCTGGATACTAATAGCCGGTTTCCTGGTCATCACTCTATACTATGACATCCCAACCTTGGGTTCCTTCATTACCCCCCTGGCAACTATTTTTCTAGCCTGCTCGGCAAGCGCCGTTACCGACAATTCCGGCCCCATCCCCGTAGCGCTGCGCAGCCTTTGGCTCCCCATCCATTCCACTCTGGCCTTTCTTGGAGAAGCCGGCTTCGCTTTAGCGTTTGCAGTCGCCGTGATGTACCTTATTCAGGAAAACCAAATCAAACGAAAAAAATGGACCGTCTTCTTCTACCAGCTTCCCTCACTCCAAACCCTTGACGATCTCAACTATCTGTGCCTCAGTGTTGGTTTTTTATTTATCACCCTGGGGATTATAACCGGCTCAATCTGGGCTCAACAAGCCTGGGGATCCTATTGGAGCTGGGATCCAAAGGAAACCTGGTCTTTGATAACCTGGCTTATTTATGCAGCTCTGCTTCACGCCCGCCTAGCCAGCGGTTGGCGAGGAAAACGAGCCGCAATCTTTTCAATCATTGGCTTCGGCGCTGTATTGTTTACTTTTTTGGGAGTGAACCTCTTTATCCCCGGTTTGCACAACTACGATACTCTAATTTCTCAAAGGCCATAACAGGAAAACGGAACTTCCTCAAAGCATGGATATTATCGTTGTCGGTTTAAGCCATAAAACTGCACCAATCGAGTTAAGGGAAAAGCTTTTTTTCCCCACTCAAGACCTAAGATGTTCTCTTGAAAGATTAATAAATCTTCCTGCGATTGACGAGGCCCTCATTCTCTCAACCTGCAACCGCGTAGAAATCCTGTCTTCTACCCAGCATGTCGAAAACGCTATCAATGAAATCAAGACCTTCTTAGCCGACTACCACGGACTTTCCTTGAAACATGTTGCTCCACACCTCTATGCCTATTCCGGTATCAACGCTGTCAAGCATGTGTTTCGAGTTGCATCAAGTCTTGACTCCATGGTAATCGGCGAGCCGCAAATTCTCGGCCAGTTAAAAGACTCTTATCGATATGCCGTCGAGTACGGAACCACCGGTCCAACCATTAATCGCTTTCTTCACAAGGCATTCTTCGTTGCCAAACGAACTCGTACCGAGACCAAAGTCGCTACCAGCACCGTATCCGTCAGTCATGCGGTCGTGGATCTGGCTCGAAAAATTTTCAATCAGATCGCCGACAAGAAAATTCTCCTCATCGGAGCCGGCGAAATGGCAGAATTAGCAACTCAGCACCTCCTCTCGCACGGCGTCGGTAATCTCCTCATCGCCAATCGAACCTCTGACAAGGCTTTGCAATTCGCGAGCCGCTTTGGAGGGACCTTCGTACCCTTCGAACAAATTCCCTTTCATCTTCCCGACGCAGATATCATAATTTGTTCAACAGCAGCCTCTCATTTCGTCATCACCAGAGAACAAACGCGGGAGGCGCTACGAAGGAGAAAAAACCGCCCTGTCTTTATGTTCGACATCGCCGTCCCGCGGAACATCGAGCCCACGATCAATACCCTTGCCAACGTATATCTCTATAATATAGACGACCTTAAGGGGATTACCGAGACCAACAAGCGCATCAGAGAAGAGGAAGCGTCCAAAGCTGAAGAAATCATTGACAGAGAAACCGATACCTTCACCCATTGGCTTGATCAACAGCAAATTGCACCAACTATTGTCTCCTTGAGGGATAAGCTCGAACGAATACGGAGACAGGAACTGAAAAAAACGATCTCACGATGGAAAGGTTTAACTCCAGCGGAACTGGAGAGGCTGGATACACTAACTGCAGCAATTGTCAACAAAATTCTCCATGACCCCATTAGCCACTTAAAGGGAGAGGCCCATACCGATGACCTTGCTGAAGCGGTAAAGAGGCTTTTTAATCTCAACAATGACAAACAATGACCAATTTCACCAACCCATCTTCAGGAAAGGAGGCAACAATGATTGCAACAATGGCTGCTCTCAGACACCACATAAAAGACGTTATTGCACTTCACCCCGACGGAAGCGCCACCGTTCTTGACCCTGACATACTGCGCCGAGAGGTGATTGACTCCCTCGTGTACGAATGTGTTTTCAATCACGATGCCGAATTACGCAGGGCCTGCCGATGGATCGTCCGGAAAGTCGGCATGTCGCTCGGCATCATACCAGCCTCGATTCAGTCCCTCTACGAAGCTATGGGGCGGAAAGAAGTGACCGGATTTACCGTTCCCGCCATCAATATAAGGGGACTTACCTATGACTGCGCCCGCGCAGTCTTCAGGGCCGCACAAAAAAACGATAACGGCACCCTCGTTTTTGAAATCGCGAAATCAGAAATACAGTATACTGAACAACACCCCGATGAATACCTGACCGTCATCATGGCCGCCGCCCTCAAGGAAGGCTTTCAAGGACCGCTTTTTATTCAGGGCGACCACTTTCAGCTGAAAGCAAAATCCTTTTTACAAGACCCGCAAAAGGAAGTGCAGACAATAAAACATCTCATCGACGATGCCATCGATGCCGGCTTTTACAACATCGATATCGATGCCTCGACACTCGTTGACCTGAGTCGACCTACTTTAGAGGAACAACAGAAAGCCAATTACGAAGTCACCGCCGATATTACCGCCTATATCAGAAGAAAAGAACCCTCAGGCGTTACCATTTCAATCGGCGGCGAAATTGGAGAAGTAGGCGGCAAAAACAGTACCGTGGAAGAGTTGCGGGTGTTTCTGGAAAACTACAACCGAGCGCTAGGCACTAAAGGCGCTCACCTTAAGGGGCTAACCAAAATAAGCGTCCAAACGGGAACCACCCATGGCGGTGTTCCCCTTCCGGATGGAACTGTAGCTGCGGTCAAACTTGATTTCGACACCCTGCATCGCCTCTCTCACGAAGCCCGCGAAAAGTACGGATTAAGTGGTGCGGTGCAACACGGAGCC
>JAFGRE010000038.1 GCA_016935335.1 Deltaproteobacteria bacterium
AGCTACCTTAACCTTTGCCATCAGTCCGGTCTTCCAGATGAGGTCGGTTACGAGGCGCTGGCATTTTTTTGGAACCAACAGAGTACACTGTACTCCCGTCGCCGCTAATTGTTCCCAGTAGGCAGCCCGCTCGGTGGTCAAGGTGTTTTCCGTCTCCACCTCGATAATCTGGGTTATCTGTCCGTAACCGCCAAAGACAATATCAGGATATGTCCCTTTTACCTCACGGTTTTTGGCTTCTCCGGAATTCACATACACCTCTTTATGAATTCTGGAATACTTCGTTTGCACCTCGTTAACGACCAGGTCGTGCAACAACTGCTCATCGACTGCTCGCATGGCAACCTCCTCACCTAATTTAGTCAGGGGAACGGCATCGTTTCGAAACGATACCTCTTCACCTTTTAAACAGCGGGTTGCAAGCTGTCAAGAAAATTATTTCGGTAGCCAAAAGGAGGGGAGACCTCGACGAGCCCCATTCGGAATCCCTGACACCGGGCACCAATCAATGTCTTCTGAGGACCATGAGATTGGTATTGGCGGGGTATTCTTTTCCTTCCGGCTTCTAATCAAAGGAGATGTCCAATATTTCGTATTCAATGATTCCGCGGGGAGCATGGACCGTAGCCGTATCGTCAACCTCTTTCCCCAAAACAGCTTTTCCTAAGGGGGAAAAGACGGAAATTTTCCTTTGTTCCACATCGGACTCATCCGGCCCGACCAACTGATATATTTCCTCTTCATCCGTCTCTACGTTGAGGAGGCGCACCCATGCCCCGAATACCACTCGGTCGCGGGGTAATCTTGCAAGATCAATGATTTCTGCGAACGATAACCGATTTTCCAAGTCTGCAATCTTTCCTTCAATGTAGCCCTGCTTCTCTTTGGCGGCCTCATATTCCGCATTCTCGCTCAAATCGCCGTGAGCGCGAGCCGCTTCAATTTCTCGTATAATCTCCAGACGTTCAGACGTCTTTAATCGATGTAATTCCTTCATCAAATTTTGGTATCCTGCCTTGGTAATCGGTCGTCTAGACATGCTGATCCCTTTCCTTTTGGCCTTTTGCGGGAGACAAATCATTCTTCCTCAAAAACGTCAGGAGACACAAAAACTGCTCGAGAATACGAGCCGTCGCTCCCCAGATCAGGTGGTTTCCGTAGCGAAATTCAGGGAATTCAATCCGGCACTCCCTATCACCCGGACTTTTTCTGCGTACTCCTTTGACAAATCTATCGAAAGAAAAGATTGGGATTTCAATAAGTTCTTCCACTTCATCCTCATTGACTTTAAAGGAGGGCCGGGCGGGCAAAAAGCCCACAACCGGTGTAATAACATAATTGCTCTCGCCGGTAGGAACATCGTCCAGGAGTCCGAGGATTATGACCTTACCGCCTTCAATCCCCACTTCCTCGGATGCCTCTCGGAGAGCGGTGGCTTCCGCGGATTGGTCGCCTGGTTCACGCACTCCTCCGGGAAATGAAATCTGCCCTTTATGGATCGCGACTTTTGTAGTCCTTTTGGTAACAATGAGGCAATATTCACCTTCCCGTTGATACAAAAGAAGCAGAACAGCGGAAGGAATACGATCCTCGTTAGCTATTATCTTTCGAGTTCTTCTGGAAAGAAGATTTCGAATCTGTTGCCAGCACATCATCAGTCACCTCTTCCTCTACTACTTCAACAACGGACAATCTGAACCGCACTGTCGAATCAGACTCCGCATAACTTTCATATTTTTCAGATCATCAGCATCCCTTTCCCGGGGAGTCTCCATGATTCCCGGCAAAGCTGCTAAAACGGGGTGGCTAAGGATATTCAAGAATCCGGGCATACCGATTCCCCCTTCACCAATGTGCCAATGCCGATCGACCCGGGAACCTAATCCGGCCCGGGAATCGTTAAGATGAAGAGCCTTCAGGCTGTCCAGACCAACACTCACCTCAATTTCACGGATCAACCGGTCAAGTCCGACGAAGGCGGAAAGATCATAGCCGGCTGCAAACGCATGGGCAGTGTCCAAACAAAAGCCGAGCCGTTCTTTTTCATCAATCAACTCTACAATACCTGCAAGCTGACGAAATGTAAATCCCACTTCCGTACCCTGTCCCGCGGTATTTTCCAGCAAAAGTCGAACAGAATTATCGGCCTTTCGAAAAACATGATTAACGGCCGCTGCAATTCGATTCATCGCCAGCGATTCCTCCGTATTCAGTCTATTCCCAACATGGACAATAACGAACTGAGCGCCTAATCGATAGGCCCGCGACAGTTCGTCACCCAGTGAGGCGATAGAGCGAGAATACAGGACCGCGTCAGGTGACGCTAAATTGATCAGATACGATGCATGGACAAAAACAGGAGTGATTTCGGTCTGCGAAAGGTCTGCGTGAAATGTCTCGACCTCTTCCCCCTCCAGGGAACGACGTTTCCATCCTCTCGGGTTTCCCGAAAATATCTGAATCGTATCGCATCCGGTTTTAAGAGCGCGGGGAATCACCCGAGACAAACCACCCGCAATCGAGATGTGGAAACCAAGTCGCATAAACCTCACCCGCTATGATTATCTGGTTGCAGAGATGTCCCTCGTCCGCCCCCCTCTGTTTCTGATCAAAAATACTATTCATGATGCCCCCGGAACACTCCCTGCCTGAGCCTCGGGGGCAAACGCTATCTCGCGATGAATATCTCTGCAAAAAAGCACAACGCTCTTTTTGATAGCCGCCGCTACCTTGCCTTGAAATTCCCGGCGCAACAGTACCTTTTCTTCCGTGGGATTAGAGATATACCCGACTTCAATCAGAACTGAAGGTATGTCCGGAGCCTTAAGCACTGCAAATCCCGCCTGCAGCGGCTCCGGGAAGTTGATGGAATTCACTGTTTTCATCTCCTGAAGCAGGGTTTTCCCCAGCATGAGCCCCTCGTTGATGGTGCGGGTTTGCTCCAGACTTACCAGAATGGAATCAACCTCTGAGGAACACGCCGACAAGTCAACTCCGCCGATGAGATCAGACGCATTCTCTTTCGCAGCCAAAATCCGGGCAGCCTCCTGACTTGCTCCCTGTTGAGAGAGACAATAGACCTCCGCGCCCTTCTTTTTTCTGTTGAAGCTTGCATTGGTATGAAGGCTGATGAAAATATCAGCATCATATTGCTTGGCAATCTTCCAGCGCTGGCGCAAAGGTATGAAATAGTCTTTCTCTCTCGTCAAAAAAGCTTTGAATCCGGCTTCTCCGTTAATCAAATCTCGCACCTTTTTGGCGAGCTGGAGAACCACCGTTTTCTCCTGAGTACCGGAAGGACCAATCGCCCCGGGATCCTCTCCCCCGTGCCCGGGATCAATAACCACGATCCTCGTTCCTTGAAAGCTCTTTTTAAACGAACTTCTCTTCTCTTCCTCGTTTTGTTCCAGATCCGTGCGAAAAACATCGATTACCAGCCTGTCCGGCTTATCCAGATACTTCTTAAGGGTAAACACCGTGGAGCGAGACGCGCGCACCAAATCGATAACCACCCGGAGGACATCCGGCTTGAAATATCCCCACCGCACCTTTGACACAACCTGATCATTGACGAGCAATTCCTTGGTCTTCACCAGGGAGCGGGCTTCCTTGACATCGATCACCAGACGACACGGATCCCGCAATTCGAATACATCGTAATAAGCGAGCTGATTCAGGTCCAATACAATCCGGGTGTGGTCAGGGGCGGTCCAGTAACGAATATCAAACACCTCCACCCCAGCCGCGGCCGAAGCGCCCAACAACAATAAAAAACCGACAGAACTCAAAATGGCATGCGTAAGAGCTTTTCTCATCGCACCAATTCCGAGGCAAAGACCATGGATATTCCCTCCTTACGAATTGCAGGCTCCATCTCTTTCAATGCCTGGAGTGTGGCTTCGCGAGGATGGCCGATAGCGATACCTGAACCACGTTTTTTCACCTCCCCAATAACCTTACGAACAGCCTCCCTGCAAAAAGAGACTCCCGGCTTGCTGTCGAGGAACAGGCAATTCGCGCCACAGGGAATCCCCATTGCCCGGGCGATATCGTAGGCAACTGATTCTGATGACGTCCGGCTGTCGATAAAGTAAAGACCGGTCGGCTTGAGGGCCTCAAGGATCCAGCCTGTCACTGTTCGATCCTCGGTAATCAATGAGCCCATGTGGTTGTTGACCCCTTTAATATGGGAAAACCTGCTGACGTGGCGCATAATAGTCTGACCGATCTCTGCCTGACCCATGTGGGAAAGCACCGCATCCCGGCCGGGATTATGACTGCAGCTGTTCTTCGGTTCCATCGGCAGATGGAGCATGACCTCATATCCATACCGATTGGCCAATTCCTCAGACTCCTTTGAATCCGGAAGACCCGGCAGAATCGAGAGGGTCAAGGGATATCCTATCTCTAAAAGACGTTTTGTTATTTCAATGTCTTGCCCGATGTCGTCAATTATGATGGCCAATCGAGGAGGCCGATGCAAAAGAAAAAACGCATGGGTATCGGTTCCGTCTATCCGAACCGTCAGACTTCCTCCACCATCTCCTCGCCGCTCCCATCGGCAACTTACCGCGTCAAGGTCCTCCACCGCATTCACTATATCCCCGGCTGCGGAAGCCGGGTCAACCTCCTGCGGAAGATAGATCGTCGCCTTGGTGAAAAACCATTTTCGTCCTCCCCTGCAAACCGGGAGCCGCTCGTTGATGATGAAGTCCCTCTCGGATAACGGCGCTTCCGAACAATAGCAGGCAACCCGGTCGATTACCGCTTGGCACAAACGGGAATAATTAACGAGGGGGGGTGACGGGGTCGAAGGCGTCGGTTTCGACGCCTTGCCGATTTTGCTTGTAGTTGCTGTCTTTTTCTCAGGGACGCGAGACGTAAAATAAAAAACGTAGCAACAAAATACGCTGACCAAAAGAAAAAAAATAACCGTCCCAACTAAAGAGATGCGGCTCTCTGATCGTTTTTTCCGTCGAGGCATGTCATAGAATCTTCTCAATAACTTGAATCAATTTAGCTTTGGACTGAGCCCCTACCACTTCCTCGACCAGTTCCCCTCCTTTAAAAAAGAGCAGCGTCGGGATGCTCCTCACTCCATACTGGCCCGCTGTCTTCTGATTTTGGTCCACGTCTAATTTCCCTACCTTAAGCCTGCCTTGATATTCGGCAGCAATTTCTTCGATAACCGGACCGATCATCCGACAGGGACCGCACCACTCCGCCCCCAAATCAACCAAAACTGGGAGTCCGGAGTTGATTACCTCTTCTTGAAAATTGCTGTCGGTGATGGTAACTTCGTTTCCCATGGGTCACTCCTTTCTATAGCCGTTCAATTGGGCAGCACTGTTCGCTCCAGTTTCTCAACCCATTCCAGAATGCCGGATAAACCGGAAACAACTCCGGCGGCTAATGCCTGAAAATCATTGGTAAAGATCAACACACCCACACCGATGAGAAAAATCCCGCTGGTAATTTCAAAATTACGGAGGATTCTCGATGTCATCGGAATTTTCCTGAATAAATCGACCAGCAACGCCGTGGCCATAAAGGGAAGAGCCATCCCCAAAGAAAAAACGCAAAGCAGAAGAATCCCTTGGTTCAGGGTCTCCTTGGTGGCAGCGAAAGCCAATATCCCCGCAAGAATTGGCCCGACACAAGGGGTCCAGCCAAAGGCAAACGCTATGCCCGCAAGAAAGGACCACCCTATGCCTACGGACTTTTTCTTAAAACGAAACCGTTTCTCGTAATAAATAAACCGAAACTTAAAAAAACCGGCAATATTCAATCCCAGGATGATAATGATAAGACCGGCAATTCGGTTCAGAATCCGGAGATGGGCCAACAAGAATTGTCCCGCAAAACTTGCCGAAGCCCCCAGGAGCACAAAAACGACCGTAAAGCCCCCGCAAAAAAAGAGCGCATTTACAAGCAGCACCCTTCTCATCTGCCATTTGTGGGCTTTGTCTTTCTGCATTTCCTCCACCGAAACCCCCGAAAGATACGAAAGATATACAGGTATCAGGGGAATGACACACGGTGAAAAAAAAGCGAGCAGGCCACCCAAAAACGCGGCTATAAACGGTATCTGCTCCATAAACGCTGAAGTAGAATGCTAAGGTTTCAGTTTTTCGAGGTATTTTTCAGCTGCATAGGCGGCTGTAGCACCGTCCCCCACAGCAGTGGATATCTGCCGCAACAGTTTTTTGCGGACATCACCGGCGGCAAAGATGCCCGGAACCGAGGTCTCCAGGTTCTCATCGGTGAGGATGTATCCTCGCGGATCAAGATCAACAGCGCCCTGTGCAAAGTCGCTGCTCGGCTTTGTCCCCACAAAAATAAGGATGCCGTCGATATTTTTTTCAACTATTTCCCCGGTCTTGAGGTTCTTCAGCAAAGCCTTTTCAACCGTTTTTTCCCCACCGATTTCTTCAACGACGGTATCCCAGAGAAATTCTATTTTCGGATTTTGAAAAGCCCGCTCTTGAAGAACCTTTGCCGCCCGGAGGGTATCTCGACGATGTACCACCGAAAGATGCCTGACAAACCGGGTCAAAAAAAGCGCTTCTTCCATAGCGGTATCACCACCGCCAACGAGGATGACATCCTTGTCCTTAAAAAAAAATCCGTCACAGGTTCCACAAAATGATATGCCTTTACCGATGAGCCGTTCTTCCCCTTTAACACCGAGACGATTAGGAGTAGCGCCTGTAGACACGATGATACTCCGGCACCAATAGTCTCCTTCCTCATGCACGACCCGCTTCATACCCCCATTGCCTGTAACCCCCTTGACGTCACCTGCCGCAATGACAAGGCCGAACTCTCGGGCTTGAGACTCCATCTTTTGCATGAGTTCTTGTCCTGAAATTCCACCCGGGAATCCGGGATAATTCTCGATCATCCACGCGTTAATGGTCTGTCCGCCGGGAAGCGGGAGCTTTTCTAAAAGAAGCGTCTTCAGTTTGGCGCGGGTCGCGTAAAGCCCGGCTGTCAATCCCGCCGGCCCTCCTCCGATGATAATGAGGTCATATACTTCCTGGTCATTCATGTTTTCACAGTATAGCTTTTTTCGTTGTTACTGATTGAGAAGGGGCTTAAGGTCACCCTCGAACACCTCTTTGCTGGTAGCGCCCAAACGCTGTTTGATGATATTACCTTGCCGGTCGATGACAAAGGTGGTCGGAACCGCACGGATTCCACCGTAACGCCTGTTGATGTCGTCATCGCCGATAACGACAGGATAAGCGATACCCTGTTCTTCAATCAGCTTTCTGAGCTTTGCTTCCTTCGACTGAATGGCAATGCCGATGATGGCCAGCCCCTGGTCCTGGTATTGCCGGTGCAACGCAATAAGATCGGGCAACTCCCGCTTGCACGGAGGGCACCAATCCGCCCAAAAATTCAAAAGCACAACCTTTCCCCGATAGTCTGACAGCTTGATATTTTTCCCGTCAAGGTCCGTGAGTTGAAAATCAGGAGCCGGTTTACAGTCACCACCGTCTGCGCATGATGTGAACGCATACCCCATCAGGAAAACAAGGAATACGCCCACCATGGTTGTTTTCACCATGCGGTATCTGCTTATCATTTTTCATCCTCCCTTGCAGGGTATGAAAAGTTGTTCGGCTTCTGCAAAACGGAGTTACTGGCAGGTGTGTTCGTTACGAACGCAATGTAAACAACGCACGTTGCCTAGCATACATGAGAAATGCGTTGAAATCAATGAAACTTCGTGAAGGGTGGTGAAAAATATCCTTTGAGAGGCAGGCTTCCCTTCCTGATGGCCTCGGTAAGAACATCGGGG
The DNA here is from genome assembly GCA_016935335.1 of Deltaproteobacteria bacterium. Taxonomy (GTDB): domain Bacteria; phylum Desulfobacterota; class WTBG01; order JAGOGO01; family JAGOGO01; genus JAFGRE01. The sequence goes on from JAFGRE010000038.1 coordinate 7,808, forward strand.
AAGAACCGATCGCATTCATTAAGATATTTGAGGACCGAAAGGCTCCAGTATCGCTCGTCGGGCGTTTCAATAATTGCCGTATTCTTGTCGCGAAATTCTTCTACGATTGTTTCGGACGCTATTGCCGGAGAAGGACCTTTACGCTTCTCATAGATGGTCAGAGGCCGGAAGGGATCTACCTGATAGATTTCCAACCCCCGCAGGTCGGGGGAAATCTCTTCCTGAGCGAATTCTTCGATGGGCATGCCCCGCTCTCCAACCTCTCCCGGATCTCCGACGGTGGCAATGTACACCAGGGAGTCGTGAATGCGTAAATGGACTGCACACCCTTCCCGTATGATGGTGTGTTCTTTGCCCTGGGCACCAAAAACAACAAAACTCCAGCGTCCCGGCTCCAACTCTATCTGTCGTTGCAGGATCCGCGTTTGCTCAAAAACTTCCTCTACCTTTTGGCGGGTTTCCAAATCAGGCGTTTGCACTTTAAAACTCGGCATCGAGACTATTGCCTCCCCTAAATCATGCACCTTCGTTCCACGCTGAACACGCTACGTGCCCTCCCTTTTCTCAAGCCGAACCCTGGGATTTCGACCGTAAAAACAACGAGATGAAAAAAATGCTGTTTCTTCGGATACGTTCGGCTCATTTTCAGGAACCCTCGTTTCGCTCCCCTTCACTCCCTTGGCCGGTATATCCGCCGTCTTCATGCTGCGAGGGGAAAATCCGTTTTCCACCAGGTATATTCTCGGCCCAGACACCCCGACCAAGGTACTCCAACCGGTATTGTTCATCAATCTTTGACGACATATCAGGGAGGTTCTTAAGATACGCCTCGTAATCCTCCCGACGCAACGAACCTTTCTCGATATATTTATCAACAACTCTGATATCGAAAGCTCTGTCTTCATCGTTATGCATCATTGCTTTCCCTCCTGGACGTTTCGGTTCTCTCCTTCAATGACGCTTGGCACCCATCTGCGCCCAAAAAATCGTCCAAACGCTGCTGAACAGCCGCTAGCGTAATCGATTCCATGCAGGCGGGCTGAGAGCATTGTGCCATCTGTTGAGGAGAACAGGGTGAACAGGTATAAAGGCTTTGGACGACCTGTGCGTTTTCATTTCGTGGACTCCATACTCGCGAATCAGTTGGCCCAAACAGCGCCAGTGTTGACGTCCCCACTGCAGCAGCCAAATGGGTCACGCCGGAATCATTTCCGACATAGCAAGAACACTGTTCCAGAACAGCAGCCACAGAGGTAAGCGGGAGATCCTTGACCAGGATGAGCTTGCAGTCATCTGCCTGTGCCAAAATATCCTCCGTCACCTCCCGATCAGCCGGGCCCGATAACAATACGATGGTTGCGTTGAACTTTCTTTTTGTCCACTTCATCAACTCAACGAACTTTTTCACCGGCCAACATTTTTTCCGGCTCCCACTTCCGGGATGAAACCCAACCCGAGGCGCCGGCATCGATCGAACTCCACACGACGACCGGAAGAATTCCCGGGCGTACTGTCGTTTTATTGATGATACCATAACCTGGGGTGATCGTAAACTAACCGGAATCCCTTCCTTCACTAACGGCAACAGTAACTGATCGGTTGCCGGCAGTACCGCCGCCTCCGTTGAGTGCACCCCTCCCGTCAGTATCCAGGGAACACCGATTTTCTCCAAATGACCAACCAGAACACCTTCCTTGTCGCTGCTGTAGGTAATTACCAGATCGAAATATTTCAGTTCCTTGGTAATGTGATCAGGGATCTTGCAGTGCTCTCCGTAAAGAGTATAAAGTCCCGGCAGGCTTTGAGAAATAAATCCATCGACGAGATGATAAGCCAACCCCGAGAAATCAGGATTTCCCATCACCATTATCCGGGCTGAAGGAAATGCCGCCCTCAGACTCTCGATGACCGGAAGTGTCAGGATAAAATCACCGAGGGCACCACTGCGCATGATGAGGATATTAACGATTGACGGGCGAAACCGATCCTCTCTTTTTCCCATCTGACAAACGAAACCGTTCAGGAGCGGTCCCGAAAGCCCAAGACATCTTCCATGCCGTACATCCCGGGCGGCTGATCAACGACCCACAGGGCCGCCCTCACCGCCCCCCCTGCAAACGTATCCCGGCTGTGAGCCCGGTGCGTTATTTCAAACCGTTCGCCTCGTCCGGCAAAAAGTACCGTGTGTTCGCCGACGATGTCTCCGCCACGCACAGCGTGTATGCCGATCTCCCGGGCTTCCCGTTCGCCGACAATACCCTTCCGCCCGTAGACCCCCACCTCTTCTATGTCCGCCCCCCGGCTCTCCGCCACAATCCTGGCCAGACGGAGAGCAGTGCCGCTGGGTGCGTCCTTTTTCATCCGGTGATGGGCCTCAACAATTTCCACATCAAAATCATCCCGTAATACCCGCCCCACGATGTCCGCCACTTTGAACATGAGATTAACACCGATACTCATGTTCGGCGCGACCACTGACCGAAGTCCCTCAAGCCTCCTCTGAAGCTGCTCCATTTCCAAAACCGAAAGCCCCGTTGTTCCGATAACAACGGCCTTTTTGTGAGCGGCAATCGGCTCGATCGTGGCCAAGGTGCTCTTCGCTTCCGAAAAGTCAATAACCACATCGACATGCGGAAGAACCGACGGCAAATCATCGGTTAAGACGATTCCGGTTCCCCCTCCACCGTCGGGGGCGTACACCTCATGTCCCAGCAAGGGGTGGTCCGGTCTTTCGAGGGCTCCTGCCAGGGTTATCCCTTCGGTGCCAGCGATGACGCTTATGATCCGTTGGCCCATACGCCCCGCCACTCCTATTACTGCCGCCCTGACGGTTTGTGCTCCCATACTCTTCACGACCTCACGCAAGTATCGTTACTAAGAAATATCTCCCTGCCGAAAACGGGTGATCCGCTGCTAAAATTCTTTGCGTCAGAAATCATTTTCCTTAAGGTTGAATTTGTTGTTCGGAGGATAATAGAGGCCCCCTGAAATCAAAACCTTGAAGGCGTCTTCCACGTTCATATCAAGTTTGATGATGTCATCCGCGGGCACCATGAGGTAGAACCCCGACGTAGGATTGGGTGTTGTGGGAACAAAGATATTGATCATCTCCTTTTCAGTCAAATCCTGCATCGCTCCTCTCGTGGTCCCCGTTACAAAGCCCATTGAATAAATTCCTCGGCGGGGGTATTCAATCAGCACCACGGATCGAAACTTTTCCCCCTTCGGAGCAAAGATAGCTTTCGAAAGTTGCTTTGCCCCGGTGTAAATATTTTTCACCACCGGAATGCGGTACAAAAGATTCTCACCGAAATCACCCAGCCAGCGACCAATAACACTGGTGGCGACAAATCCCGTTGCCAGGACAATCCCCACCGTGATAATGATCCCGAGGCCGGGGACGTAAAACGGAAGAATGTGGAAGGGGAACAGCCGTTCCACCAGCTTAATCAAAATTCTGAGAATGTAAATCGTCAGGCCTATCGGTATGAGAACTAACAGGCCGGTGATGAAATAATTCTTCAGTCTGCTTTTAAGGCTTGGACGGTCAGTCATACTGATAAACACTACCCATTCGCAATTGCGGCTATTTCCGGAAGCGGACGGTTTTGCTCGTCCACAAAGACCAGATGGGGTTTGTATTTTGCCGCTTCGTTTGTGTCCATTATGGCATAATTTGCTATTATTACCAAATCACCCTTGGCGACTTTTCGGGCAGCAGCCCCGTTAACACAGATCGTTCCGGAGTTTCGAGGACCATGCAGTGCATAGGTCTCAAACCGTTCACCATTGGTGACGTTGTAAACCTGGACCTGTTCAAACGGAAGCAGGTTCGCTTTCTCCATCAAGTTCTTGTCGATGGTGATACTTCCCACGTAATCAAGGTCAGCATCCGTTATCGTGGCTCGATGGATTTTGGACTGCAGCATAATCCGTTGCATTAGGAAACCTCCTTATGTATGGTTATTTCAGGGAACGGTTGTCGATAAGGCGCGTCTTCCCGAACCTCACCGCCAGCGCTATCACCGCGTTACCATCAATGGTCTCGCTGTCCACCAATGTTTCAGCATTGCAAATTCTTATATAATCGACCTCCGCCAGCTTCTCAGCATTAATGCGGTTGTCCATTTCCTGGATGAGGCGTGGGGCGCTTCTCTCGCCCTTGTGGTACAGCCTCTCGGCCCGATTAAGAGAATCCCAAAGGCAGAGAGCCGCCTTTCTCTCCTCCTCGTTCAGGTACTTATTACGGGAACTCATCGCCAATCCGTCTTTCTCCCTCACAATGGGATAACCGATGATTTCGATATTGAAGTTGAGGTCTTTAACCATCCGACGAATAACAACGAGTTGTTGGTAGTCCTTTTCGCCAAAAACGGCCACATGCGGTTGGATGATATTGAACAGTTTTGCCACCACTGTGGTTACACCTTGGAAATGAGTGGGGCGCGAAAGCCCGCAGAGAGCCTGCGTTACCTTATCCACCGTGACAAAGGTCTGGTAGCCATGGGGATACATCTCCGCAACCGGTGGAGCGAAAATAATATCCGTGCCGACCTGCAACGTCAGCTTCTTGTCCCCTTCAAGATCCCTCGGGTATTGATCGAAATCCTCGCCGATACCGAACTGGGTAGGATTGACAAAAATGGTTACCACCAATACGTCGCCTCTCCTTTTCCCTTCGCGCATGAGCGCAAGGTGTCCATCGTGCAAAAATCCCATGGTGGGAACACAGGCAATCACCCTTCCCGCTTTCCGGGCCTCGCGGGACCACAGCTGCATCTCCGTGACCGACGTGATGACATCCATCTTAATGTTCGCCTACATAGAAACTGTGTTGTTCATCCGGAAATATGCCGGCCTTAACCTCACTGATATAATCCTTAACCGTCTTCTGAATGACCGGCTCAAGGTGAGCATATCGTTTGACAAACTTGGGGCGAAACTCCCCCGAAAGACCCAAAAGATCGTTGATAACCAACACTTGGCCGTCACAGTGAACGCCGGCACCAATACCGATGGTAGGGATGGTAAGCTGCGCGGTAATTTCCCGGGCAAGAGAAGCGTCCATCACTTCCAAGACAACCGCAAAAGCTCCGGCTTCTTCAACCGCACGGGCATCGGCAAGTAGTTTTTTACGCTGCGCCTGCTCCCGTCCCTGAATTTTGTATCCCCCCAGGCGATGGATTGACTGAGGCGTCAGTCCCACATGCCCCATAACCGGGATATCAATGTCACAGATCGCCCGGATCACCCCCGCCATGTTTATCCCTCCCTCGATCTTCACCGCCTCTGCAAAGCCTTCCTTGATCATCCGCCCGGCGTTCCTCTTCGCCTCTTCAAGACTTATCTGGTAGGACAAAAAGGGCATATCAGCGACCAACAATGCATAGGCTCTCCCTCTGGCTACGGCCCGGCAATGGTAAATAATTTCATCCATTGTCACCGGGAGCGTATTATCATATCCGGCCAGAACCGACCCCACGGAATCACCGACCAACAAAATCTCTACTCCGCAGGAATCAAGGATTCGAGCGGTAGGATAATCATAGGCGGTAAGCATGGTTATCTTCTCACCCCGGTCCTTTAACTCCTTCAAATCAAGGATAGTGAGTTTTTTCATGTCGATCTCCAGAAAGACAAACAAAAAAAGCTTTCCGGGCTGATCCGGAAAGCTTTTGTAATCCTTACAGAGAAAAATTATATCGCGGCATCGAAGTCAGTCTCCGTGCCCGTCGGATTATATAAAATGCTTCCGTCTCAGTCCTCAAATGGGATCCAAGCGAGAGGCTATAAAAGCATGCAATAACAAAACAGTCAAGCACTTTTTAAAAAAAGTGCCAAAATTTTCCTCGATAACTCGTTCCCTGCTTCCGAACCTGGACGGATCTCAAAACCCGCTCACGGCGCCGAGCCGCTGACACAGGGATGTAACCTGCGACCGAAGGATTTGACGTTTCCATAAGGAGGCCACTGGGAACAGCGCAAGACTAAACAAAAATCAAGGCACGCCCCGACGATGGTAATTCTATTGACCGGCGAGCACCTTTTCGCTATAGTAAATTATTATCCCATAAACAATCTTTCAGTGAGGGACTCCGATGAAGAGAACGTATCATTTCCTGACATACACAATCAGCATCCTATTACTCCCGTTCTTTTTCATAAGCTGCGCTTCCAAGACTCCTCCCCCGGGAGAAAGAGGAGCAAGCCCGCTGCCTGCAGAGACAGTGATGAAGGAACCGCCGGTGCAGGAGGGGGGGGAGCAACCTCAAGTCGCCGAAGAAGAACTCGTGGCTCTCCAGAATTTACAGGAAAAAGCCGTCCGAGAAGGAGCCTTTGGAGATGTCTATTTCGATTTTAATGTTTACACTCTGAAAGAAGAGTCAAAAGCAACCATGACGAAGACTGCCGAGTGGTTAACCACGCATCCCACCGTATCGATTATGATCGAAGGACACTGTGACGAGCGGGGCACCCAGGAATACAACCTTGCTTTGGGAGAACGGCGAGGGGCATCCGTACAGAAATATTTGTACTCTCTCGGCATCGATCTCGCACGCATGCAAACCATTAGTTACGGGGAAGAACGTCCTGCCGACCCAGGACACGATGAAGAAGCATGGGCTAAAAACAGACGGGTTCACTTCACCATAACGAAGCGATAAGCACTGTCTTCGCCACAATTCAATCTCTTGATCACGAAACGGACTCCCAAAAAAACGTGCGGACTCATCTCCGGGATTTTGTTTCTCTTGTGTCTCCCCCTGCTGGCGCACGCTGAGGAATATCTCTGGCCCCTCGATGGTTATCGACAGCTAACCGGCACCTTCGGCGAGTTTCGCTACGACCACTTCCACGGCGGAATCGATATTTCTACGCACGGAGAAACCGGTCTGCCCCTGCGCGCCGTGCAGGATGGATCCGTCTTCCGGATAAAAGTCTCTCCCGTCGGATTCGGGCGGGCACTCTACCTTCGTCTTGATAATGGGAAGATAGCCGTCTACAGCCATCTCAGTCGGTTTGCTCCTGAAATTGAACAGTGGGTGCGAAAACGGCAGTGGGAGGCACACGAATTCTGCGCGGATCTCTATCCCGGGCAGGCCGCATTTCCCTTCAAGCAGGGCGAGTTCATCGGCTATTCCGGTGATACCGGAAATGTTTCCCCTCATCTTCATTTTGAGCTCCGCAGTGCTGACAATCAGCCGATTAACCCGCTTAATTCCGCCGGATTCCCTGTCTCAGACCTCAACCATCCCCGGATTGCCGCTGTAGCTGTCAACCCCTTGGGGGTTGACTCCACTGTTGAAGGAGACTGGGAAACAAGGGTCTATCAAACTCACTGGGACAAGGAGAAAAGTCTCTACACGATACCTGAGAAGATTCACGTATGGGGCGAGTGTGGAATCGAAGTCTACGCCTATGATCTTTCCCGGGGGTGCCAGATGGGGGTAAACAGAATTGAACTCTCAGCGAACAATCAGCGCGTATCCCAAATCCAGCACGACACCTTCTCGTATCGGCAATACCGTCGAAACTACCACATGGTGAACCGTGGACTTTTTTTACAGGGAAAGGGGAAGTTTCACCGGCTCTATGCACTGCCGGGAGATCCGATTCCCTTCTATACGTTTTCCCAAACCACGACCGGAATATTCTCCACGTCATCGGACGGTTCTTACATCCATCTTCTCCCGGGCGTGAATCATCTAACCATCTCCGTGGAGGATACCAGCCGCAAAAAACGGGACCTTTCTTTTTACCTCATTGCCGAGCCGCCGTTTTTTCAGCCCGAGGGGAAGGTCTCAGTTCAATCATACAAGGAGGACGAGGCCGATTACAAATCATCCCCACCCCAGAGTACAATCGCCTTTTTCGAAGATTTCCTCGTCATTGAAACCACCGCCGCCACCACAACGAATCAGCACCCGCGTGCCGTGATCCAGCAATCCGGACTGGAGCCGAAAGAGATACCGCTTTTCCTCCGGTCCCCGCGAAATCATCAGGGCGAGCGGTCCAGCGTCGGACGGTACCGCCTCGTTCCCCATTACAACGGGCCCGCTCATGTTCGTCTCCTCATCACGTCACCTCAGGGAGAATCAGAAGAAACGGTTCACTCCTTCACGGTTCAGACCATATCCCCTGAAAAAGGCGGCGTGGTTCAAAGCGATGACGGAGATGTTTGCGTCACATTTCAGCCGGGAAGCATCCCGGTGGTCCTCTTTCCCCGTGTGACCGCAAAACCCCTGGAAGCCGCTCCCCCATACCTGGAACCGGCTAGTGTCTCTTATTTCTTTCAGCCGCTGGATATAACCTTTGAACCCCGAGCGGAAATCAGCTTTCGCTATCCAGACTCAACAGCAAAACCTGATCAGCTTGCCGTCTTTTACTCTGACAACGACACAACCTGGCATTACCTTTCCAGTTGCCCTGGCGTCGATGATAAAACCATCACCGCCACAATACCCTTTTTCGCCGAGTTTGCCCTGATGCGGGATCCCGATCCTCCCGAAATCTCTACCCTTTCCCCTCCTGCCGGTGTTTCGGTCGTCCCAACCGCCAATCGGTTCTCCGCCCGAATAAGCGACAAAGGAACCGGCATCGACTATTACAAAACCTGTATGCTGATCGACGGGATGAAGGTGCCGGCCGAATATATCCCCAAAAAAGGAATCCTTCTCTTTTTCCCCTTAAAACCGCTCCCGCCGGGATCTCATTCCCTGGAAATAATCGCTGTTGACCTGGTGGGAAACAGCTCGCAGAAGGCGGTCGCCTTTACCGTGCCCGAAACCTAAACGCACCTTTCAAACGATCCCGCATCACCTGTCTGTGCCCGCTGCCAGACCTTTCGCCAAAGCCTCATCACGTTTCTCCGTCTTCGCGAAGGAGAAAAGGCGCTGAGAGGTGGTTATAGTACCAATCAGACACGGACCAGAGCGGACTGATGATAAAAAGCCGTTTCCGAGACTTTCTGCCTGAGGAGCAATGCTTCGACCGTTTCCGTAAGAGGAAGCAAGGTAGGAGGATTGAGGGCCGAAATGCTGACGGCGTCATGGCGCCGGCAAAGGTTTTGCAGAAGAGGTTTATCGGGAAATCGGTCCTCTTTGTTGAACACCCGTATGCGAGGAATGTGATTCAAGTCCAAATCGGAAAGAATCATTTCGCATGCTTCCATCCGCTGTTCAAAATTTTCGCTGCTGATATCGATGACATGGAGAAGAATATCGGCCTGGTGCAATTCTTCCAAGGTGGCCCGAAAGGCACTTACCAAATCCTGCGGGAGGTCCCGAATGAAACCAACCGTATCGGTGATGATCGCCTCAGTATCACGGGGGAAACGGAGACGACGGCTGGTGGGATCAAGGGTCGCAAAAAGCCGGTCTTCCACATGAACCTCGCTGTGCGTGAGGGAATTGAGAAGAGTCGATTTTCCCGCATTGGTATAGCCCACAATAGAGATTATCGGCAGGTCCCCCTTTTCTCTTCGCTTGCGTTTTGTCTGCCTGCGTTGCTGGAGCAATCGAACCTCTTTTTCCAAACGATTTATCCGATCCCTCACCCGCCGTCGATTGATTTCAAGCTTGGTCTCTCCCGGCCCTCTCCCCCCGATCCCCCCGGTCAATCGGGACATGGCCGTATTTTTGGTTACCAGCCGGGGAAGAAGATATTTCAATTGGGCCAGTTCTACCTGCATCTTGCCGTCCTTGCTGGTCGCCCGCTGAGCAAAAATATCCAAAATGAGCTGCGACCGGTCAATCACCTTCATATCGGTTTGGTCGGTAATCGATTTTATCTGAGCGGGATTAAGCTCGCAGTCGAAGATAAGAAGCGTGGCACCCACCTGAAGACTCCTCAGAACCACCTCGCGGATTTTTCCTTTCCCCAGTAAATGGCGGGGATCGGCTTGCGATCGATACTGGACAATACGATCCGCGACGGTCAGGGAAGAAGAGTGGGCCAACTCCTCTAATTCATCCAGAGCCTCTTCGGTTTCGTGTCTCGACTTCTGAGAAACGCTCACCAGAATCGCTTTCTCTCCGCCTTTTTCAATTGCGCGAGATCTCTGCTGGCGGTCAAACTCCTCCTCTAATGACGTGACGAGTCCAAGAACGTCAAGAGTAATATGAGAAGGATGAGAAAATTCAACCACTGTCCACTGATCATGCCGGACGTTATCCGGCAGAAGATGGGCTGCAAAAACCCTTCCCGGCAAACCCTCGTTTTCCACCCCAAGCGCTACGACCATATCGAACCGCAGAAGGGCCAAATCAGTGAAGTCGTCCTGGGTAATGGGCTCACCGTTAAGGTGGGTGTGTACTAATCGGAGGCCCCGAAGACGGGTAGGCGATGAGCGGGTTCCGGAAAGGTCGGGAATGAACAGTCCGTGATGATCACCGACAATGACATGGGTGATATTCCCCCGGCGGTCAACGAGAAGGCCGATCTGGCGCTTGGTTTCCGAAGAAAGCACTGCCATCTGACGGGAAATCTCAAGGGTGATGACCTGATGGGGAGGAATTCTGCGCTGATACAAACGCTCAAGCTGTCGGATGTGGGTGGCCCTTAATCCGGTGGTATTACCGTGTAACCTGCTTATAGCAAACGCTCCTTTTTTAACATTTTCACGGCCTTCCCAAGAGTTGTCGCCTTCCTTTGCGCATAGCGCGCCTCTTCACTAAATCGGGAAAAACCAGGGCCGAAAGCCTTTATGATGCCGGCAAAATAGAGTAAACGGAAACTCCACGAGGATGGCACGAATAAAGAAGGCGCTCCTCAAACACCGGGTTTATTGTCGCGAAGATAGATGCCCTCGTCACTGCGCCATACCTTTTGAAATTATTATAAAAAAAGATTAGGAAAAATGTCAAAATAATTGTACCGTGAGGGAAATATCAATCCCCGCGCGATTTGATACCAGTGCACCTTTCGAAAACAAAAAACACCGAAAAGTCCCCTCCGTGGGGGTTATGGCTGGTTCTCTATGTGAGTCTCATGGTTGCTACCACGCCTTACACTCCCGCCGTCTGGCTCTATGTGAGCAGGAGAACCGGTCTCAACCTCACGCGCTTCATGGCTGCCGTGGGCATTTTTCTTTTTCTCTTTCTCAGCTATCAGGTGGTGAGGCACCATCGATTCCAGGCCAAAAAGAAGCTTCCCCTTCTGGTTATTGTTTTTTCCTCCTACGCGCTTCTTTTTGTGCTGCCCAAGCTGCCGATGGAACAAGTCCACCTCTTTGAGTACGGCCTGCTGAGTTGCCTGGTCTATCGCGTCCTTTCATTCCATAGGAGCGGCGTTACAAGGTACCTATGGGGAATTGGTATGGTCATCTCTATCGGAATGCTTGACGAGGTTTACCAGTGGCTTCTCCCCCAGCGATATGGGGCGTGGCAGGATGTGTTTTTAAACAGCGCCTCGGGCGTACTCGGATTTGGGGTCGCATTCCTCTTCGACAAAGACCAGCCAAAGCTTGACAAAAAGCTCCTGGAATCACGGTAACAGGTCGAAATGTTTTGACTTATAACCTTTAACTTCTTAAAATAAAGAGATTATTTTTATAGACACTCCGTTCCTATATTCCGGAAGATTGAAACCATCTTACCGCTCCACGCAACCACATGAGAAAAGGAGAATACCCGTGGTGAAAACGACAAAATCGAATCGTTTGGGGTTGGCCATTGCGGCAGCATTCATTTCCCTGGCGGCGCTGTTGCTGCTTCCAGGTCAACATCTGTTCGCCCAGGCCGGCGCTACGTTACAGGTATATAGAAATCCCCAGGTCGGCAATCCCGGATCGGTAGGAGATACGGGCGCGCCGCCGAACAACACCCCCATTGACTGCCCCGGGATCTGCAGCTATACCTCCGGCGTCGGTAGTATTATCTTCACTACCCTCGAGGCAACACCTGCAGCAGGGTTTGTTTTTGATCATTGGGAGTGGGGAGGAACCTTCTTTACCGGTTGGCCGATCGTCAACGGCAACGAAATCACCATCTATATTGAATCAGGGAAGCTTGGAACCGTTACCGCCCATTTTGCCCTGATACCATCGCATAATGAGCCCCCGGTGCTTGATCCCGTCGGCGATCAAACCGTGAATGAAGGAGCGCTTTTAGAATTCACCGTCACCGCATCCGATCCTGACCACGATATTCTTGCATTTACAGCCGACGGACTTCCCCATGGGGCCGCATTAAGCCCCGTTCAAGCACCTCAGAGCGCCGCTTTTTCCTGGACGCCGGATTACACCCAGGCAGGGGCCTATGACGTCACCTTTGAGGTGAACGACGGGCAAGCAACCGATACCGAGACCGTCACTATCACCGTAAATAATGTAAACCGCCCGCCGGTACTTGACCCTATCGGCAATAAAACGGTACAAGAAGGAGACCTTTTGGAATTCGATATTTCCGCCACCGATCCGGACGGAGACCACCTTACCTATTATTATTCGACACCCGGCTTACCACTGGAGCCGGAACTCAATCCGAATACCGGGCGTTTTTCCTGGAGACCCTCAATCGGTGAAAGCGGCGTCTATCAGATTGAATTTCAGGCAAGCGACGGGGAGGATGTGGATAGTGAGATAGTCATCATTGCGGTTGAAACCGCTCTGTGTCTATTGCCGGACCCGTTTCCCTATGATCAAGTCGCCCCCCCCCAAGGGTCGGCGGGCGTCGATCCTGAAAACGTCTGTCTCTCCTGGCCGGAAACGCTTAATGCTCAAACGTACGATCTCCTTCTCTCCAAAAACCAGCAGTTGTCCCCAGTGGAAATGGAGCTGACGGAGCTTGTCGATCCTCAGTATTGCTTCGGGGCTCCTGCTGCCAGCCGAATCGGCGAAAATCTTGAATACGGCCAAACCTATTTCTGGAGAATAACTGCTCGGAACCTCCATGGCGAGGTGCGCTACCCGATCTTCGGTTTTGTCACCCGAATGCCCGAGGAGCTGGAACTCGAATCTCCCGAGCCGCTACCCGATTCAGTCTACCGCATGATCTCCATCCCGCTTTTACCGGACGATCCCAGGATCATGGCGGTGCTGGGAGACGATTTTGGTCAGTACTATCGATTTTCCTGGAGAATGTTTCGGTACAGCAGTGGAGACGGCCAAAATCATGAGTATCCGAACCTCCCCGACATAGCGCCTGGGTTCGCCTATTGGCTCATTTCCAAAGAAGGCGTAAAAATAGACGCTCACGGCACCCCGGTTGATACCGCCACCGATTTCGTCATCCCCATCCCGCCGGGATTTTTCCAGTTGGGCTGTCCCTTTCCGTTCCCCGTAAGCTGGTGGGAGGTGAAAGTCCGGAAAGACGGTGTTACTGTGCTGATCGGCGATACCGACAATGAATGGATAAACCCTTCCCTCAGGAAATACCAAGATGGGCAATATATAGCGACCGATATCCTGGAACCCTGGCAGGGATACTGGATTGAGAATATAAGCACTGATGAGGTCGATCTTTTGATCCCCCCCACACTGCACGTAGAGGAGGAAATCGCGGAGGAATAAAGAGCGATCACGGATTTCGAGGCAGGGAGTGTGCTGTTTGACGGGCCCAGTAACCAGTATCCCTGCTTTTCGATCTGGGTGCAGCGCCAGTATGACAGCTCAGACGACAGGTATCATGAGTGCCCGCGGGTGCCGGATATGCAGCCGGGTCTGGCCTACTGGCTGGTTGCCAAGAAGCGGGTGATAATTGACGCCCAAGGCTGGCCGGCTCCGACGGACACTGATTTTATCGTCACTCTCCCGCCGGGCATGTTCCAGCTCGGGTGTCCCTTTTACTTCCCGGTGAACTGGAATAACGTCAGGGTAAAAAACGGAAACATCATTGTCCCCATTGGAGGTCCCGCCAACGAATGGATAAGCACAAGGCTTTTGAAATATGAAGCGGGAAGGTATATCATGGTTGATACCCTTGAACCCTGGAGCGGCTACTGGGTGGAAAACCTGAGTGACGAAACAGTGGAACTCCTGATACCACCCGTTATGTCTGTCGAGTAGACCCATGGCGTACAAAAAATATTTGATAAAGTTCGTTACCGATTATCTCCTTACTATTAGTGCGCTTCGTGTCGGCATCGGCATAACTTTCCTGTGTGTGGTTGTGAATGTCATTAATCCACCCTTTTTGCAGCGCCTGGAACTCGCCTGTTATGACCTTCGCCTCACGGCCCGGGGGATGGTATCCCCCCTCGACAAAGTGGTCCTTGTCGCCATCGATGAAAAAAGCCTCGATGAAGTCGGTCGCTGGCCCTGGCCCCGAACCCGCATTGCCGAAATCATTGATCGCCTGACAGAAGACGGCGCAAAGGTTATCGGATTTGACATGGTCTTCCCGGAGCCTGATGAAAACAGAATTCTTCGGGAGGTCGCATTAATTAAAAAAGAAATCAATGAATTGCGAGTCAAAAACGAACAGCTCGATTCCTACCTTACCCATCTCACTGAAACCGCTGATCCTGATAAAGTCCTTGCGGAGGCGGTAAAACGATCCGGCCGGGTCATCCTGGGATATTTTTTCCACCGGGATGCCGCCGTTGCCGGGCACATACCGGAACAAAAGAAAGAAGAGAATTTCGGGAATATCGTATTTTCCTCGTACCCGGTTAAGTTTACCTCCCCAGGCGCAGCCACGGTGCAGTTCGAAAAGGCCTTCGCTGCCGAAGCCAATCTTAAACTTCTTTCCGATGCTGCCAAAGGGTCGGGGTATTTCAACGTATTTCCCGACCCCGACGGCGTTGTCCGCAAAGTCCCCTTGATCACTTCCTGCCAAGATGAGTTTTTTTCGCCCCTTTCCCTGCGCATGCTCTACCTTTACTTCGGAGAAGAACCCCTGCTTACCATTGAAGAAAGGGGGGTACGGGGGATATGGATCGGGGGAAGTGAAATCCCCACCAATGAAAAAGGCGAAATGCTTATCAATTACCGGGGCAAACAAAAAACCTTCCCCCATTATTCCGCAACCGACATACTTCACGGGCGCATCAAACCTCAGGTTTTTAAAAACAAGATCGTTCTGGTCGGAGGCACCGCCATCGGACTCTTCGATCTTCGGGCGATTCCGTTGGAAAGTGTCTTCCCCGGTCCGGAAATTCATGCCAACATCATCGATACCATCCTTCAGAAAGACTTCATCCGGCGTCCCCAATGGTTCGGGGGCGTTGAATATATCGTCATCGCTGTTGTGGGAATCCTGTTTTCCCTGGTGTTGCCCCGGTTCCGCGCTCTCTTCGGATTCATGGGAGCCTTGGGCTTCGTCATCCTGTACATTTTCGCAGACCAGTATTTTTTCCGGAGCCTCCGCGTCTGGCTTAGCATTGTTTATCCGATTCTCACCATCGTCCTTGTTTATATCGGCATCACCCTTTACCGCTATATGACCGAGGAACGGGAGAAGGCAAAAGTGCGGGGCGCCTTCAGCGTCTATGTCACCCCCAGTGTTGTCGATGAAATGCTTAAAAATCCTGAAAAGCTGAAACTGGGAGGAGAAAAAAAAGAACTCACCGTGCTTTTTTCCGACATTCGGGGTTTCACCACCATATCGGAAAATCTTCCTCCGGACGAGTTGGTAAAGTTCCTCAACGAGTACCTCACCGCCATGAC
>JAFGRE010000228.1 GCA_016935335.1 Deltaproteobacteria bacterium
AACCCTTTATGTGGACTGCCACAGCCGATTCAATTCTGGCAAAGCTCAAAAGACTTTGTCAAGGTATTGCTGGGACAGAACACTAGCCCAAAAAGACATTTCGTCGGCACCGGGATCACTTGCGTCGTTATTGTGGTGGAATTTCATCTTCTCCTGCGCATTGACAGGGTCAATCATTAACCATAGATCAAAAAAATTCTGTTTGTCAAGCGGAAGAAGGGTAAAGGATCAGCGGTAAAAAATGCGATAAAATTTTTCATATCCGTTCTCATGCTGTGCGTAGAGAGCATACCAGAGTCTAAAGTTCTGCGTAAATGTGCCGATACCATTTCAAAACTTAGAGTCCATAACGATTCCCTATCCATAGTTGATCCTGCCGCCGAAATCGGTTCGACGCGCAAGAGCGGTACGCGGTGCCGGAGGTGGTCCTGTAGTGACGGACACGAAGTATTGCCGCGGTATTGGTCAACAACCTTTCGGAGGGTAAAGAAGAGATGAAAAAGATACTTATAGCAGCGTTTCTGGTATTACTTCCGATGATTTGTCCATCTGCGCGTGCTGCCGAGGTTCCTACGGGAATCATCGTCGCCAGCGAGGAGTGGGAAGATGCTACCAATAAGGATGGAACCGGTTTGTATTGGGATATCCTTCGGGCAGTATATGAACCCCTGGGCATCAAGCTTGAATACATGATCAGGTCATACAACGGAGCCGTCAATCTGGCAAAAAGCCGGAAGGTCGACGCTGCGGTAGGCTCGTATATTAATGAGGTTGATGACGTGTTGTACCCAAGCCACTCGTTCGACCAGGATGTAGTGGCGGTGGTTTTCAAGAACGGAAAGTGTGCTCAATGGCAAGGCCGGGAGTCCCTTAGAGGCAAGACGGTCGCCTGGATAAAAGGATACTCGTATGAAGAGTATCTGAAAGTTCCCGTGGTAAAGCACGAGTTTTCGGAACGGGAGGATATATTGCGGGCTCTGGAAAATGACCGCATCGACTTCTTTATGGATGCGCAAGCCGACATTGAACCCCTCCTGGAAAATGGGTCCATTGATGCCGCTCGATATAGGATGGAGACGGTTATGGAACTCGATCTTTACTTTATTTTTGCTGATAACGAGCGCGGTATGAAATTTAAAGAAATCTTCGACGAACAATTTCCTGCGCTTGCTGCGTCAGGGGAACTTCAAAAACTGCTGGAAAAGTGGAATTGGTAAACTGCCCGACAACCGCTTTGGTTGCCAGGGTGCCTTGCCGTAATGGATGTGGTTTTCGATCAAAGTCGTAGTACTGAGGCGTTTCGGTACTCAATGACCGGGTGTTAATCGGGAACTGTAACAGTATCCTTTTTCTTCTTTATGCCACGACGGTCGTGTAGTTGAACAGAGGCGTTACACTGTAAGGATACGGGAGGGAAATCCCTTGTTTTGTGCAAAGGACTTTTTTCTGGTGAATACCGTTCAGAAAAAACTCAGCCTCCTCATTATCATCGCAACAACCCTCGCGCTCTCCGGATTTGCCCTCTACAGCTATCTATCTGAAAAAACAAAGATGCAGGCAGAACTCAGTCGGCTTGCATCCGTTACCGCGGAGCGTCTTTCCGTCACCCTGGTAACCCCCTTATGGGATATGAACGAGGAAAAAATTGCGGAAGTGCTCATGGCGGAGATGTTGGAACGGCAGATCTATGCTCTTATCGTGAAGGAAGGAGATGGGGGAAAGGTTCTCGTAGGCAAGCAAAGAGATGAGAAATGGTCGGTTGTCGACGCAAATCAAGAACCGTCGGGTGAATTCATTTCAAAAAAGATGGACGTTCTGAAGGGCGGGGAAGCATTGGGAAGCGTGGAACTCTTTTTCACTTCCACGTATATGAACGCGGAGTTAGATCGTCTGATTTTGCATATGGTCCTGGCGTGTTTCATGGTAAACAGTGTCTTGATAGTGGCCCTCTTTTTTGGCATGCGCAAGGTCATAATTGTCCCGATCAATAAATCCGTCGGTCATCTGCATGATTGTGCCGAACTTGTGGCTTCCGCATCCGGTCATGTTTCTGCGGTGAGTCAGACTATGGCCGAGGGAGCATGCCGGCAGGCGACATCCATAAAAGAAGCCACGGCGACGCTGGAAGAGGTTTCCTCGATGGCGGCGCAGAATGCTGCGTTCGCCCATGAGGCCGACAAACTGGCAAAGCAGTCCAGCCAAGCAGCCGGCAACTCCTTTACGTCCCTGAAGCTCTTGAGTTCTTCCGTAGAGGAGATTTCCGTAGCCGGCAAAGAGACCGCAAGGATTATCAAGACCATCGATGAAATCGCATTTCAGACGAATCTGCTCGCCCTCAATGCCGCTGTTGAAGCAGCCCGCGCCGGGGCAGCGGGGGCAGGATTCGCCGTGGTGGCCGAGGAAGTAAGGAACCTCGCCACGGAAGCTGCCGAGGCCGCCAAGAGCACCGCTGTGATAATGGAAGAAACCGGAGGCAAAATCACTCATGTTGCCGAATTGGTGTCCGAAACCAATGAATCCTTCCGGCATGTCACCGAAAACGCCGTCAGGACGAGCGAGTTGGTTGCGAAAATTTCGGCGGCTTCCCAAGAACAGGCCGAGGGAATTAGACACGTCAAGAGCGTCGTTGTAGAAGTGGACCGCATTACTGAGGAGAATTCCGTCAATGCCGATAAATCCTCTTCCGCCTCGGTAAAGATGCAAGAACAGGCCGAGCGGATGAATGCCGTGGTAAACGATGTGGTAGCGCTTATCGGACAAAGGATATCCGAGAACGGAAAAAAAACCGGCAATGCTCATGAAAAAGGAAAGGCGGGACAGGCCAACCATGACCCTGAAAGCGGCTATTCAGTAAACAACATCAGAAAAGAATCCTTTTGCGGCTAAAGCCTTCCAACGAGGTGTCTTCCCGCAGTTTGTGCTGCTTCCCCCTGCAATCCACCATCGAGTCCCGTATTTGAAATGTCACCGTTGCTCAGAGCGCCACAGTTCGGAAAGTATGGTTCCTCGCCTGAGAAAAGCCCCCGGTGGTTCCGCGGGAACCGGATAGCTTGATTTATTTATTGACTTTTACCTGGTCCCGGGAGAAATAATTGACAGAGACGTATTTTTCTCCAAACATCAATAATCTTTTATCCAACGTGCCACATGGGCCAGGTATTTTTACTAGGAGCAGGATTTACCCGGGCGGTTATGGGAGAACAAGCGCTGCTGGCGAAGGAAATCATGCCGAAGCTTAAGGGTCTGGAGTCATCGGAAATCGTACGCGGTGATTTTGAACGAAAGTATCCTGATTTTGAACAGTTTATAACGTCGATAGATCTCAAGTATCTCCGTTGTAAAAGCATCCATAGCGAAACGAATAGGGTTCTGGCGGGGCGGTATGCCGATACCAGAAAGATGATTGTTGAACAAACAGTCAGGCTGTTTGATGTAGAGCGTTTGTCCGTGGGGGCTTTGGATGATCATCCGCTCCTGAAGCAGTTTGTGGAGATCATCCCCCATGGCTCGGGTGTGCTTACGCTTAATTATGACTGCGTGTTAGATCAGGCGCTTTATCTCAGCAAGCGGTGGTCTCCGTTCGGCGGATACGAGATCGAGGGATTCCCCGGTGCGGGGAACCTGAACAACCAGATGGATAGAATACTTCTGCTCAAATTGCACGGCTCATGTAACTTCAGAGAGCGAATCGGCGAGGGGGATGATATGGTGATCGACGCTAACGAGGATCTTTTTCCAGGAATTGCGCCGGAGATGGCTCGAGAATGCACCGGGAGCGGGGAACACCAACTCCACGTGCTGCTTCTTAGTTACATCAAGGAGTGCCCGCGGGGCATACTGACATTATGGCACAGAGCCATGACCGCCTTGTCTCAGGCCGATGCGTTAGTTCTCGTTGGCTGCTCTCTGCGGGAAGAGGATACTTTCTTGAGATTCGCCCTCTACCATTTCGGGATGAAGGCGGATACCGACACCTTTTTTATCGAAATAGTAGATGACGGGAGAGAGAACTGTCGTGAAATCCGGAAAAGGATCATGAATGTGGTGGCAAATCCCAGAAAAGTACACACAAGAGAATATGAAGGGGGATTGGCAAGTTTCCTGTCCGAGTACGTTTCGGTGAGAAGACAGTAAAACGCGACAGAAGGTGATGTCGCTTCCTGCGCATTTTCCTACGGTGATTTTCGGCCCGGCGCGGTCGCCCTGTCGACCCATCCCCCCTCCGGTGCGTCTCATCGGCTTTTGACAGGATTACAACGAGAGCGGTGTGGCGGTGGCGAACTCAGTTTCCGAGTCCTCAAAAGTGCCGGAATGGATGTTCGGAATCATTCCATTGGAAGGCATTCGATCCAAGAATGAGTCAAAGGCAGAGGTGAGTCATTGTGCCATGAGGCTATGTTTGATGAGGAGGAGACAGCATGGATACCAGGGTCGTTCTCGTCGCACGAGAGGGAGAGGCGCGGAACGCATACATAAGAGAAATCCGGAGATGCGGAGTTCATGTGGATACTGTCTCGTCTTTTCAGGATCTCCGCAGGATGATGACGGAAGTCCCCTATAATGGCGTGCTGGTGGATCTTGAGACGAAAATAAAGGCGCCTGCAAATGAGAAGAGAATCTCTCATGAAATCCTTTCAGTATTTCCGGTAGTGCAGTTGCGAAATGACGGCAAGACCGATTCGGTCAGGACGCTTTACTTCGGCCAGTTGCATGGTGAGAAAGGAACATTGGAAAACTTCCTTGATGTCGAATGCCGGTCGTTTCCCCCACGGACAATTCGGTCAAATATCCGGAGGGATGTCTACCTTAATGTCCTTTTGTCTCGAAAAGGAGATTTTTCCCAAAAGACCGCCAGCCGTAGCGTAACTCTTAATGTGTCCCAAGGAGGTTGTTTTATTTATTCCACGGAGAAATGGGAGCGTGCTTGGACCGCCAGCTTTATTATCAAGGCATTGGATGACGCCATGCCCATTACGGGTGAGGT
The DNA here is from genome assembly GCA_016935335.1 of Deltaproteobacteria bacterium. GTDB lineage: Bacteria > Desulfobacterota > WTBG01 > JAGOGO01 > JAGOGO01 > JAFGRE01. The sequence goes on from JAFGRE010000228.1 coordinate 4,985, forward strand.
GAGGTGGACGATCCCGTGGGGTGCCACCATGCGCCTTCCCGGTATCGGAGTGCGGTTTCAGGATATCAGGCACGGGCAATTAGAAGAAATCCGGGGGAAATGTTATCGTTAATTTTTGACGCAGTGCTTTGACAACCGTTTTGGTTCCGCAGATTGAAGAGCATCAAGATCCCTTCTGCCACGATGGAGATATGATCTCCGGCCCGTACGGTCGCACCGATCATGATTGTTTTATCCTTCACGCGACCTATCCTGCGGTTACGTATCGTGGGCATATGATGATTGAGGATCCCGGCATCGCAGTGGAACTGAACGTTTTTACATGTTTTTTTGAATGGTTTTGCAGAAACCTTTTGCTGTTGCCACGGAGGTAAGCGTTGTTTCGCATTCGGCGGATTTACGATGATGTTCTTCCTATTAACAGGAGTGCCATGGCTCAGGTGCAGAGTATTTTGAGGCAGGTGTTCCCCCTCCTGAGTCACGATGAAATCGATAAAATTCCCGAACAGCTTCGCGATCCGCTCAAGTATCGTTTCCGACCGATCCTTTTCATTGCCGAAGGACCGCGAAATCTCGTCAAGGGGTTTGCCCTTCTTCTGCATGCGCCGGATCTGGAATTCTGCTATCTTGACTATCTTTCCGCTGCGCCTCAAGGAACCGGCCGCGGTTTGGGAGATGTGCTCTATGAGCGTGTTCGGGAGGAGTCGGTTGCGCTCAGGGCAAAAGGGCTGTTTTTCGAGTGCCTGCCCGATGAGCCCGCCCTTTCTCCTGACCCGGTAACCAGAAGACAAAACGAGGCGCGGCTGCGGTTTTACGAGCGTTACGGCGCCCGGCCCCTTGCGGGCACCAGGTACGAAACGCCGCTCAAGCCGGAAGACGACAACCCCCCGTATCTTGTCTACGACAACCTCGGCCTCCACAGAAGCCTTTCTCGCGGCTGCGCCCGATCCGTGGTCGAGGCGATCCTGAGAAGAAAGTACGGGCGTTTGTGCCCCCAGGGATATATTGAAATGGTGGTCAATTCCATAACCGATGATCCGGTCCGCCTCCGGGAGTTCAAGTACCTTAAAAAGGAACCGCAGCCTTCCGCTCCCTCGCGGATATCCGACGACAGAAAGGTCGTCCTGGTGGTGAATGAAGGACATTCGATTCATCACGTCCGCGAGAAAGGATATGTGGAGTCACCGGTCAGGATAGCCTCCATTATTCAGGAACTCGCCCGCTCCGGCCTCTTTCGCAGAGTGACGATGGCCGTTCATTCTGAAAAGTATATCCGCGAACTTCACGATCATCAGTATGTTGATTATTTCAAGCGGGTGTGCGAGACGCTTGCGCCCGGTGAATCTGTTTATCCATATGTGTTCCCGGTTCGTAACGGCGCTCGCCCGCCAAAAGAGCTTTCGGTCCGTGCCGGCTACTTCTGCATCGACACCTTTACTCCGCTCAATCGAAACGCTTTCACCGCTGCCAAGGGAGCCGTTGACTGTGCGCTTACCGCGGCGGAGCATCTTCTTAAAGGGAGTCGCATAGCCTATGCACTCGTTCGCCCGCCGGGGCACCATGCGGAGCGGAGGGTTTTCGGGGGTTTTTGCTACTTCAACTCAACCGCCATCGCCGCCCAGTGCCTGAGCGCATACGGTACGGTCGCCATCCTTGATATCGATTATCATCACGGTAATGGGCAACAGGAGATCTTTTACAGCCGTTCCGACATCTTGACCGTTTCCATTCATGGCCATCCGCGCTTCGCGTACCCCTATTTCAGCGGGTTTGCCGACGAACGGGGGGCTGGCGCGGGCTTTGGATACAACGCCAATTATCCCCTTCCGGAGATCATAGAGCCCGCCTCCTATCACGTCACCCTCCAGAAAGCCTGTAAGCGTATCCAGAGCTTCCGGCCGGGTTTTCTGGTTGTCGCACTGGGGTTGGACACTGCCCGGGGAGATCCTACCGGAACCTGGCCGCTGCAGCCAAAGGACTTTGTCCGCAACGGCGAGATAGTGGGAAGCATGAACCTTCCCACCCTGGTGGTGCAAGAAGGCGGCTACCGCACCAGAATGCTCGGCACCAATGCCCGGAGTTTCTTTACCGGCCTCTGGCAGGCAAGGGAGCTGGCGGCCGGGCAAAATGCCCGAAGGAAAGAGATTGACCGGCACCGCAAGGTTGGGAGTTTATTCTGATAAAACGTGTCGGCGCTCTGCTGCTCGTTTTATCCACCAGCGGAAATTGGTTGCTGGTAATCACGTTTTACTGGAAGCGTTGTTCTGCCTGAAAGAATGATGCACTCGGCAGGAGACCAAAACACAACACGCCGCCGTTTTTGCCGGCGCAGCTTAGCTGCGGCAGCGTTCTCTTTTACTATTTAGACCGTTAAAAGTACGCCCGATAGACCGAAAGATCTTGTTCCTGAAGAACGGATATTCCGAATTGTCATGTAGTTCGTGGGGAGAAAGCGAATTTAATTAACCGGTTAAGTTGTAAGGGCGGGAGGTTATAGATAACGTCTTGCCTGGGAGGATGATATGGATACTGCCCAAACCGTGAGCGCGTATCTAATTCAGCAACTCTACGCGAAGGGAGTACGCCACGTCTTCGGCGTCCCCGGAGACTACGTACTCAGCCTGTTTCATGAATTGGAGGAGAGTAAATTGCAGGTGATTAATACGTGTGACGAACAAGGAGCGGGATTCGCGGCGGATGCATATGCCAGAGTAAAAGGCCTGGGGGCGGTTTGTATCACCTATTGCGTTGGAGGACTAAAAGTTGCAAACACAACCGCGCAAGCGTTTGCCGAAAAATCACCGGTTGTCGTGATCAGTGGCGCTCCGGGACTCGATGAGCGTCTCAAGTCTCCCCTTCTGCACCATAAGGTGCGAGATTTTGATAGCCAACTGAGAGTCTTTGAGCACCTTACGGTGGCCTCAGCGGTGATCAATAACCCTGAGACCGCTTGCCGTGAAATCGATCGGGTTTTGAATGCGGCGCTTCGGTATAAACGACCGGTATATATCGAGGTGCCGCGTGACATGGTTTCCGTTCCCGTATCTTCGCACCACCAGCCCAGGGAAAAAACGGAAGTGAGCGACGGCAATGCACTGCAAGAAGCACTAAATGAATCAGTGGAAATTATCAATGTGTCAAAGAAGCCGGTAATTATAGCGGGGGTTGAATTGCACCGGTTCGGATTGCAGAATGCACTTCTTCACCTCATCGAGAAGACGCAGTTCCCGGTTGCGTCCACCCTCCTGAGTAAATCGGTAATCAGCGAACTGCATCCCCGATATCTTGGTGTATATGAGGGAGCCATGGGCCGGGAGGAGGTGAGAAAATACGTTGAATCAAGTGACTGTCTGATCCTTCTCGGCACCTTCATGACTGATATTAATCTTGGGATTTTTACCGCTCGTCTTGATCAGAGACGCTCAATTTATGTTACCAGCGAGAAGATCTCCATACACTACCACACTTACGAGAACGTATATATGGAAGCCTTTATTCGGGGGCTCCTGAAGGCGAATATTCATCCTCGGCGAGCCGTTGTCATTCCCCAGCCGGCTCTCCCGCAAATACGTCCACCCTCAGCTGGCAAAGCAATTGAGGTGCGCTACTTGTTACAGCGATTAAATTTATTCATTGACGAGAATACGGTCGTTATTGCCGATCCGGGAGATGCAATGTTCGGCGCCATCGATATGACGATTCATAGCGAGGCGGAATTTTTGTCGCCGGCCTATTATACGTCACTGGGCTTTGCTGTGCCGGCGAGTATCGGAGTTCAGTTGGCTAAGCCAAGACTCCGTTCTCTGGTCCTGGTGGGTGACGGCGCTTTTCAAATGACCGGGATGGAACTGGCTACGGCCGCTCGATTTCGGCTAAATCCGATTATTGTCGTTCTGAACAACCGAGGCTATGGAACGGAACGTCCTATGCTGGACGGATCTTTTAACGACATTCCTTTGTGGGACTACAGCCGCATACCCGAAGTTCTTAATACAGGCAAAGGGTTTGATGTTAGGACGGAGGATCAGTTGGAGGAAGCATTGCGCACGTCAAGGGAATACACTGAAGGATTTTGCCTTTTGGATGTCCACCTGAGTCCGAAAGACCAGTCGCAGGCTTTGCTGCGTTTGACCAAGGCCTTGAAGAAACGGGTCGGATCCAAACCGAAAACGCGTGATGTCTTCGGGAAGGACTGAACGCTTACCCAAAGTGGACAGAAGCACCTAACCAAGAAAGATGTTTCCGAGTTCGGAGATCTTGAAAAAAAAGTTGGGGGGGTGCCCCCTGCGCCGCTGAACAATTCCCGCAAGAAAGAGATTGACCGGCACCACACGGTTGAACTTATTCTGATAAAATTTTTCATTGACTTTTTCCGCTACTGAGTTTAAGGGTAATAATGTTAGGAAAAATCATTACTAAGACTACCTCCCAGAAAAAAATCATTACGAATACTATCTGACAAGAAGAGTCCGAGGAGGAGAGGACTTCCATGAAGATTGAGGAAAAATAAAGGCCGAATTGCCTGATAAAAAGGGCAGCGGTCTTTTTTATTTTGTGTCGGGTTAGCAGTAGGTTCGGAAAAAAACTTCGAAGAGTCTTTCCCTAATCCGCATAAAACACCCGCACGCGAAGCGATTAGTTAGATTCACCTGGTATAAAATGAGAAATCAGGAAAATTACGCATCGGTGTTAGGTAGGTTATATGGATGGGGTGACGCATCTGGTGGCTTAGATGGATCACTATGAACAGTGTTGGACATAAAAGTTGACTAACATATTCTCACAGAAGGTGAACATCAACGAATGGCAATTTCGGGAAGATAAGGTTGGCTCTAAAAGGTTATCCTTGCTTCTGCAGTCCTTGCCTTACTCGGCGATTGCGCAGCGGATTGCGAATCAGATAAAGAATATAGGATTTCGCCCCGCAAAAGGTGATAAGGAGGCAAAGGACAAAAAAAGGGCGGAGTTCTATTTCAGCGTGGATTCTGAGACGCTAGATTTATTTTTTAACGGCTCGCAAGGCTATCGAGCTCAGTACTACCTCGATCCGGAGCGGGGCATTGAAAGTAATCGGTTTGTGATTGATTTGCTCAAAGGCAAGCTTATCGAAGCGGCAAACCGGTCGCACCAGACTATATTGAGTCTGGAACAGGTCGAAAAATCGCTCGAGTGCAAATCAGCAAAAATCTGGATAAATGAAAACCACTCGACTTTGGACCAAACCAGTCATGATGCAGACGAAATCGTGGCGCTGAAAACTCTCAGATGGGTGGAAGCCTTAAGACAAGTACTGGCTGCTTGGGATCGAGGCCAGCGACCGGACCCCCCAATCAAAGACAAGGCGTTACTCGGACTACAAGCACCGGAAGGTAAATGTCTGGTAGTATTTGGCGGGTGGCTTGATAATGAAGATAAAGAGTTTGTAGTTCCCTCGAAAATCGAGCGTGGCCGGCATATACACGACTATGGATTCTCATAACGATTCGCGCGTGATGGGTAGATCCCCAAGAAATCACGCCACAGGACTTTGGGACGCTACGCGCTCCAAAAGCGGTGCGCTGTGACGTTAAGGTGTGGCACGTGTGAGAGTTCTTCCACCAGGTAATCGTGGAGCCGAAGGTTAGGGGGCTCGGGCATTTTGGTAAGCCCCTCCGTATTTTTTGGTAGGCCTTTAAACTTCGGCATACCCTGAAAGCAAAATGGAGGAGAAGAGATGAACTACAGATTCAAAAATTTAG
>JAFGRE010000039.1 GCA_016935335.1 Deltaproteobacteria bacterium
GTACTGACCACGACAAGGGTCGTTGCGCTCACGCTGGGGCGAAGAGCTGCTGCCACCTCCGCGTAGTCTTTGTCCTGCAAATCGCCCACAATGAGGGGTATAATCTGAAACCGGCCCAGACACATCTGCAGAAAAGGAAGTTGCATCTCCACCGAGTGTTCCCGTTCCTCAGCCGTAGGGAGGGCGTGAAAAAGAGTGTGTCGCGCGAGTTCCTTGGTGACGATGGTATCCACCGGCACTTCTCCTAGGGGCGTTTCATAGCAATCATAGCTCGAAATACAGATCCCGTGAAATCGAGCATAATGCGAGGGACCGATGATCAGGACGCGGTCGTATGTCCCGCCCACGATGGTCTTAAATCCGCAGGCAGCCGCCGGAGCGGAATATTGATAGCCGGCATGAGGAGAAATAAGAGCGGCTGTTTTGCCTCGGAGCGGAGGGATCTCAGCTCGGTCTAGCTGATCAACCAACATTTTTTTCAGGAGAGCAGGATCACCCGGGTACCACGATCCGGCTAACGGAGAAGACCGTACCTTCAAGAATTCTCCTGAGGTACAGGACGTTGGCAAACTCAATAAGCCAAGCATGAGCAATAAAACAACACTACTCTTATAGTAAAAGCGCGGCATACATCAACCCTTACTGTGCAATAGCACTCTTGCTCTATACTATCCAATTTCGATCTCTTTATCAAATTTCCCGTTGTGGAGGTCATGGCTTTCTTCGGCAAGGGACTCTTCTTCTCCTTTCTCAATTGCAATCGCCCTGGTAGGACAACTCTTCACACACTCGGGGTCACCACCGCAGAGATTACAGTGAATGACCTTTCCATTAAAAACAAAGAGGGCATGGAACGGACACTGCGAAATTCGCTCTTTGTTATCCCAATAAAATTTTTCGGCTTCCTCCTTGTCATACTTTTTTCCCTCGGATTTTAAACAGAGCATTTTTGTGCATTGCCGGCATACTACCGGCTCGTGGATGCTGTCTCCGAGGTCGTGCAAAGTTACTTGAATTGCGGATGCTTCCCGCTGAACCATGTCCGTATTATGCACTGAACAGGTAATTTCACAGAGCAAGCATCCGGTACATTTCATTTTATCCACCGTTATTTTCATCGGTTCCCTCGTCTGTGCCTTCTCCTATCCGTAGTTCGGCAAGGGTTTCCTTGTCGGGAATCCCCTCCTTGTTCCATCCATGCAGTACATAATAGTCATCCAGCATTCGTTCATATTTTACTCTGTCAATGTATTCACCCTTTGAGGGCCCTTCGGGAACCGGGACTCGGTAATACAATTCGGGCAGATGATCATCCTTCCGCGAAATTCCTTCATCCACCAGAAACAGCCGTTCCGTTGTATAGATGCGCTCCCCGATCGTCATTAATTCCTTATCGGAAAGATCCAGACCGATTGCTGTCCGTAACAACTTGCCGATGTCGAGATACCCGATTGCATTGATACTGCTGAAAACCCCCGCAAACCGGCAGATCCCCACTGAGTCGGCAACCGCATTGAAAATCTCATGCCACCACACCATGCGCTCCTTCCCAGTATAATCCCTGAAATCCTTTCCCACATCCCCACCGTAAAAATCTTTTAGCAGATCCCGCGGATAACCAACCACATCAACCGACGGTCGGCTGCGCATGTGACAGGTCCCTCGGGTCGCGACCCCCAAGCCGAAGGCAAGTGCTTTGGCCGGCCGCTCATCGGTCTGTTCAATGGAGACATTTTTGATTGCCAGAAGATATTGTTTCGCCTCCGGCTTCAGCTTTTTTATCGCGAGACTCCCCTCGGCCACACAATCTCCCATGTTTCTCCGGTAGACAGTATCCATGAGAAACCTTTCAATCGCATCATGGTCCCCCCACGTAAGCTCGTACCCGACGTCATCTTTCGAAATAATCCCTTTTTCATAAAGCGTGAAAAAATATCCCAAGTAATTCCCGCCGGAAATGGTATCAATGCCGTATTTATTGCATAACTCCGACAAATAAATTGTGGACGCCAAGTTCAAATTTCCCAACGTGGGTCCAAAGGACGTGACGCTCGCATACTCCGGTCCTTCTCCGCGTATTCCTTTAAAGGGTCCTTCCGCAACTTTGTACCGGTGCCGACAGTGAATGGGACAGCCAAAACAAGAAACCATTCCATTGGAATAGTTTTTCTCCAGATTCTCCGCATAAAGATCATCCCCCGCATCCCCCACACTGGTCAGCTGATGATACTTATAGCTCGTAAATCCCATGAAGTTGGCATACTTGAAGAGCAGGGGCGTGCCGTAACGGCCTAACGCCTTACCCCAGAGGGTATCGGCGGCTTTCTTGTTGGTATCACGAAGAAGCGCGAGGTATTCTTTCGGTTGCTTGACGGAAAACCCTTTTGTTCCCCTTACCGCAATGGCCTTGAGATTTTTTGACCCCATTAACGCTCCCAATCCCGTTCTTCCGGCGGCATTCTTAATACCCGTGATAAGGCAAGCAAACCTCACCAGCCGCTCGCCTGCGGGACCAATGCAAAGCACCCTTGTCTTTTCATCGTGTAGTTCTTTCCGGATCAGCTCTTGGGTGTCTCCGGTCATCTTCCCCCACAGGTGAGAAGCATCCCGAAAAAAAATTTTTTCATTTTCAATCGAGAAGTATACCGGCTGCTCACTCTTTCCGGTAATCACCAGATGGCTGTAACCCGTCTGGGCTAACTCCGCCCCAAAATACCCCCCCACATTCGAATCCCCCAGATACCCGCTTTCAGGTGACTTGCCGGAGACATTCAGCCTACTGCCACAGAGTCCCGTGAGCAATCCCGCTCCCACAATCAACGGATTACCCGGATCAAAGGGGTCCATGCCGGCGGTCTTATGGGCTCTCAAAAGATACATATTCAACCCCCGCCCGCCTAAATACCGCTCCCTGATTTCACGGGGGATATCCTTTATGACAACGTCACGACTCAATAGGTCGATATACGCTACCTTCCTGCGTAAGGGCATGGTGATTGCCTCATCCTTTCTTTCCGTCCTCGCTGCAGGGATAGACTTTGCAGAGCAGCGCTCTGAGCGGCCAGCCGCCGTTAATGGGGTTGCAGTGATCCGGATCATCGTCGGTAAGAATATTGATGTTCGACTCCCACACACCGTATAATGAAGGCTCCGCTGCCGGTTCTTCCGGATACCACCATCCGTGCTGGCCGTGTACCACTCGCGGATCGATCCCTTCGTCATAGTGGCAAATGTGCTTGCAACGCCCGCGGGGAGATTCGATCCAGACCCAGTCCCCATCGTTAATTCCTAATTTTTTCGCGGCCTCCGGGTTCATTTCCATAAGTGGCCAGGGGTAGCGCTTCCGGTGTCTTTCAATCTGGCGATGCTCGGCATTGTAATAAGGATTGAACCGCCCTCCCGTCGTAAGGATAAAGGGATATTCTTCGTACAGTTTCGGAGTGCTTACCGGGCTCTCCGGCGGCTCCCGGAATGCCGGCAGGGGATCGCATCCCAACTTTTCGAGGACTCTGGAAAAGAGTTCAACTTTTCCGGTAGACGTTCCGAACCCGGTTTCCTCGTAGCGCTTGAATCCTCCCTTGCCAGCGGCGACTCCGCCTTGGGCCATGAACTCATTAAAGGTCATCCCCGAAGATTTGAGCCGGTAATCATAGACTTCTTCCAGGTCTTCCCAGGGCCAGTATTCCTCCTGTCCTAAACGGCATCCCAACCCCTTCCAGAACTTATAATCCGACCAGCGCTCGTATTGCCCTGGCACCACCGGCGGCATGGCCCGCTCACTTCCCACGATCATGGCATAGGCCCAGATCCAGGGCCGTTCCAGATAGGTGGTGCCGGGAAGTACGTAATCAGCCAGTTGAGCGCTGGGGGTCATAAAGAAGTCAACCACCACGTAGAGATCGAGGCTTCTCAATGCCTGGTAGACGATGTTGGTATTGGCCTGAGTAACCATGGGATTGCTCGAGAGCGTTATCAGACCCTTTACCGGATAAGGCTTGCCGGTAATCATCGCCCGGTAGAGGGTCGGCGCATGGGCAAAGGCCTGAAATTGGCTCGACCGGTTCAGATACAGATTACCCCAGGCCTTGGGAACAAATTCCTGCGTAGCTTCGAAACCCTCATGGGTGAGAATCTTAAACCGGTCGGCTCCCAACTGTTTCCGCCGCTGTTCCGGCGAGATTTTATCGACAAGCTCCATTTCCTGTTCTTGGACAATGTCCGGATAGGGGGTCGTGAAAGGATCGCCTCCTTTCACATCAATGTTACCGCAGATGGCACGCAACGCAAAAACCGCATGGAGGGTTTCCATGGAATTTTGAATGTGTTCAATCCCGATCCCGTGGGTCATTGCCGCCGGCTTTAGCGTGGCATACCACTCGGCAGCTTGCCTGATCTTGTCCGGTGGTACCCACGTGGTCTCAGCAACCTTATCCAGGGTAAAAGGCTGAACCCGTTCCCGCAATTTATCAAAGCCGTAACACCACTTCTCAACGAATTCATTATCGTAGAGTGCGTTTTCAATAATATAGCGCAGCATACCCATGGCCAAAGAACAATCGGTGCCGGGCCTTACCCGGAGCCAGAGATCGGCGTGCCTCGTGGCATCTATGCCGCGGGGATCAATGATGATGAATTTGGTTCCCTCCTTGTGGGCTTTAACAATGTTCTTCCAGAGAGCGTTCCAATACCGCGGCCCCCCCCCGCCCCACATGAGAATGCATTGGGTTTCCTTCCGAACCACCGGGAACAGCTTCCACCCAAACATGGCATACATTAACGCCAGGTATTCGCCGTAACATATTTCCGCCTGTCCGACAATATTGGGGCTTCCCAACAGGTTGAAAAACCGGGTCCGGAACTCATCGGTGGTTCTGCCTGTTCCCGTGGTGGTGCCGATGGTCTCCGGACCGTACTGGTCGATAAGGTGCCGCATTTTTTCGCTTATCTCGTCCAACGCCTGGTCCCAGCTTATCTGGTGCCATTTGTTTTCTCCCCGTTCGCCCACCCGTTTCAAAGGATAATTCAATCGCCCGGGATGATAAAAATAATCGACAATGGCATTGGCACGGGGGCAACCTTTTACAATGGATGCAAACAGCTCCGCTTTGGGAAAGTCCATGTCGGGACCGACGCCTACCAGCCTTTCGTCTTCAATTTCCACGGCCTGTCGACAAGCTGAGTGGCACTGAATACAGACGACTTTTTTGATCTTCTTCATTAAAGCACCCCCTGGTTAATAGAATATTCTATTATTTCTGACATGCATCGGCGATCCCTCATGATGAGTGATTATCACCTCCCGATTTACAGTATTTACAACATTCATACCAAACCAGGAAACGATCGGAAACTGAGCATAACAAGCTGATAATAAAAAGGTTAACGGTCA
>JAFGRE010000040.1 GCA_016935335.1 Deltaproteobacteria bacterium
GGGTAAGGAATTTGACAGCCTTGAACTGAGTGTCTTGTACAAGAAGATTCCCGATCAGATAAGAGCTACCATGGTCGATCCGTTTATTTCCATTGATAACAATGAGGCACGAATCTCAGTTCGAATCATCGATTCGATGGAAAATATTCGAAGAAAAATCCTCCTGGAAAAAATCCGGAACGATCTTACCAATAAGCTTGGGTTTCCGCAAAAGAGCGTGATCGTCTCCGGTATCCTCGTTTTGTACAACAACATGCTCCAAAGCCTCTTCAGGTCGCAAATCCTCACCTTGGGCATGGTGATGTCGGGAATAGCGATTATGTTGCTCATTCTGTTCAGGTCTGTTTCTCTTGCCCTTATCGGGATTATTCCAAATTTGCTCGCCGTCGGTGCCATCCTGGGAATTATGGGTCTGTTAGACATACCACTGGATATGATGACCATTACCATTGCCGCCATCACAATGGGTATTGCTATCGATAACAGCATCCATTATATGTATCGATTCAGGGAAGAATTTTTCGACAACAATGATTACGCGAAGACCCTGCGTCTTTGTCATCGGAATGTGGGGAAAGCGATCCTTAACACATCCATCACCATTATATTCGGTTTTTCGATCCTGGTGCTGTCAAATTTTATTCCCACTATTTACTTCGGAGTTTTTACGGGGCTGGCCATGTTTATAGCATTGTTGGCGATCCTGACGTTGTTGCCCAAACTCATTTTGCTTTGGAAGCCGTTTAAAATTTGATATAGTCCGGGAGACTGCCGCAAGAACGGAAGGCGGTCAATTTCCACCCTTGAAGGAGATAGTCAAATGTATCTGAGCGTGCAAAAGTCGACGAAACGACGCCGAAAAGACCGAAGGATTACATGGATCGGGATGTTTTTAGTTTTGCTGGTATCCTTTTATGCGCTTGCCTGGGCTGGCCCTGCTACTGATAGTCTGCGCATGACCCTTGATCGAATCATCGAGGTTCTCAATAACCCGTCCCTTATATCGCCCGATAAGAAGAATGAACGAAGAGAAATCCTTCATAACCTGCTTAAAGAACGGTTTGACGGGGATGAAATTGCCAGAAGGGCTTTAGGCAGACACTGGGGGAACCGCACCGATGAACAAAGAGAAGAGTTTATCAGGCTCTTTAACGATCTCCTGGAACGAACCTATTTTGAAAAGATAGATACCTATCTGGAGAAAACGAAAGGATTCTCTGGAGAAAACATTACGTATCTGGCGGAAAAGGTGAATGAACGGTATACGATTGTAGAGACCACAGTTCTTGTTGACAAGGAGACTGAGATTCCCGTCCATTATCTCCTCAGGTTCAAGAACGACAACTGGTTTGTGTGTGATATCGCTATTGAAGGTGTTAGTATTGTAAAAAACTATCGGGTGCAGTTCGCCGAAATACTCAACCGTTCCTCTTTTGAAGACCTCCTGGCACAACTTAAAAATAAAGAGCAGCAAAGCTGAAATTATTTCACTATCGCTTAATCAGATCCTCGCGGTGTTGAAAATAAGCGTTCCTTAGGGAGATGTAAGGATCCAGGGCGGAACGTTTGAGGTCCTCATATTCGCCGATGGCGAGAGAAGTATTGTTAATTGCTTGAAAGACTTTTACTCCGGTATAGATATAAGAATAATTTTGCAAAACATACCAAGTGGGAACAATCAAAAGGTCAACAACCGCGCCAACAGAATCACGAACGCTTGTCGGCCCGCTAAAGGGTGCATTGATATAAAACCCCGGACCCATAAAACACCCCAGTGTTTGACTGAAATCTTCGTCCTCCATTTCAAGCTTGAACAGGGATGTTGCCGGATCGAAAAAACCGGCGATGCCGAGTGTGGTGTTAATGGTGAAGCGAGAAAGCTCAGTGAAGGCCCCGGTTGATTTTCCCTGCAAGGCGCAGTTTACAAAACGAACCGGGAAATAAAGGTTGTAGAAAAACTTCTTGATGGAAATCCGTGCCCTCTCGGGGAGAATCGATGCGTACCCTTGCGCTGTCGGCTTAAGGACATAAAAATAGAGCCGGTCATTGAAAGAATAAAAAGGCCGGTTATAGGTTTCGAAGGGATCGGGGATGGTCTCAGTCGTTCCGAAATCCTGCTCAAAAGCCGTTTCCTCTTCGGAAACAGACTGGGTGTCTTCAATATTTTGAGCCACGGTCATGACCTCCTTGGTGTGGTAAGAACGCCGACCGTTTTCATCCGGCAGCGAAGAGGCCGCATCTTTCGCGACGGACGAGCCGGAGAAGGCGGAAGTCCCGGAACCGACGATGATGGCCAAAAGGAATACTAAACCGGTAAGGATGCGTTTCATCGTTTTTTCTCCTTGCGTTTCTGAGAGTTCTGCAACCCTCTTAGTCTTTCCGGACAGGAGCACCTCCGGAGCGTTTTTGCTGTGTTCATCTATCAGTACGTTCCTCTCGTGCGGCATTTTGCCGGAAAGACCGGGGACAGATGGGCGTTATCACCGAGCACATGATGCCCGGTACTACGGCGAAATACTGCCCAGAAACTTACAGAAAAATCAAGAAATTTTCAAGGGATTTCTTGCCGCGTTTCATAAATGTGACAGCCTGGGAGCGATTCCGATTTAAGGGAACCTCTAAAAAAAGCTGTTTAGAGGTCAACCGTTTTAATTATTAAGTGGTGGTATGTTTTTGAATATATTCGAGTAC
>JAFGRE010000229.1 GCA_016935335.1 Deltaproteobacteria bacterium
CTCAGCAAAGATAAGTTCACGGTTATTCAGGGGAAAGTCCAGAAATCGGTGGAAAAGATCAAGGAAAAAATTGCTCCCGAAAAGGAGAAGGAGTGGGTATCTGAGGAATAGGATCGATAATTGGGAGTGACCTTGGTCATCTGGTATTTGCACCTGAGATCATGGGTTTGCCCCTTTCTGGTGCAACAACGGAAAGGGTGGTGATTCCCTTTATCCTGTATATCCCGCTGTGGCGAGAGGGTGATGCCCGAGAAAACAAAGGCAGGGTCATTGCTGATCATGCCTTCGCAAGGGGGATACTGAAACAGTTATTTTTTCTTCTTCCTGACCAGGCCGGCAAGGTGAGGGAGGGCTAAGTCAAGAAGCGGTGTTTGAAAACTTTTCCCGGAAAAAGGGTTGATGACCGGCTAAAACGCCGCAACCAGGCGACGAAAGGAGTAGAGTCAACGGTTTGGCGTTAAATAAATGAAGACGCAATTCGTGAATGGTCAACTAACGGCCGAATGAGGGTGAATAAAACGCTTCCTGTCTCCTTGATGGGCTATCAACCCTGAGATATTATTAAACCACAAATTGCCAGACGAAGCCGCGATGCAAGGCTTATGCAGAGCACTGATTGTTGGAAAGGAGGTGACGATATCGTGCCGATTTATGAGTATGAATGCAGAGTGTGTAAGGAAAAATTCGAGGTGCTTCGTTATGTAAATACTACTGATGACGACAATGTTCGTTGCCCCCGCTGCCAGGCTGACAAACCAATAAAAGTAGTGTCCCTGTTTAGCTCAGGTTCCAGTAATAAAACGACCCGTGCCGGCTGTGGTTCAACTGGATCGACCTGATCTATCTAGGCCGGGACAGGATGTCCCTTTCGAATAAGGAAAGTGCAGACTGTTAACGAGCAACGCTTCCGATTCTCCGGTAAAAAAAGCGACATTGAGGGAGCATTCTTTAATGGTTCTGTGGTTGAGACTGTGTACGATAATCAGGGAAAAAAACCGAAGGCAAAAAAATGATGAGCAGAAATTTGATCGTTATCGGAGGCGGGGCAGGAGGCCCTTCCGCTGCTGCCGAGGCAAAAAGATCGGATCCAACACTTGAGGTAACCATCATTGAACAGGGAGAAAATGTCTCCTACGCGGCGTGACCGACCCCCTATTACATCGGTGATGTAATCAAGGACGAAAACCGGCTCATTGCGCGAACTCCGGGGGAGCACAAAAAGAGAGGCGTGAATGTTGTCTTGAAAACCCGAGTTGAAGAAATTAATATTGACAAGGCATGTGTGGAACTGTCCGATGGTACCACGATGCCGTATGACTACCTAGTGATGGGCACCGGGAGCACTGCGTCACTTCCGAACATCCCGGGGCAGGAACTGGAAGGTGTTTTTACACTGAAAAACCTGACCGACGCTGTGAGGATAAAAAGATACCTGCGTGAAAAACAGTGTCGCAAAGCGACCATCATCGGAGCGGGATTCATCGCCCTCGAGATGAGTGAAGCTTTCACGAATGCAGGGATTGAGCCGTGTATCGTCTACCGCGGTAAGCTCCCTGCGAAACGATGGGATCCGGAATTTTCAAATCTCTTGTTGGAAGCCTTGCATGAGAACGGGGTGACCTTTCTGTCCGAGACAAAACCGGTGGCGATCGAAGCAGGAAAAAATTCACACTTACGTTTGTTGACAAACAATGGGGCGATGGATACAGATTGTGTTTTGCTGGCGCTGGGCGTTAGGCCAAATGTGGCGCTGGCTGAAGCAATAGGTCTTGAAATCGGCCATTCCGGCGCGATAAAGGTTGACTTTTCTCAACGCACCTCCCGTGAAGAAGTCTACGCTGTGGGGGATTGCTGCGAGGCATATCATCGGATCAGCCAGCAATGGGACTATATCCCTTTGGGCGATATCGCTAATAAACAGGGGCGGGTTGCAGGACAAAATATCGGTGGCGGCACCATGGTTTTCCCGGGGGTTGTCGGTTCCCAGTCTTTTAAACTGTTTAACCTTGAAGTTTCCTCCACCGGACTTGATGAAGGAGAAGCGTCTCGAAGCGGCTATCATCCTATCAGTGCCATTGTATGGGGAAATCCGATCGCTCCATCTTTGGCAAAATCCTTGCCGGGTTCGAAACGATTGGGGTTAAAATTGATTGCGGAAAAATCGACCGGGGCCTTGCTGGGAGCCCAGGCGGTAGGAACGGAAAACGTGGTAAGCAGGATAAACACTCTCGCCGTCGCACTCTGGTCGGGCCTTGATTTGGATGAAATCGGGTATCTGGATTTCGGCTATGCCCCGCCCTTCGGCGGAGCATGGGATCCCATACATATCGCAGCGCAAACGTTGAAACGCAAAATTTAAAAAAACTCTTCGGAGGCCGGAGCATCCCTTAATGGCATATCCGGTTACTGAAGCTAGTTGCCGAGGCCGTGGGAGTGGAGATGGAGGTATTCACTTCGGTGCCGCCGTCTGAGGTTGCCGCTCGATCCCGCTTAAGATCCTTTCAAACGAGTCAGTATTTTGTTATAATTATTTATAGAACGAATGAATGGATTGCAGGAGGGAATATTTACGAGCAAAGTCTATTAACTCTTCATTTGAAACTGGGTATTCAGAATGGTGAGGGCCTTCTTTTCGTAAAGACGCAGTAAGTGGCTTCGAAAATAGCTATAACGATAGTGACACCTTAACGAAAGGAGGTGAAGCATAATGGCACAATATGAAAAAGATAAAATTGCGGGAATACGAAAAGAGAATGAGGTGATCTGCGGTGACTGCCTTTCTCTCCAGGACTTGGAACGAGCCGATCAAAAAGATCTGATTTTTAAAGACCAGGTAAATAGAGAAAAAGAGATGTGCTTTTGCAGTAAGTGCGGAAAAATGTTGGAATGAAACTTTAGGGTTACCTTACCCTTAGAAAAGGGCACCACTAATTTTTTGTATTTCTATGAGTTATCTTCGTGTGACAGAAGTGTCATTCTGTTGCGAACACGAGAGGGGAGGTGTATGGAAGTTTAGGGGATTATTGAGAAACTAATGAATTGCTTACAATTCCGACCCCATTTCCTCAAACAATCGTTCAAGCGCAGCAGGGCATGAACTCCTACCCGCCACTCTGACGCA
>JAFGRE010000230.1 GCA_016935335.1 Deltaproteobacteria bacterium
GGAAGTTCAGTCATTTTCCTCCATCTCCATCCACACCATCGCCGTCAATCGCGCGTCATCCAGTGCCCGGTGAAGCCGTAATCCTTCGGGCAATTCGCCCAATAAATGTTTCGCCACGGTTTCAAGCCGATGATTCGGAAGCCAAGGATATCGTTTTTTGCTCATTTTCATGGTGCACAGGGAGGGATTGGGCAAACCACGCCCCAGTCGAGCCAGTTCGTGCCGGAGAAATTTGATGTCGAACCGGGCATTGTGAGCCACAATCGTCCGATCCCCGAGGAAATCGAGAAGCTGCGGGAACACCTCCTGAGGCGCCGGCTGTTCAAGAAGCATTTCAGCGGTGATTCCGTGGACTTTTTGAACACCTTCGGGAATCTGTCTTTTGCAGTTAATGAGACTGTGAAATTCCGAAACGATGGGTGCCGAGTCAAGTTTAACCGCGCCGATTTCAATGATTCGGGCGCCGCGGTGCGGAAAAAGCCCGGTCGTCTCAATATCCACAGCCACGTGTCGACACGATGACCGCCGCATGTATTGACGTGCAATATGGTTTTCACGGTGGAACGGATTCACTTTCACTCTCCGGCCACACGCATAAAAAAAGCTCCTCATCCGTTACGGATTCGCGGAGCCGATATTATATTTCCGGGTACGCACTGTTCTCCTCCTTGCGGAAACAGACGAAAGGAAAGCTTCTAGAAGCTTAAAATAGACCCGATCATTTCTCTTGTCAAGGTGAATCCAATGACGGGGAGGGGGAAAAGGGAATGAAAGGATTTCGCCGGGGCGCGGGGATCAGCAAAGGACCGAGACCGGCATGACCGGCTGCGGTTCTTACCTGCCGCAGCACTTCTTGTATTTTTTTCCGCTTCCGCAGGGGCAGGGATCGTTTCTCCCCACTTTTTTGTCGGTTCGCTTGAAGGTCGTCGCTTTCGCGCTTTCCTCCCCCCGGCTCAGGGTCAACCGGGCCGCGGAAGGACGAGCCGGTTCCGCCGCTGTCGCCGGCTCCGCGACAACCTGGATCCGGAAAAACCTCGAGACTGTCTGTTCCTTGATCCGCTCAATCAAGCCTTGAAACATCTCGAATCCCTCCCGCTGGTACTCCTGGAGAGGATTTCGCTGGCCATACCCACGCAGTCCGATGCCTTCCTTGAGGTGGTCGAGGTTAAGGAGATGTTCTTTCCAAAGCAGGTCAATGGTCTGAAGCGCACAAAAAGTCTGAAGATGGCGAAAAATCGTTTCGCCATAGTCGGCCTCCTTTTGGCGGTAGACTTCTTTGGCCTTGGTAACGATGAGATCACGAAGTTGCTCTTCATTCAGATCATCTTGCTCTTGTTGTGAAAGGTGAAGCCGGAAAGAAAAGAGAGTAAATAGTTCTTCCTGCAATCCCCGAAAGTCCCTCTCGCTCGGGGGCAGATCAGGATTCGCGTACCGCGCCGCCAGGTCTTCGGCCAGCTCTTCCACCATTTCCAGAATGTCTTCCTTGAGATCTTCGCCGTGGATGATCCGGCCCCGCTGTTCGTAGATTACTTCCCGTTGCTTGTTCATCACATCGTCGTACTCGAGAAGATGCTTCCGGATATCGAAATTATGGCCTTCCACCTTACCCTGCGCGTTTTCAATCGCCCTGGTGATCAGAGGATGCTCAATCGGCTCGCCGTCCTCCATGCCCATCTTCTCCATAATGGATGCAATCCGCTCGGAACCGAAAATCCTGAGCAAATCATCTTCGAGGGAGAGAAAAAACCGAGTGGACCCCAGGTCGCCCTGCCGCCCGCTTCGCCCCCTGAGCTGACGATCAATCCGGCGGGATTCGTGCCGCTCGGTTCCGATGATATGGAGTCCTCCCAATTCCGGCACGCCGGGGCCGAGCTTTATGTCGGTGCCGCGGCCGGCCATATTGGTGGCAATGGTTACCGAGCCGGGCTGTCCGGCTTGCGCGACGATTTCCGCCTCCTCCTTGTGCCGCTTGGCGTTGAGTACCGAGTGTTTAACCTTTTTCCCCAGCATCCGGCTTAAGGTTTCGGACACGTCAACCGAGGTGGTCCCCACCAGAACCGGCCGGCCCTTGGCGGTCATCTCCTTAATCTCGTCAATAACAGCCCGGTATTTTTCAGCTTTAGTCTTGTAGATAACGTCGGGATAATCGGTGCGCCTCACCGGCTCATTCGTGGGAATGACCATAACGTCCAATTTGTATATCTTGATAAATTCCGGGGCTTCGGTTTCAGCGGTGCCGGTCATGCCCGCCAGTTTCTCGTACATGCGAAAGTAGTTTTGCAGCGTAATGGTGGCGAAGGTTTGCGTCTCTCCTTCGATGGTCACATTCTCTTTCGCCTCCAAAGCCTGGTGTAATCCGTCGCTGTATCTCCGTCCCGGCAGCAGACGGCCGGTAAATTCATCCACGATGAGCACCTTGCCGTCGGAGACCACGTAATCAATATCTTTCTCAAACAGCGAGAACGCCCGAAGCAGTTGATGGACGTTCTGAATCTTTTCTCCTTTTTCGGCATACTCCTTTTCCAGTATCAGGCGGAGTTTTTCTCGTTCCGGTTCACTCAAGGAGGGATCTTCGTCAACCCCGCTTAAGTCGGGCACCACAAACATGTCCGGGTCGGCGGGGGCAAGGGCTTGTCGGCCCTTGTCGGTAAGATCCACGATATTATGCTTTTCCTCGATATAATAATAAAGTTCCTCATCCAGTTCCGGGAGTCGCTTGTCGCGGATGAAATCCAGCTCGATCCGTTCCACCAGCTTCTTATACTTACCGTCCTTGAGCGTCTTCAAAAGTCGCTTGTTTTTCGGGGCGCCACGCTTGGCCTGCAGGAGCTTGATCCCGGCATCATACTCCTCGCCCGCTTCAATCAACTTTTCCGCTTCCTTAATGAGATCGTTGACAAACAACATCTGGCTGTTCACCACTCGCTGCACGGAGGGCCGCATCTCGCCGTACCGGTTGGAGGACTGCTCCACCGGACCCGAGATGATCAGCGGGGTCCGGGCCTCGTCGACAAGAATGCTATCCACTTCATCAACAATAGCGTAAAAGTGGGCCTTCTGCACCTGGTCTTCCCGGCTGTGGGCCATGTTGTCGCGGAGATAATCAAATCCGAACTCGGTATTGGTGCCGTAGGTAATGTCGGCTTCATAGGCGCGTCTCCGGGCGAGGGGATCGATGTCGTGGTAGATGACATCGGCGTTAATACCCAGAAACTCATAGATTTTCCCCATCCAGTCGCGGTCGCGCTTGGCAAGGTAGTCGTTCACCGTAATGATGTGAACCCCTTTGCCCGTAAGAGCATTCAAGTATGCGGGCAGGGTGGAGACCAGGGTTTTGCCTTCGCCGGTTGCCATCTCGGCGATTTTTCCCTGGTGAAGCGCGATTCCCCCGATGATTTGAACATCGTAGTGCCGTTCCCCTAAAATGCGCCGGGCGGCCTCGCGAACAACGGCAAAAGCCTCACCCAAAATCTCATCCAACCCTTCTCCCCGTTCCAGTCGTTCTTTAAACTCCCCGGTCTTTGCCTGGAGCTGAGAATCGCTGAGCTTCTGGATATCAGGCTCAAGACCGTTAATAGTTTCCAGGTACGGCTGAAGCTTCTTTAATTCCCGGTCGTTCCGGCTCCCGAAAACTCTTCGGGCAATCTGTTTGAACACTGTTATGTGCCTCCTCGTGGCGTCCCTTTTCCTTACGAACTGCGGATAAAAAATTTATTATATCAAAAAAAAACTACCCTTTACAGAAGAATTCCAAATCTCAGCCGCATACGGCCCCCTCCAACGCTGTCCGGGCGTTGCCGAATAGTACCGCCCTTTCACTCTCCTAACCGCAAGGAAACTTGACAAAAAAGCCCTTTTTTTTCTATTAATTTTAAGATAACATGATTTTTTACGATTCGTGTCGCCGTGGGAGGAGACGATCATGACCTTACCGACCGCGGCCTAGCTCCCTGATTCGCTTCTTTCCGCCCCGGCGATTTAATCAATGAGGTAACCCGGTGGAGAACGAAAAACAGATTGCCCGCCTTTTGAGTCTGATTGAAGAGAGTTATTTCTATTTGCAGATCTTAAAAAACAAACCGCTCATGGAAGCGAAAGAATCGTTTGATACTGCCTTTAAAAATATCTTGGCCCTCTGTGAGAAGATATGGACAGACCACAAGGACTATCCTTCCCGCGAACAATTGTTCATCGAGATTGGGGAAGATTATAACGCCATTAAGGATCTGCTCCACGCAAACGACGCCCTCAACCCCATCCACGACGGACTACAGGAGGTGTTTGCCTATATGAAGCGTCTTCGAGATGCAGGGATAAGCGCGGAAGAAGCCCGGGATAGACTGCAGACTATCAAAATGAATAGTTAGCTGGGTAGACTGCTCGTCACCCTTAGTTAGATGACAGATGCCGTTGTCGCTTTATCGACCCAGCTTGAAGAGCTTATGAAAAAGCATCCCCATCGGCAGGGAGAGGATGGTGCCCATGACAAAGGCGGCCATTATTTTTTGGCTGTAGGAGATTTTAAAGAGGAGGGCCACCGCCTGCCCGAAACGAAGAAAAAAAGCGTACATTAGCGGGAAATAAGCTTCGAGCAGAAGCAACAGCGCGTTACCGACAATAAGGCTTACCATAAAGCACAGCATGTGGGAGATCCCTGATTTGATCATGCGTCCTCCTTCTTCTACACCTTGGCAAAAGGATCAAATAACTTCCTGTATTCATCCAAAGCATACCGGTCGGTCATGCCGGCAATATAGTCACAAATAATTCGCTCCTTGGATTCCTGATTCATCTTTTCCTGATATTTTGGCGGTAACACCGACGGGTTCTCTTGATACGCCTTGAAAAGCCTCTCAATCACCATTCGGGCTTTGCTCCTCATCCGCCTAACGCGGTAATGATTGTAGAGATGCTCCAGCAAAACCTGTTTCAGGCGAAGATTTCTCTGCTCCGTCTCTTCACTGAACCTCACGGTCCTCTCCGGGGCATTGCCCACATCGACAGTGCTCCGAATGTTACCGCGTGACAGGTTCTGTCCGGTTTTTTCCACCACGTCAAGAATAAGAAAACCGATGAGATTACTGATGGCGTAATACTTCTTTTGGGGATTCGGGATGTTCGGGAAATTCGTTTCCATCCTCGCCATCATTTCCGACCAAAGCTCTACATTATCCCGTAAGACCTCCTCTTCAAGAAGCCCTGATTCGAGTCCATCGTCAATATCGTGATTATTATACGCAATCTCATCGGCGAGATCGATGATCTGCGCTTCCAGCGTGGGATGTTTCTCAGGATCATATTCTTCCATAGCTTTCGACTCGCATCGATCGCGGGAGGTGGAGTGTTTTACCAGACCTTCCCGGGTCTCCCACGTTAAGTTCAGTCCCTTAAAGGTAGGGTAGCGTTCCTCTAATGTTTCCACCACCCGAACGCTCTGGAGGTTATGCTCGAACCCCCCGTAGCCCTCCATGAGTTCATTCAAGACCCGTTCTCCGGAATGGCCGAACGGCGTATGTCCCAAATCATGGGCGAGCGCGATCGCTTCGGTCAAGGCCTCGTTCAACCTCAGCCGGCGGGCGATACTCCGGGCGATTTGGGCTACCTCAAGGGAATGAGTCAACCGCGTACGGTAATAGTCGCCCTCATGGTTCACAAAAACCTGGGTCTTATATTCCAAGCGCCTGAATGCCGAGCAGTGGATGATTCGGTCCCGATCGCGCTCAAACGCCGGACGGACATCCTTGAACTCTTCGTGATGCTTGCGGCCCCGGGACTTATCGTCCCTGGCAGCGTAAGGGGCTAACTGAGCGTAATCAGATGAAGACATAACGATCCCGTATTCCCTTATTTCCCCCACACCCACCAATCGCTTTTGTCGTGAAACCACCACTCGGTACTGTCGGTGGCAAGAATCGTCTCCGCCAATTCCTTCGCGGGGGAAGTACGGAGACGCTGCAAGGCAAAGGATATCCAATCATGGGTATACTCGTTGCCCAGGTCACCGTATTCTTTCAGCATTATAATAAGCTCCAACTGATCAGCGTCATTGGCAAGGAGGGACTCAGGTGTCTGTTTCTCCTTAAACTCCCGGAGAAGCTCGTGCAACTCTTCTCCGAAGGGAAGATTTTCAGTCACATCTCGCACTGCTTTTTCTTCATCCACGGTCACATATTTTTTGTTCACATAGTTGAGGTCCCCGGTTCTGCTCTCGAGTATGTCGTGAAAGAGGGTCATCTTGAGAACCCGGTTTTCATCAACCTGCGGATTTAATTTTGCCAGCACATAGGCGATCATGATCACCCGAAAACTATGTTCGGCGACAGATTCGCTCCCGGATCCCAGGAATTGCAGTCCGCTTCGAGGGGTACGCTTTAGCATGCCGGTTTCAAAAAGAAAGTTGGCAATGTCCTTCATTGTTCACTCCCGGGGATCCGCAGCGGCTTGCATTGCCGCGCAGAACCCGATACCAGTGCCTTCCACGGCGGGACGTTCCGGAAAAGAACCCTGAAAGAATTCTATGAGAGTCCGCCGCAAA
The DNA here is from genome assembly GCA_016935335.1 of Deltaproteobacteria bacterium. Classification (GTDB taxonomy): domain Bacteria; phylum Desulfobacterota; class WTBG01; order JAGOGO01; family JAGOGO01; genus JAFGRE01. The sequence continues at coordinate 6,536 of JAFGRE010000230.1, forward strand.
TCATCCAACGTTTTCACATCGCTGCCAAGGTAACGACGGAGGGCCTTGACCCGGGGAATACCCTTTAGATAGTGGAAGAGATGGGGAATAAACCGCTGTGGCCCCACGCTTCCTCCGTAGACACGCTCAATTAAATCGATATGGGAGAACAAGGCGGCGGGAAGGTGCTCATGTGTCGCCAAACCGGGGTGGATACCGGAATACCCCTGCTGGAATATCCAAGGTTGTCCGAGTGCGCCACGCCCGATCATAACCCCGTCGCACCCGGTTTCGATCTGCATTCTGAGAGCATCCGCCCGGTTTTTTACGTCTCCGTTTCCAATCACCGGAATGGTGACGGCATGTTTGATCTCTCTGATAATCGCCCAATCTGCGGCACCGGCAAATAACTGCCGCGCCGTCCGGGGATGAATGATTATGGCGTCCGCTCCGCAATCCTGTGCCATTGCCGCAACAGTGCCGCAGTTTATTGACCGGCTGTCCCATCCCGACCGAATTTTTACGGTAACCGGAACGGTAACCGCCTTCCGGACGGCTTTGATGATCTTTTGAGCCAAGGGCAACGCATTCATCAGAGCGGCTCCGGCACCCTTCTTCACCACCTTGCGCACCGGACACCCCATATTTAAATCGATGGCCGCAATCCCCCTTTCCTGGATACAACGTGCCGCCTCGGCGATAATACATTCATCCACCCCGAAAATTTGGGCTGAAAGAGGAAATTCTTCTTTTGTGGTTGCAAGATAGGCGCCCGTCTTGCCGTTGGAATAAACGAGCCCATGCGCACTCACCATTTCAGTAAAAACCATCCCGGCTCCGCAGCGCTTCACCAAAAGGCGAAACGGCAAATCTGTATAGCCGGCCATGGGGGCCAACAAAAGGTTATTTTGTAACGTCAGCGTTCCTATCTGCATGGAAAAAACTCATTTTCGGGATAATCTGACCTGCCGGCATGACTGCTAACGACTATCACAAAAGGCTGAAAATCTGTAAAGAAAATAATAAATCTGCATAGTCTTTACTGAGGGTTCTCTGTTTTCCCCTTGATTCGAAGAATAAAATTAATGGGATCGTGAGGACGGCGTGAAGCACCACCTGCAGAGAAATTTACTATAATTATGGCGGAGAGGGTGGGATTCGAACCCACGTGCCCCGGTTAAGGGACAAGCCGATTTCGAGTCGGCCCCGTTACGACCACTTCGGTACCTCTCCGCCGCCTATATAAGGGATATAAGAATAACGTTCTTGACCCAGCCCTTCAATAAAAATCGTCACACCATTATTCAGAATCCAAAATTCCTTGTTTTTCTTCACCTTTTCTTCGTTCGCGAAAAAACCGCTTCATAAGATCAATACAGTCCGCCTCGAGAACCCCGGAAATGACGTGAAGACGATGATTCAGTCGTTCATCGTGCCCAAGGTGGTACAATGATTGAAGCGCTCCCCATTTCGGATCAAAAGCTCCGAAAATGACCTCCTTCACCCGAGCATGGATAAGGGCACCGGCACACATTATACACGGTTCCACAGTGACATACATGCTCGTATGCGTCAACCGATAATTTCCGACGGTTTCCGCAGCCTGACGCAAGGCGATGACTTCGGCATGTGCAGTCGGATCATTTCTCCCGATGCTCTCATTGTGAGCCCGCGCCAGCATAAGCCCGTCATCGCTTACAATCAGCGCCCCCACCGGAATTTCTCCACTCTCGTACGCCTTCCAGGCTTCCTGCAGGGCAATTTTCATGTAGGCACTATGGGAACGCATACGTTTCACCCGCTTATCCGGCCTCTTCAATGTTAGGGTACCAAGAGAACCGCTCCGATTCCCTCCCTGGAAAACAGTACCTGAAAATGCATAAACTTTCCACAGAGAAATCACGGCACCCGTGTCGCATGTTTTTTTGGCGCCCCGTGCGTTCCCTGCAGCATAAGGCCGCTGCTTTTCCTTTGACACCTACTCGTCTTTATCCTAAACTACGGTTGACAAAAATGTTCCGCTGAATCTCGCCTCAGAAATTGTATTGATGTCCAGATCACTTATCAGAAAAGTGCATACTCTGAATGATACGCTGATCAACCGGTTTCGACGATCTCCCAAACGCTCAAAACTACTGTTCGGGGAGGTGCTAAGAAAAAACGGTGTCATCACTTACCGGCAGTTGGAAAAGGCCCTCAATGTTCAGATCAACAGACGCGTTCAGGTCGGGCAGGTCACTCGCCTCGGCCAAATTATCGTCGAACTCGGCTACGCAACCGAACAAAAAGTGCTTCAAGCTATTAATCGGCATTATCGAATATCAGCCCAATCCCTCTCGGACAACCTTGATAGTCTGATTACCGAGAAGAAAGATTTCCCTGAGGTCCGTCTCCCCCGCGTCTATTTTCCGATATGGCTTCAATTCTCCGTCACCACCACCGTAATCATCACTCTTACCATCCTGGTTCTGGGTTTTATAAATATCGGGCGGGAAAAGGAACAACTATATTTGCAGACCGTCAAGACCGGGATGGTGAGCCTCAGCTACTTCTCCAATAACGCCAGAATCCCCCTCCTCAACAACGATATTTTGAGGCTTAACACCCTGATCAAGGAAGCGGCATCAGTTGAGGGAATTCTCTACGTCTTTATCATTGACCACACCAAGGTGATAAAGGCGCACACCGATTACAATAAAATCGGTTTGAATTTTAATAAAATGGCAATTATTGACGGTGACATCGATACGATCCAGGCGGTGGACCGTCAAAACGGAACGACTCATTATCGATACACCCTCACCTCGGGGGAACACGTCCTGGCCTTGAGTCAGCCCATTACCGTTGAGAGTAAGGCACTGGGGCACGTGAGCGTAGGACTCTCACTGGATTTTCTGGAACAGCTGATTCATGAGAAAAAAACCTCGATCGCCTTCATAAGTTTGTTTATTATGGGATTCGGCATCAGCATAGCCGTCCTGCTCGGATTCGGCTTTTCCCGTCCCATAAAAAAATTGGTCGATGCCACTCGAGAAATAGGCAAAGGGAACTATCAGTACAAGGTAAACATGAAAAGAAACGATGAATTGGGGAAACTGGCCGGGGCATTTGATTACATGACCAATGAACTCTGGCTGAAGTCATTGATCCAGGAGTCGTTCGGTAAGTACGTGGGTCCTGAAGTGCTTGACATGATCATTGCAGATCCTGAGAGTATGCGGCTCAAAGGCCAAAAAGGTTCGGCAACCATTCTTTTCTCCGATATCAGACGATTCACTACTTTTTCTGAAGCCCGGGAGCCTGAAGAGGTAGTGGAAGTACTCAATAAATATTTTGACGTTGCCAGTCAATCGATCCTTCGCTACGGCGGATATATCGACAAATTCCTCGGTGACGGAGTTTTGGGCGTATTCGGAGTCCCGATTCGCCATGATGACCATGTGGAAAGAGCGGTCAGGGCTGCTGTGGACATGCAGTCGTCATTTAGGAAATTGTCTGAAAACGGTGATTCGATTCTGTCGAGTTTGGGCGTGGGGATTAATTCCGGCGTGGTTGTCTCGGGGAGTATCGGTTCTCAGGTCAGGATGGAATACACCGTCATCGGCGACACGGTAAACGTCGCCTCCCGGCTTAACGGGTTGGCGGGTGCGGGGGAAATCATCATCAGTCATGCTGTTTATGAGAAAATCAAGGATATACTGACGGTGCAAACGCTGCCTCTTCAGCCGATCAGAGGCAAAACCGAACCCGTCCAGGTTTATAAGGTTTTGGGCATAAAGGACAATCGAGGCGGTGGGTATGAACAGTAACAGCCGTGCAGCCGGCAGATATAGTATTATCCTTTATCTTCTCCTCGTTCTTGCGTGTGCGACCCCGGGCACCCCGCCGATTGCAACCCGAACCTACGACGATTTCGTCGTCGTTACCGCGAAAGCCGACGATACGTTCTCTTCCCTGGCCGCGCGCTATCTGCACGATCCTGCGAAAGGATGGATAATCGCTGATTTCAACGGTCGTGACGCACTCACCGCCGGAGCAACCGTCATCATCCCGCTGCGGTCTTTTAACCGGGGCGGCCTGAAGGCGGACGGCTATCAGACGGTCCCCGTCCTCTGTTACCATAATTTTTCGACGAATCAGCCCGATAAACTCACAGTTTCGGAGGCAGCCTTTGAAGAGCAGATGAAGTTCCTCCACGATAACGGATACAGCGTCATCACGATGGACCAGTTGCTCGACTTTCTCGATTTCAAGATACCGCTTCCCGACAAATCGGTTGTTATCTCCATCGATGACGGGTGGATTACCGGATTCACCATCGCCTACCCTGTTTTGAAAAAATACAACTTTCCCGCCACCTATTTTATCTATACTGATTTTATCGGCGCGAAAAAGGCCCTCAGCTGGACGAACATCAAAGAGCTGGTGGATAACGGTTTCGCCGTTCAAGCCCAGTCAAAAAGCCATCGAAACTTAAGTCTGGCGAAGGAGAATGAATCATTCAAAGACTATGTTGAAGCTATAAAGACTGAGTTAACCGAACCGCAACGAGCGATCAAAGAGCATACCAATAAAGAATGCACGTACCTGGCCTATCCTTATGGTGCTACCAATAAACTGGTTATCGCGTTGTTAAAAAAACATGGATACCGCGGGGCCTTCACGGTGCAACAAGGGCCGAATCCCTTTTTTGTTGATAACTACCTGATCAACCGCACCTTGATTTATGGCACCCATACGCTTGAAGAGTTCGAAAAAGCTTTGGCTGTTTTTCATGCCGCGAGGCTCCAATGAGATATCTCCTGATTACCGCTACAGTCATTGCGGCTACGTGGTTTGCCGGTTGTGCGGGAACACCACCTGCTTCTACAAAACACGACGAGATCTCTCATCGTCCATATTATATCAAGGCACAAGAGCTTAAAGAACAGGGCGATTTTGCATTAGCACTCTTCAATTTGAAAATCGCCGCCTCTCTATGTCCGGCCGACGCTGAAATCGCTCACAGCATTGAAGCGCTGAAGATTATGACCACTGAAGAGGCGGAGAAGCACTTTAAAAAAGGACTCTTATTGTACCAAAAGCGATCCCTTGACTCTGCCCGAAAAGAATTCCTCATAACCTTGCGTTACGATCCTGACCATCCGGAAGCACTTACCTATCTGAGGGCTACATCGGAAGACGTTTATATCC
>JAFGRE010000041.1 GCA_016935335.1 Deltaproteobacteria bacterium
GCGCAACACCCCGGTAAAAATCCGTAGCGTTATCCTGCATCATAAAGTGTCCGCTCGCACCGATCTCTCTTCTCTCGATATCCGCTAGATGCTCCAGTACCTGTATACCACTGCTCCGTTCTCCGTAGAAATACGCTTTCCGGCATCCTAAACTCCTGAATCGTTCCAGTAATGATCCGCTGTCCGACCAAGCCACCAGGGATTGTGCGCTCAGGTAAAAAGCCCGCGGCGATGTCGCGGCCCAGTTACAGTATTTATCAAAGCGGACGGCAAGATCTTGATAGATCTTCTGTCCAAAGGTTTCATAGGAAACGTTTATGGCCGCTCGACTCATAAGACTGCAATCATCTCCGATCAAGTTGCCTTCCGCATTCACGAACGACCTTATCGACACCAGAAAGGTATCTGAAAGAAGCAATCCAATGGCCGCCCCCATGCTGTGGCCGACGATATGCACCTCCTGCCCGGGGAAAGACCGTATCACCGCCTCACAGACCTTGGCATGATCTTCCAGGCCGTAGAAAAACCCTTCCGGTTTATCGGAAGCGCCGAATCCGGGAAAGTCAAAGGCCAACAATGAATAACCGGCAAGGGCGTCGCACTCCCACGCCCCTTCAAAAGATTCTTTGGAGCAGGCCAAGCCAGGCAACAAAACCACAAGGCCCTCGGTGCCGCTTCGGTGTCGGAAAGAGATATAAAGACCTTTCTCCCCGCGATCAATGAGCATTCTTCCTTCATCGGTTTTCGTCACGAAGCCACCATAGCAAAGCCAATGATTTGTTCCTTCCGTTAGTCCCTATTTGAAGAGAATATCAAGATAAATCACTCCTCCTGCAGTGTTTTTTTTCACTTCACATCCCCTATCGTTTAAAAGATCAAACAGATGAAGCATTGTCTTATTTTCATCGAGCACCTCCGCGGAAATACCCAACAGACCCTGCCTGCGTGCCAGATGAGCTATATAGAAAACCAACTCCCTTCCGATGCCTTGATTTTGATACGCATCCTTGACAACAAACGCCGCATCAGCAGTATGTTTATTTTCGGCGACTGCATATCGCCCCACTCCGACGAGTTCTTCCCTGCCCTCACGGTCGACAACCGCAAAAATCGCCATTTGCTTCGTATAATCCAATACTACAAACTGCTGGAGGAGTTCGTGGGGTAAAATGTTTTGGGGAACAAAAAACCTGCGATATCGGCTCTCCCCGGATAATGAGTAAAAAAACTCTTTCAGTAGCGGCTCATCACTTATCTTTACGGGCCTCAGCAGAACTTCCAACCCCGATTTTGTTCTCCTATAGCTCTCCAGATGCTCCGGGTATTTTCCTCCTTCACCGGGGATAACGTACTGATCCTCATAAATAAGACTAAGCCGCTTTGCTTCTTCGACAAGCCACGGCCTGAATTTGGGATGTGCTATTGAAATCAGATCCATCGCCCTCTCCCGAACGCTCTTGCCGTAAAGGTAAGCGATCCCATACTCGGTAACGACATAGTGTACATCCCCCCGGTTCAAAGTAACGCCGGCTCCCTCCTGAAGAAGGGGCACTATCCGCGACACGGTTTCGTAGGACGCCGTTGACTGCACCGCAAGAATCGATTCCCCCCCGGGTGCCAGTGCAGCTCCTCTCATGAAGTCCGCCTGACCTCCCAGACCGCTATAAAACAACCTACCGATTGACTCCGCCGTTGCCTGACCCGTGAGATCAACCTCCAGCGCGCTGATGACCGAAACCATATTAACCTGCCGGGAAATCACCAGCGGATTGTTCGTGTAGTCCATTGTTCGAAATTCGATCCGGGGGTTCTCATGAATATAGTCATAAGTATCCTTTTTCCCCATGCATAACGCAACCACCGTCTTTCCCCGATCGATACTCTTCCGTCGGTTGTCAATGACGCCTCCCCTCATTAGATCGACAATCCCATCGGTGAGCAAATCAGTATGTACCCCCAGATGCTTCTTTTGACGAAGGTTGGCCAAGACCGGCCGTAATAATTTCCCCCATCCAACGTGGATCGTGCTCCCGTCATTAATCAACCGTGATACATACGTACCGATTCGTTGCGTGGTTTCATCCGGGGGTGCCGCATCGATTTCCATAAGCGGCTCATCATAGGGTACGATATAGTCTACCTCGTCGATATGAATGCGCGAGTCCCCGTGAACGGACGGCATGTTTTCATTCACCTGGGCGATCACCAGCAGGGAGTTCTTAACCGCCGCTTTGGTAACGTCTACGCTGATGCCTAAACTCATTGTACCGCTTGCGTCCGGCGGAGATGTTTGCACCATTGCCACTTCTAACGGAAGGAGCCGCCGCGACAAAGCCTGCGGTATCTGAGACAAAAATATGGGAGTATAGTCGGCGATCCCCTTGTTGACTGCATATCTGGCGGGATTGCTTCCGAAAAAAAGGAAGTTGTGTCGCATACAGGGATGCAGCTTTTCGTCCGGAAACGGTGTCATTCCCAGTGACCATACCTGAAATATTTCGGCGTCATAGACCGCCTTCGGGTGAGAGCGGGCAAAGTCCATAAAGGCGCGCACCAAAAACTGCGGCTCGCCGCAACCAGTGCCGATAAATACCCTCGCCCCCCGGTGAATCCGGCTGAAAATGTCCCCTTCCGGCGCAAACTTCTCGGGATAATTGCGCCTTATTTCAGCAACGGTTACGTGATTTTTTCGCGAATCCATCTTGCCTTTCCCTCATATACAAAAGGCGGGCCAGGCACTATTCACATCTGTGCGTTACATTTTCCCCCGTCTGCGCACATGGATTCCCTGAGCACCCCGTCCCCCACCTTTTTAAATTGCGCAACCACACCCTTTCTCTCTATCAATTGGGTAGCCACCTGCGGTACATTTTTTATTGTAGACTCTTTGCCTTTTTTTTCAAGACTATCCTCGATCATCTCTCGCCAGAGCGCTTCTTGAGCGGAGACGATCACGTCGCCATCATCAGGAAAAGTAGCCGGTCACTGTAACAGGAATTGTCAAGAATGACATTATCCCGAACGTCGGTTCAACTACTGTTCGAAAAAATGCCGCACTGTCTAAAATTCTCTGAGCAGCCCGCTTCTTCTCCTGATACATATGCCCGTTATCTCCAACCCCGGGAACCATAGAATGCCCGGTTTATGACTCTAGCTTCCAACCGATCTCACGAGAACGATCCCAATCCGAATCCGGATTACAACCCCATTGCCCTCTTAAAACGAATTCGATCCTGTGAGAAAAGCGACCATTGCCAACAGACCATCACCAGAAGCAGTAAAATATCGTCTTGCTATTCTGAAGAGTGATGACAGCCCGTTAGAAGGATTGTTTTTTTATCTGGGAAAAGGATAAAATCTTCCCTCTTTCACTCCGTGATCGTGGCGTTAATCCCATCTTTTCTCAATACCTGATAGGAAAGGGAGAGGGCGGTCATCTCCACCGCCATCAAAACAAATCCCAGTAAGCCAACCAGGATATGCACCAGCAGTGATTTCGCATACAGAGAAGGGATGATTTGTATGAGGGAGAACAGAACGGGAAGGATGCCGGCCACAATAAACAAGCGCCCGCCATTTCCTTTGGATACCCTCCAGGCCCACAGCAGGTCCTCGCGTTTGTCAATCGCGATTGCCGGGAGAATTATACTGAGCCGGGAGAGCACATATAATCCCGGGATACAAAACAGATACATAAACCAAAGAGGCTGGGAATCACCGCCTCCGAGCAAGGACCCCATAAATCCGAGAGGAACTACGAGAAGAATAGTGATCGCAACAAAGATAAAAATCAGCTCAAGAAACCAGCCCACAAATCTTGTCTCGCGTCCCGTCCAGGTTTGCAGGCCGTAGGGGGGTACTGAATCGTCCCCCAGGAGCACCAATCGATGACACGTGACCGCAAATATCGTGAACAAAAGGATTTGGGCTGCGAAAAGAAAGGACATGAGAAGAACCCCCTGGCTTTCATCCGAAGACAAGGAAATAAATCTCAGCAAGAGCATGCCTATAATCGGCACCAGCAAAGCTTTGGCCAAGCGGCTGCGCCCCCCCCACGGGATAA
>JAFGRE010000042.1 GCA_016935335.1 Deltaproteobacteria bacterium
CTCCCCGGCAAAGGGGCCATTGGCGTCGAAATCCCTAACCGAAAGCGGGAAATCGTCTATTTTAAGGATATCATTGCCCAGGAAGCATTTAGCCAAAGCCCTTCCCCCTTGACCGTTGGACTGGGAAAGGATATCGCGGGAATGCCTATCATCACTGATTTGGCGAAGATGCCGCACCTGCTGATTGCCGGAACCACCGGTTCCGGAAAAAGTGTTTTCATCAATACCATGATATGTTCCATCCTCTTCAAGGCCCTGCCCTCGGTCGTCAAATTGCTGATCATGGACCCGAAACGGTCCGAACTTATTTTCTACAATGAAATTCCCCATCTGCTTTATCCCGTTGTAACCGATGCTAAGGAAGCTGCCGAGGCCCTTCGCTGGGCGGTTGAAGAGATGGAACGGCGGTATCATTTATTGGCAACAATGGGTACGAGAGACATCACCTCCTATAACCAAAAAGTTTTCTCCGCTCAAAGAGAGCAGGACTTTGTGGAACCGCACAACAACGGCTTTGACGAAGCAGCCGCATCCCAACCGATGCCCTGGATTGTCATCGTCATCGACGAATTAGCGAATCTTATGATGGTCGCATCCCGAGAAGTCGAATGGTCTCTTGCCCGTTTGGCCCAAATGGCACGGGCAGCCGGGATACATCTTCTGGTAGCAACGCAGCGCCCGTCGGTGGACGTCATTACTGGAACAATAAAGGCCAACTTCCCTGCTCGGATTTCCTTTCGCCTTACCTCCAAAACTGATTCTCGCGTCATTATCGATGCCAACGGTGCCGAAAACCTCCTAAACCAGGGAGACATGCTTTTCCTTTCGCCGCGAACTGCAAAACTTAAGCGAATACATGGTGCCTATATCGGCGATGATGATATTCTTACCATAGTCAACTTTCTTAAAAACCAGGCACAACCGGAATACCGAGAATTGCGGTTGGGTGTTCCGGAAGAGTCTGCCGCTGAGTCGACCGGGGATGTCGACGAAAAGTATCAAGAAGCAGTGGAATTGGTTACCGGTCTCGGCCAGGCATCCATCTCCTTGGTTCAGAGAAAACTCCGAATCGGGTATAACCGGGCGGCCAGAATTATCGAAAAGATGGAAGAAGACGGTATCGTTGGCCCCAGCGACGGCGTTAAGCCGCGCGAAGTCATTCGAAAAATGGTCGATATTTAACATCATGAAAACCTTTTTGAAGCTAATTCTTTCCTTGTCGTTCAGCTTGGGCGCTATGGCTTGGATTTCTCTCGTTCTAGCGGGGGGAAATGGTTGTGTGGATACCGTTGTCGCCTCCTTCGAAGAACGGTACAGGGCTGTTCACTCGCTGGCGTCCGATTTCACCCAAGAAAACTTCATCGCTTCACTGGAAGAGTCTCGTGCTTTCCAGGGAAAGTTATTTTTGGCACGACCATCCTTGTTTGCTATGGAAGTCTTTTCTCCGAGCCGACAAACGCTCATTTTCGACGGTCACTTTTTCTGGGTATATACGGAAGCATCCAATCAGGTTCTTAAGCATACCGTTGCTCAGTCTTTTTTTGACCACCCCCTCATTAGCCTCCTAACCACCATGGAAAACCTTCAAGAAAACTTTACCGTTTCCCTCGCCCCTTCGGAGGCAGCCACGGTCGATCAGGTCCTCATGCTGACCCCCAAAAAGTCCACCGGTGAAGTTCAAACCATTCACCTTAGGGTGTCAAAAGAAACGAGCCAGATCAAGGAGGTAACGCTCTATCATGGTTCAGGAAATTACACTCGCCTCGCCCTGAATAATACCGTCGAAAATGGTGAACTTCCCCCGGAACGATTTCAATACAGCCCTGCCCCCGGAACTGACGTCGTGGAAGACCCGACCCCCGTCCTTAAACCTTATTGAAATTCGCACGATGGTTAATGGCATGAATCCTTCCGTCCACTTGGTGAGTCTGGGCTGTGCAAAAAACACCGTCGATAGCGAGGTGATGCTTGGCTCTCTAATGAAAGCCCACTACAGCATTACCCTCTCGCCTGAAGAAGCAGAGATCATTATTATTAATACCTGCTCCTTCATCAAACCGGCTGTTGAAGAGTCAATCGGGACTATCTTGGAAATGGCTCTTCAGAAAAAATCAGGCACATGCACCTTGCTCATTGTTACCGGATGTCTTCCCGAGCGATTCGGAAAAACGCTTTCTGAACTCCTCCCGGAAGTCGATCTCTTTATTGGCACCGGCGAGTTTCATAGAATTGCCGAAATCATCAATCTGCATAGACACGGAAGGTCGCCGTCTCAATTCTTTATGGAGAATCGCTGTTACCTTTACAACCATACAACTCCCCGAATTAACACCTCTCCCCCGGGAAGCGCTTATATCAAGATTGCCGAAGGTTGTTCTCATAACTGCTCATTTTGTATCATCCCGCGACTGAGAGGACCTTTTCGCAGCCGGCCTCCGGACTCGATCGTGCAGGAAGCTCTCGATTTGGCGCACCAGGGTATCAAGGAAATAAACCTCATCGCGCAAGACACCACCATGTACGGCCGCGATCTTTCGCAGCCGGTTACGACGGCGACATTGCTTCAGCGATTAGCCCGCGTGGAAAACCTTGAATGGATTCGATTGCTCTACGCAAATCCCCACAACGTGACTGACGACCTTGTGCGGACCATTCAGCGGGAAGAAAAGATCTGCGACTACCTGGACCTTCCCCTCCAGCATGTTAGCCGAAAAATCCTGCAAGCTATGCGTCGAAAACAGGATCTGAAAACGATCACAAACCTCATCGAATCTATCCGCTCCATGATCCCCGAAGTGGTCATTCGGACGACGGTAATGGTCGGATTCCCCGGTGAAACCGAGGAAATATTTCAAGAACTGGTTGGTTTCGTCTGTAAGACGAGATTCGATCACCTCGGCGTTTTCCCCTATTACCGCGAGGAAGGAACTCGTGCGGCGTCTTTCCCCGATCAAGTCCCCGAGAAGGTTAAAAAACATCGCCGAAAAATCATTATGACAACACAGGCCACCGTTTCCCGCGAAAAAAACTCGGCAAAGGTGGGGAGGGAACAAAAAGTCTTAATACAAGGAAACAGTCCCTCCGGGGGTTGGGGAAGGACCGTCAGCCAAGCTCCTGAAGTCGACGGCATAACCACGGTGACAGCAGATTACGATCTGGTACCCGGGAATATGTATAATGCCCGTATCACTGGAGCGGAGGTCTACGATCTTTACGCTACCATCCTGGTGCCGTCGTCTCGTTCATAAAGCGGCGGTGTTTTATGATTGACAAACCGAAATATTCCTGTATATTCCTTTTCTCAATTCAAAAAATCAGCTTTCCCTAACATCGAGGAGTTCCGTATGAAAAAGTCCATCGTCAAAGAAATGCTTTTGAAGCTGCGGGAAGAGACCCTGAGAAGCATCGGGGAAAATATGAAGATGGAAATAGGGCATCTCCAGGAAGCCATCTCTGACATTTACGATTTGGCGGATGATGAACGGGAGCGGCAATTCTCAATTCTGCTCCGTGATCGAGACCGGGAGAAACTGGAACAGATTGACGATGCCCTAGAGCGCCTTGAGGAGGGAACATACGGCATTTGTGAAGAGTGCGGCCAGAAGATTTCCGAAGGAAGGCTTAAAATCAGGCCCTTTGCCCGCTACTGTGTTCCCTGTAAGAGCAAGATTGAAAAAAATGATCAGTATCTTCATCGGCAAGAGGAGGGAATCCGCTATCGCAGTATGATCAGAGATACTGATAATGGTGAAGAATAACCAATTCTCCGCCAGGCCTGCCTGCTTTCTATCTTCCCTTGTTAATCCACCGCCTTTCTGATATCTTAACTTCACAACCTCACGGAACGCAAAACTAATTCGGAGCATGAGCAGCGCTCTCCCATGTCACAGATTATTTTAGGCACTGCCGGCCACATAGACCACGGTAAAACCGCTTTAATAAAAGCCCTCACCGGAATTGACCTGGATCGCCTCAAGGAAGAGAAGGAACGGGGGATTACTATTGAACTCGGATTTGCTTCGTTGTCCCTGGCATTCCACCAAACCATAGGGGTGGTGGATGTTCCCGGGCACGAACGATTTGTGAAGCGAATGGTCGCCGGTGCCGGAGGAATTGATATTGTCCTGCTGGTTATCGCCGCTGATGACGGCGTGATGCCGCAGACCAGGGAACACTTCGATATTTGTCAGCTTCTCGGCATTAAGCGCGGCCTCATCGCCGTCACTAAAACAGATTTGGTGGAACCGGAATGGTTGGAACTGGTGAAGGATGATATTACCCGTTTAGTCAGGGGAACCTTCCTGGAAAATGCTCCCATCGTCCCCGTCTCCTCGGTAACCGGCGAGGGAATTCCCCACCTGCTTTCCGCATTAGAACAGATCGTTCCCGCCATTGCTGAAAAGAGAACCGACGGTTTCTGTTTTATGCCGATTGATCGGATATTCACGATGAAGGGCTTCGGAACCGTGGTCACAGGTACTTTGCTATCAGGGACTATCACTGTCGGGGACACGGTCGAAGTGCTGCCGAATGGTTACTCCGCCAAAGTACGAGGAATACAAGTCTACAATGCGGCGGTAGAAACCTCCCTTGCCGGTCAACGAACAGCCGTTAATTTGCAGGGTCTCGAAAAAGCGTCTTTGAAGCGGGGAGATATTCTTTCGTATCCTGATGAACTAAGACCAACCAACCGCCTTGACGCACGACTGGAACTCTTACCGGGTGCGCCGTATCCTCTCAAACATGGCGGAGGGGTGCGTCTCCATCTTTTTACCATGCAAACCCCGGCCCGCATAATCAGCTATGAGGGAAACATCCTGGAACCGGGCGGATCCTATTTCGTCCAGTTTCGTTTTCCAGAACCGGTGGTTTCCATCCCTGGTGCCCGTTTTGTTGTTAGAAATCTGGATGCGACGCGAACCGTTGGGGGAGGCCAAATCCTCTGCTGCCATCCCCCCCGACATCGCCGCAACGATCCTGCTACCCTCCGATGGTTTCGAGTTTTGCAGGACAAGGATGTTGCCATCGCCATTACGACGCTCGCCACTGTTTGCGGCCATATGGGAATAACCCAAAAAGAACTGTTGCGACAGGTCGATGTCCCGGTGCAAGAGCTTGATGCGACGTGGCAAGACCTTCTCAATAAAAAACTAATCGTGGAGATAGCGCCTGACTCACACCGGATTATTCATCATGAAACCCTTCTTGCCTATGAGCGAAACGTAGAAACGATCCTGAAAGCGTTTCATCACAACAACCCGCTCAAACCAGGTATGCTCCTGGAAGAAACCAAACATCGATCGGGGCTGGATGGTTACGACAAATTCTTCGACTTTCTCATTCAGACCATGCAGCGGAATAGGATTTTAACCATAACCGGAGATACCATCCGCCACGCCAGTCACGCAATCTCCCTCACCCCCGAACAAACAAAGCTCAAGGCAGAAATAACCTCCCTCCTTACCACCCATGGTTTGACCCCGCCTACTTTCCGCGACCTTGTAACCAACTGCAAGGTTTCTCCTGGTGAAGTGAAAAACCTGCTTGAACTGATGTCAAAGGAAAAGACAGTGACCAAAATAAACGAGGACCTTTTCTTTGCTCAGAGTCATATAGCGGAACTCACCAAGAAGGTTGTCCAGCACCTAAAGGTCTGCAAGGAACTGACTCCCGCGAGTTTTAAAGAAATGACTGGCATCTCACGCAAGTATCTAATTCCGTTACTGGAATATTTTGATAAAGAAAAAATTACGATTAGGATCGGGGATAAGCGTATTCTGCGGGAGAGGAAAAGGCTTGAATAGTGCATACTGCCTGAAGACGAGCGGCATATCTCCGATACAAAAATATAAAGACTTTTATACAATAAGATTTACCTCGCCAGCCCTATGAATGCACCATCCCCGGTTTGCCGCAGTATCCAGTCGGTAATTCGATATTTTTTCAACCTCGTGGCGATACTTCTTTTTCTTGGATATGGTCGTCCGCAGCCATGTTTATCCGAACCAGCCACCACGGTTGCTGCGAACCAGAATGAAGCAGATAACTCTGTAACCTCTGAAAAATCGAGAACCGAAGAGATTCCTCTCATTTACTCCTATAAAGTCATTTCGGTATATCCCCATGACCACAACGCCTTCACCCAAGGATTGGTATTCGACAATGGCTTTCTCTATGAAGGAACCGGACGTCGCGGACAATCAAGCGTCCGAAAAATCTGTCTGACCACTGGAGAGGTCCTCATGGGCTACCGGCTTGCCCCCCGCTACTTCGGCGAAGGTATAACCATCTTCAAGGACAGGCTGATCCAATTAACCTGGCAAGCTCACCAGGGATTCGTCTACGACAAGCAAACCTTGGCATTAATGCGAAGCTTCACCTTGTCTACTGAGGGATGGGGACTTACCCATGATGGAAAGAGCCTCATCGTAAGTGATGGCACGTCAACATTACACTATCTTGATCCGGAAGACTTCCGGGGTATTGGAAAAATAGACGTCTATGACAACAACGGCCCGGTGTCCCTGCTGAATGAATTGGAATATGTAAAGGGTGAAATATACGCGAACATCTGGAAGACAACCCGGATCGCACGAATTTCGCCGGAAAACGGTCGCGTAGTAGGCTGGATCGACCTCACCGGCCTTTACAGTCAGCACGATACTGTGTACAAGATAGATGTCCTCAACGGCATTGCTTATGACGTTGATCATGACCGGCTGTTTGTAACCGGCAAACTATGGCCCCATCTGTTTGAGATTGCAATCATGGCTTCCCAATGAAGACCTCCCTTTGACGTGCAGGAGTAGGACCCTCATGGGGGTGACATCTGTCTCTGTCTCCTTGGGAAGCGCAAAGCCTGAACAGGATGGTGGGGATAATACACAAGATCGGCCGGGAGGCCCCGGCCGATCACTAAAAGGAGGAGAGGAGTATAAATATATACCCGACATATAAGACAGGAAACCGCCAGATAAGTTCTACGGGAAGGCACCACTGCGATCTCTTGCTGATTTTTTGTTGGCTTTTTCAGCAATGTTTCGCTTCTGCATCATGGTTGCGTCTGTGCAATATTCCACTATCGTCTATTTTCGCGGAGTTACATTGCTATGTTGCTATATTGAAACATTAATCCGCCCTCTCTCCGTGCCTTCTTCCGGGGAAAACCCCCGCACCCCCGGTACAAGCAGCTGTGATTTTGGCACGAATACTGCTTTTACCTATCAAAAAAGCCTGCTTTTTACCGCTCATACCCTCCTCCATGGCTGGATATTTTACGTGTCCAGCCATATTTTTTCTAGAGAACTAAGTATAAAAATTAAGCCTTACACTCGCCGAGGAGGGAGGAGCATTTTCAAGCAGCGAATGTAAGGCTTCTCTATATATGTAAATCCCGGATGGGATGTCTATCGATATAACCTGCAAGAATCATGCACAACCTTCGGTTTTTATTTCGTATCCCAAAACAACAATAAAAACACCCACCCCATCCTTCGTGGGAAGATGGCCGTCGGCCTCTTCTGTAAAATTTCGCGACACTGTGCAAAAACTCCCTGCATCATTTGACGAGATATTGTTTATGTTTATTGACACATCGACAATTAATAGAGTAATATAACGTCACCTTAATAATCATTGTTATTTAAAAAGGGGGAAACATATGAACAAAGCGAGGTTGGTAATTGCAGCAGGGTTGGTTATTCTTTTCTCCTTAGTCATCGGCATGGTGGATTACGGAAGATGTGATAGCCTCCAAATAATTAATTCACGAATCCGGGTACAAGTAGTGGACGGGAAAAAGCAGATCTCGATCGAACCCGCTACCATAAAACTCGTCAAGGGCGGGGTCGTTATTTGGTTCAACGCCGCACCGACCGAAGAAATCAGAGTAATCTTTGAGGAAGGCAAACGGTGTCAAGAGTTGACCAGCCCCTCCAGGCATTTTAACCTTGAGGCTTCATGCTACGTTGCGAGCTGGGTAGGAAGCAATGAAACAACGGTTTTGAAATTCAATGAATCCGGAACATTCAAATACACAGTACAAACTCCTGACGGGGTTGAAGCACAAGGGGAGGTGGTCGTTTCGCCGTAAAGAAGCGGCAAATAAGCAGTAAAAGTGTCTACGCCTCACTGGGCGGGCTCTGCTTAAAAAGAAGCAACATTTGTGACAAAGAGATCGATTGGTGAGAGCCTGCAGGGGTTGCCGTCCTCTTCTTAAAATATGCCTAACCGGTAGCCAAAAGCACCGGGGCATAGACAGCAACGGCAAGACATACAACTTCTGGGGGCAGTGAGCTGTAAGCCTATCGCTATCAAGCCAAGCCTACACACGACGAAGTCTCTGACCGGGCGCTCCTCCCGAAACCAAGCAGCACGCCTGCGTTCGATAAAGCGCCCGGAATAAGCATAATGTTTCTGTTCTGCAGTATGGCCCCTGAAGCTTTTCCTCGCGGGCGACCGTTTTACCTACCACCCACTCCCATGGTGCAAGAACTCCCTCCGATCTCAGACAGCGCCTCGTCAGAAATCCACTTACCAGTTTCCGCCAGAGGAAACAGGCCGCTCCTTGATCTTTTCTCCCTTTGTGGTACGCTTCAAACAAGGGAGGGCCTTTTTGAGGAGCCGTAACACATCATGAATGCTGATCAAAAGATAGTTGAAGGGGTTTACCTTATTGGAGGGTCCTCAATTACTAGCGGTGATGACGCAACCGTTTTCCTTGTCGATTGCGGTAGTGAATTGGTTATGATCGACTCCGGCGCCGGCGATACTGCGGATATTTTGGTGCAAAACATTGAGAATCTGGGGTTCGACCCCGCCGCCGTTTCAACGCTCATCTTGACTCACTGCCACATTGACCATATAGGATCAGCACCTTACTTCAAAAAACACTTCGCCTGCCGGCTGGCCGCGCATGATCTCGATGCTGATGCCATTGAAACGGGAGATCCCTTTATGACTGCTGCGAACATGTACGGCATCGAGTTCCCTCCCACATCCATCGATAAACGGCTCATGGGGGATTGCGAAACACTCACCTTCGGCGATCAAGCACTCCACTGCCTGCATATACCGGGACACACTCCCGGCTCAATCGCCCCTTATCTTGACCGAGACGGAAAGCGAATACTCTTTGGGCAAGATATTCACGGACCGTTTCTGCCATCCTTTCGGTCTGATATCCACGCCTGGGAACAATCTATGAAGAAACTACTTGCTCTGAAGGCGGATATTCTCTGCGAGGGGCATTTCGGTATTTTTCGCTCCCGTGAAAAAGTGGCGGCCTACATTACCAGGTATCTAAAACAGTATTCAGCCACCGGTGACTTCTTGTAAGCATCCAAGACCGATACTGCTCCATCATGTAAATGCCAAAGGCGCTCCAAAATTCCTTCAACAAAAACCTCTTCCGATCCTTCGGGCGGCAAGAAACGAGGGCCCGCGTTCCAAGAACTACTCCTTGTTTCCCAAGGCCTGGAGAGAGCCGATCTCAGAGGGCACTCTGTCTTTAAGAAACGCAAGGCCCGCTGCCACATCCGGCCGGGGCACTTTGGGATGCACTTCAAATATTTGAAGCGTTGACGGCTTTAGAAAAGGTGTGATCATCGAATAGTCCACCATCCCCTGTCCGGGTGCAAAGTGATCATCGAGCCCGTTTGCATCATGGAGGTGAATTCCGAGCATGGAGTCCCCGTACCTATTGAGAAGGTCCTTTTGCCGGAGCAGACCCAAATTCTCGTGCACAGCAGCATGGCCGACATCATGCCAATACCGCACATTTCCTCCCTCGAATTCCTTCAAAATAATGCCGATCTCCTCAAAGTTCGGAAGCTCATGAAAATAGTACCTGTTTTCAATCCCCAGGGAGACTTCCCTCTTTTCCGCCTCCCGGTTCAGCCTCTCCAGACTGAAAAGAACCGCGTCGAGGCTCTTTTGACATTTCTCGCATCTGATGGCGCGTTGCTCTTCCCGCAGCCTGATTCCTTCGGGCTGATGTATTTTCCCGCTTGCGTATGTTGATTTAAAGCGATCGAACGGATTTTTCATTTCCACGCAACCCAGGTGTAAAACAACCGCTTGCGCTTGCAAATCATGCGCGTGTTCGATGGTCCTTATCGTATACTTGATTGCGAGTGTCTGCTCTTCCTCATCGGTGGAAGAAAGCAGAAAATAGTCCCCGCTTCCTTCTTGGCCACGCTGATTCTCCGGTACGGGGAAGTAATTGTGGATGCTTAGAACCCGAAGCCGGCCCCTCAACAAGGGCTTCATCTGCCTATACATGGCATTCGTAATCCGGTATTCCAATTCTATCCCCTCAAAACCCAACCCAAGGATATCGTCCACTTTTTCATCGCCACAGAACGATGGCGTCTTCCACCAGCATGTGGAAATGCCGATCATCGTTGCCTCCAAAATATATATCCATTCATGTCTCCACTACCCGCATTCCGCGTTGTGGCCTAGCATCCGCTTCCGCTGAAAACCCTTTGATTCGTGCCACCCCCTTTACCGTCTCCAATTTCTTGCCTTGCTATCCCAGCAGCCAATCGATCTCCGGCAATAAGCAATCCAGTGTCACTTTTCGATTACCGCTCTCTGGGTTTTTCCTCTATTCTGCCATGGATTAGCAGACCACTGCTCCAGGATAAACCCCTTCGGCCCCCCGGGGGAAACCACCCGATCTCCGCCCTTCTTACTGCCCTTTTTTTTCAGCATATCGCGCAATAACAAAAAGGAAGTCTGCAAGCCGATTCAGGTAAGCGTGTACATCGGGGTTGTCCAGAAAACCTGCTTCTTTCAGGGAAACCGCCCTCCGCTCCGCCCGGCGCATGATGGCCCGCGCCAGATCAAGGGCGGCGCTTACCGAATTAGCCCCCGGATAAACAAACTCGTGCGGCAGAGATACCTCTTTTTGAAGTTCATCGATCCACTGCTCCAGCCGGACCGTTCGTTGTGAGCCTATTCGATAAACCCCTTCACCCCTCTTTTCACTGGCTAATTCCGCGCCTAAAACCACCAAGTCTTGTTGAATCGTTTCAATCATCCCCCGTATTTCTTCATTCCGGGTCAATGCTTTAGCGAGGCCGAGAGCAGACGTCGCCTCGTCCAAGGTTCCATAAGTCTCAGGTCGAAGGCTCGCCTTGGAAACCCGGTCCCCAGTGAGCAGGCTCGTTTCGCCGCCATCTCCCTTCTTAGAAAACGCAACCATCCCTATCCTCCTTCACGAAAAAGCACTCGCTTCCGCCGGCACTCCGGTAGCCCTTAGGGGCCACGCACCATAGCTATTCAAACTCCCGCCGGTTTTTATCAAAGCATATCAGAAATAGCCTCCTTCAATCAACACTCACCCTCCTCCGATCCCCACTCCGGTAACGCTGTGCCGTCAAGAAACCCTGCATGATCATGGAGCTTGCCACATAGCAATCACTCCATGCGACTTTCAGAACCGCCGCTGGTCAGCGCAGCCGATAAACGGCCTTGACCTCCCGCCCGGATATGTTTCATGCGGTCGAATAGATGCTGCGCCACCGCCCCGAGACAAGCGTTGATCACCATACCGATTGCCGACGTAAAAAAAGCATCTTGCCCCCCCTCTGCTGGCGTGCCCGGATCGACTGTCCCGTCGAAAACGCATCCGTTCCGGAACCAAAAGTACAAAAATAATCATGGCGGGAATCTTTCAGAAAGGGCCGGAGGTTTGAGATAAGAATTTGTCTAGGGCGCTTTCCTCATTCAAAGAGGATTTCAAAGCGATGGCATACTCGGTCCGCAGCTATATTTGCAGGATTTCTTCGGAACACGTTGTCAGCTTTTCAACTCCATTGTCCGTAATGAGCACTGTATTCTCAATTCCCACCGCACCTTCTCCCGAAAAAACCATTTTGGGTTCTATGGCAATCGTCGTATGATCTTCGAGAAAGACGTTTTGTCCTTTGGCAATAAAGGGGATCTCGTTAATTTCCAAACCGACGCCGTGGGCCACAAAGGTGGTCTTTCTGCCAGGGATTCCCAAATAGGACTCATCATATCCTAATTCTTTCGCATACTGTACCGTCTTCTCAAAGATTGCGGCTGCACTCGCCCCCGGTCGGGCCCCGTCAAGCACTAATTCTTCTATTTTGCACGAAGCTTCATACGCTTTTACGTATTTTTCAGGAAGATCTCCGATACAGTAAATACGGGTCTGGTCGACAATATATCCATTATAACAGATCCCAAAATCGACCAACACTGGCTCATGAGCTTGAATCTTTCGTGTCCCCGCGCCGACTGGAAACGCCGGAGAAAGTCCGGCTCCCCCCATAGGGGATTCGGCCTGGCTGACGATGCTTCCGCTGGGACCGCTGAGAACGTGCCAGGTGTATGCTTCATAATTGAGTGAACGAACCCGAAGCAATCCCTCGTGCTCCAGCTTCTTGGCCTCTAACTCCAGCCAGCCTCCGAATTCTATCTCGCTCATCCCTTCCCGAAGAATATCGCGGCCTTTTTCATAGACGATTTTTCCGATTTCTCCAGCCCGCTTCATTTGGGCAACTTCGTAAAAACTTTTTATCATTCGAAGTTTTTTTATTATTCCGGCTGAATCTACTATCTTCGCTTTCGGAAAAATTCTTTGATAGCGAAGATAATCTCGTACCGGGACCACATCCAGTTCCAAACCGATCCTGTGGGGAATCCTGCCATACTGTTCTTGCACCAGGTCGGGTATCCCCAAGACCGAATCAAGGGGAGCAACCTCGGGAAGAGGCGATTCCTTTCTCGCCCGATCGATGTCACGAACGACCATCAACAGCGGTTTCCCCTCTGCAGGCACAAACAAAGAAGCGTTTTGCGCAGTTCCTGAAAAATAGAAGAGGTCCATCTTGTAAATTATGAGGGCGGCATCGATCTTCGCCTCTATTAACTGGTTCTGGAGTCGGCTGATGCGATTTTCAATTTCTGCCGAGGGAACATATTTCGCTTGCATGGAAAGGCCTATAGAAGAAGGTGATGCGTTTCAGAAGTGCATAAATTCGAAGACTTTTTTCCGCGATAACGTTGGCTTTTGACCGGGGCGGAGCGTTGATTGTCAACAAAAAACCCGGGGGTATCCCCCCGGGTTGTCGACGTTCGGTTTTCCTTACTTCTTTGGTTCAGGAAACATTTTTTTAACAATTTCTTCATAAGGAGTGAGCTTTGCAAGCTGGCGCCGGTATTCCATATAATCAATCTCTCGCATGCCGGTCATCTTCTGAGTGTTGAAAGCATTGAATCCGATCAACGCCTCGGTGTTCATGTTAGCCCCCAGCCAGTAAAGCTGGTACTGTTTTTCCGCATCCCAGAAGAATTTCTTCCGGTACCGCACGCTTTCCAGGGTCGTCATCAGACAGAGATACGTAGTCTGGCACAGGGTCCAGGCCATTTTGTTGACGTATTCATCAAGGAGAGTCCAGTCGGTCTTAAGGGTCTTAAGGTATTCCTGGGCTTCCTTGTATTCCGCTCCTTTTTTGATTTCACCATAAATAAACTCGCCGTTTACCACTGCTTCGGTATGGACCCGGGGGTCGCGAACCCATTCGCCCTTATCGTTCTTCTTTACGGGAAGCGCTTTGCTGATTGCGCCCAACCGCTCCATTTTGTAGGCGCTCCACATCTCGTTTGAAGCCGACTGCCACATGGCCAGTTCCATCGGCAAATTCCAAGGCAGGAAATTTGTAGAGCCGCCCGTGGGGGTGGAACCGTGTCTGGTTCCTGCCTGACCAAATGTCGCCGTATCAGCAGAAACAGTGAAGTCGCATGCCTGCCCGATTTCCTGTCCCCCGGCTATTCTCATGCCGTTGCAGCGGCAGATTACCGGCTTGCGGGCTTTGAGAATAGCATCTATCATGCCGGAAAAGAGATCCATATACTGTACGTATTCCAGGGGCCGGCAGGTATAGTATTCGGCATATTCTTTAACATTACCACCGGTACAAAAAGCCTTATCGCCGGTAGACGTAAAAATGATTGCCGCCACGTCCCGGTCCATCGAAGCCTTATGCATCCCTGCAATTACCCCTTTGATCATCTGGGTGGTGTAAGAACCGTACTGGGCGGGATTGTTGAGTGTAATCCAGGCAGCGTTAATCCCTTCTACCCCTTCACCGGTATCGGCGTTAATTAAAGGCTTTTTTTCATACATCGTACACGGGGCTTCAGTCCCGAAGTGTTCATCCCCGAATAGTTGGTGACTCTTTTCTTCATTGTCACGCGGAAACCAATCTAGTAACATAGCAACCTCCTTAGTAGTTTTTTATTAATCTTCAAATTCAAGATGTCAACATAAATGAACGAGCGCTCATTCAATAAGCGCCCCCTACTATCTATCTCTTCTCAATAAAAAAAGCAAGCAAATTTTGGCCTCTTCCCCGAATCCCAAACAGCCTGCCACCACGATCTATCAACGGGGAAGGGTAAGGTAGCGGGCTGTCGAAAACGCACTCGCCGGTGGAATGGAGGACGATGCCATAGCACAGGTGATGATTCCGCCACCGGAGAGCAAGCGCCGGTGAAACCTTCGCTCTCTGCGAGCGATATGATGCCAGCCAACAAACGGATTTCCTTATCGACGAGTTCTTCCGGGTATTCATCAATGCTGATGAAGCTTCCCCCGTGGAGAACAGGAATGGTGGTCGACGCCACTGGCGTAACCTTAGAGGGACCCCCGAATTCAGGGGAAAGCCGTTTGAGATTCCCTCCATCTTTTAGTGTCCCTAAAGCACGGAGCGTGGACAACGCTCAACGCGTTACGCTGACTGGCCATGACGAAAGGGGCTCGATCACCACCAGGAGATATTTCTACCGGCCGGATAATAGTCCCGGCATGCTGCGACCGTGTCAGCCACAACGCAAATACGACGACGCCGGATAAGGAGATTCCGCTGGCCCGGCAGCCTCATAAATTCATGCGCCTAATCCCTGAATCCACTACCCCGGGAGATTATTCCTCTTCGTTAATATCCTGGGCTTTTTTTAAACACCACGGTTTTGGTGCCGGGGAGTTCTATGTAAAGGGTACCGTTACGCATTTCCCCGATAATCACCCCCCCCTCCTTGGTATGAAGCCGCACCTCATTTTTCTTAACACTCCAGCGAAAGAAAACCTCATACGTTTGCACCCTCCAGACACCCTGGCCGTCCTCGTTCAATTCGATAACCGCCTCACCGTGTTCCCCCGATACTTCTTCGGCCGCAACGTAGGTGCCCACACAATGCTCACGAAGGCCGCACGCAAAGAGGAAAAGGGCGATGCCAAACACAAGGACGGCGAGGGCGCACCCTGAAAAGCGGTTGTTCAGAATCGTATCGCTCGCCCGATGGTCATGTTTCATTTTCTTCTCCTTATCCCATACCCCCCCCTTCGGAGGAGAAACATCCTGTCAAAGAAAAAAATCTGCGCTGTAAGAAGAAATAACAAGAAATCCCTGATGACATCCCACCAACCGATTCGCGCACCAACGCTCTCCCAGCATCCGCAACTGATGGGAGAGCCTCTCAGCACATTCGATGTCAGGGCAACGGTAAAGACGAGAAGCAAGCCCCCTACCAGCACAGCGGCTGCCCGGGTGCTGACACCGATGATCAGAAAAAGCCCGCAAATCATCTCCAGCCAGGGAAGGAAAACCGCCATTGTCGGGATAATCCAGTAAGGCACTATCCGATAGGCTTCGATATTTTTTGCAAATTCCGCAGGATAGGGAATTTTGGACATGCTGGCGTAAATGAACATCAAGCCGATAAAATATCTCAGCAAAAGCGAAAGATATTCACTGGTTATGAAATTATAAACAAACGCCCTTATTGTTCTCATGGCTCAACCGGATACCCTTTTTTTTGCCAGGCTGACACCCCCCCCGCTAAAATGAAAACGTCTCTGTGCCCCCGCAGCATCAGTCGCCTGGCAACGCGTTCATCGTACAGACTGCTTATCGTTCTCCCGTAGACGATGATATTTCTCGATTTATCCATCTCGTGCAGTTCCATCATATACATGATATCAAAGAGCTCTAACGGTATATTGACAGCCCCTTCGATATGCTTCTGCCCATAAAAATCAGCCGGCCTGGCATCAACAAAAAGGGCACCGGTCTCATTCCGGCTCTTCAACGCCAAAGAAGGGCTCATAGAGGAGATGGGTTCTTCAGCCAGAAATCGCGGGACAAAGTCGATACCATTGGGATTTGCCTCATTGTAAAACAATCCGCACAGAAACATCAGACCAAAAATAATAAAAAAATCAAACCATGACAGGCGGGGGGGTCGATACCGGCGTTGAACCTCCTGCTCAAGTTTTGACCAATCTTGAAAAAGCAACTTACTGATCTGATTTACAAAGGAAAGGGCAACAAGCGGATAATCCTGAAGGATTTGATCGAATTGTCTCTTCGGGAGAACCCCCAAACAGGTTTTCTCGATGGCCTCTGCCGATGCCGACCGCGGATTGCCGGTCAAAAGGGCGAGTTCGCCGAATGAGTCCCCCGGACCGAGCTCACCCAAATCAGTTTCAATACCCTCTTCGTCGGTCCTGAAGGCCCTGACCCGGCCGTACCTGATGATGAAAAAACTGTCTCCGGGTTCACCTTCCCGAAAAATGATGGCGCCGGCGGGAACGATCCTGGTTTCCACGAGTTTCGCGATCTCCGCCATCTTTTCGTCAGGAAGGTAATCAAAAATGGAGTTTTTTGAAGCAGGGCTACCGTTATCCTGTGCTCCGTCCATGGTTGTTGTTCTCGCCCCATCCGCGTGAATAGACTGTAAACCTAAAACTTATTTGGGTGCCGTGGAAAGGAGAGTGCTCTTATGTTATCGTTGTTCATATTCTTTTTTTATTCTGAAAAAAAACTCTTCAACGTTTTTAAAAGGGCCATGATGGGTCAAAAGCACCTTGCCGCACCTGTTCACCAGCATGAGAAAGGGAATCGCTGGTTCACCCAGTTTATCGAAAATCTCGTTTTGGGGATCGAAAAGTAACGGGAATCTGACATGAAATGTGGCCTTGTAGGCAAGAAGTTGTTTCCGATCGCTCTTGACACCAACGCCGATCATCTTGATATTTTTTGACAGCTCTTCATCTTGCTGTATGAGCTGATAGATTTTATTAAGGTCGGGTGCCTGTTTCTGGCAATCAAGGCACAAGACACTGAATACCGGAACAAAAATTAACTCTGCGGGAATCTGGGAGAGAGAGAAGTCATGGACTTTCTCCAATCCAAGGTACGGCCGAGCCTCCTCGGGATCTGCCGCCGAGACAAGAAACTGCGGCAAGGGCATCCCCGCCGATAAGGGTTCAGCCGTCACGGCACGGCCAATGCTGAGGCACAAAAAAAGGCACATCCCTATCCACGCCAAGCGAAAAGCTGAGAGCTTCTCTCCCATCACGGATCGTGCTATTCCTCTGAGCACCCGAAACCCCGAACTGGTCTTTATCCTCCACTCCGAGGTTGGTTGCCGTTGAAAAACCTTTCTCATAATTCTCCTCATTGTGACGGGTCAAACAGAAATCAACGATGATAACTATACTGACAAATAGGGTAAAGGTCAATTTATCTTTAAAAACGCAAACTATATTAATTGGTTAGATAAAAATAGCGGTGACGGAAATTAAAAAGGGCGGAGGTGGATTCTATCGCAAGAAATATTTTATCGGCTCTATGCAAAACAGTTTTGAGAGAAGGTAAGCGCATCAATAAGCCGCTTGTGGTCAATGTTGAGATGAGGGGAGGGGTAACAAATGCTCTAATGCTTGTTTCGCGCCGCTCCGTTAGAAAGGCTGGCCGGTGGACAACTTCACGGATCGCCACAGGGCATCTTTGGGGTCTATTTTCTTTCTTCCAACGGTTATAATGTCCATGGGAAGATGAATAAACATCGAATTCCATTTTCCAATGATGAGCCGTGTTTTCCCCGCCATAGCGGCATGGACCGCATTCTCTGCCAAGAACCCGCAGTAAACAGCGTCACTGGGGTTGGCCGGCACGGAGCGGATGATGTAGCTCGGGTCAATGTACTTCACGCTCACATCAATATGCTTGGATTCAAAATACTCCTCCATCTTTTGCTTGAGGTATCCACCGATATCGCAGAGCTTCTTGTTGCCCGAGGCATCGTAGATCGCCTGCTCATCGCGGAAGAATTTTTGCCCCGCACCCTCGGCCACCACGATCAGCGCATGGCCGCGACGCTTCAACCGCTGTTCCAGGTTCTGAAAGAGGCCGTAGGGTCCTTCCAGATCAAAGTCAATCTCCGGAACAAGCACATAATTTACATCTTTCTGGGCCAATGACGCCTGAGCGGCGATAAAGCCTGATTCGCGGCCCATGAGTTTTACGATGCCGATTCCATTGGGCGCGCCCTTAGCTTCCACGTGAGCACACCGGATGGCCTCCACGGCTTCCGCAAAACTGGTCTCAAAGCCGAAGGTCTTGGTAATAAAAGGGATATCATTGTCAATGGTTTTCGGGATGTTGATGACCGCAATGTCGAGTCCCCGCCGCTCGATCTCTTCCACAACCTCGATGGCCCCTCGCACAGTTCCATCCCCACCGATGGCAAAGAATACGTTGATCCCGTATTGCTGGAGGGCGTCAACGATCTTCACCGGATCGGAGTATCCGCGGGAAGATCCCAAGATTGAGCCGCCGGAGTTATGAATATCCTCTACCACAGCCGGAGTAAGGCGGAGGGGGTTGATTTTTTGGTCTATATGGAGGCCCCGGTATCCGTACCGGATGCCAATAATGTCGGCAACCTTGTATTGGTGGGAGAGCTGCATCACCAGCGAAGAAATAACATTATTAAGTCCCGGGCTCAAGCCTCCACACGTGGCAATTCCGGCTACGGTCCGGGCGGAATCAAAATACAATCGTTCCCGTGGGCCGGCTCGTTCCAGAGTAATTAATTCATCGCTGTGGAGCTGATCCTTGATCTTTCCCCATAGAACATCGAACAGGACGCGTTCCTCATCCTTCACAAAGTCAATGTCGCCCAGCGGGGAATGATAAATCGATCTGCCAAGGCTTTTGATGGCAAAAGATAACTTATCCATAAGAAGTCTTCCCGATGATCCTCTCTCTCCAAAGGATAATTATAATCTTGCGGTGCTCCCCTTTTCCGAATTTTCTTTTAATACGTTCGACCCAGCAAGTAAATTTCTTTAGCAATTTTCTTACCCAGAGGAACTGGAAGGGTGACCTTATGAAGGCAACCGGGAAGGTCAGAAGCATTTTTGAGTGCGTTCTTTCCGCCATTGACGGATCCTGGCTTGTCCGCCGCCTTAGCCTGGGTTCCCTGCCGTGGATAGGACCGTGCCTCTTTTCGCGCAAGTGCCTTGCCTCACCACCTCAGTGACCATGATGCTCGGTTCGGAAGTTTTGTGCCCCCGAGCGGGGTGAGAATAACAAATCTCAAGGAGATAGTCCATAGGGCCTTTCTTTTCTGCCCCCGCGTGAGGCGAGAATAAATGCGGTGAGAAACCAGGGGGATGACGCTCACCGTATCCTGCCAATCCTCTCCCCCAGGGCAAAGCTCGCTCCAGTCGTCACAACAATCAGGGGGCAGAAGTGCTTTTTCAACGGTGAACATATGGCCGGTTACTTCGGCACCGCAGCTGTTTACCGGAATCTTCGCTCCCGGTCGATTCATCGTGCCTGTTCCCGCCTGCGGTTCATCAAAAAGCGCCCCTTCGGTTGGCGAAGCGATCGCAACCGAAGGCGATTGTGAAGCGCATTGAGATAAGCGGCGCAGAGTCACGAATAGGGCAAAAAAATCAGGCCATTGCATTTTGTCAGACTCTGTGGTATACAGAGAAAAATTTCGGTACCAATCAAAATCCCATGGAGATCACGTCCCCAAAAGCAAGGCTTCGTGCCCTTCCCTCAGTCAGCGAGCTCTTACTGCAAGCGCGGGTCCAAGAGTTGTTGCCAAAATTCCCCAGGTCCATAGTGCTTAATGCAATCCGGGAAGCTCTGGATGCCCTCCGCGAAAAGATCATGGCGGGGGATTATCCTCCCTCGACATCCAAAAAAATGACGGTTTCCGCACTTCTTGACCGCATAACCGACCACGTCAACAAAAGCGCCCGACCGCACCTTCAAAAAGTGATCAATGCCACCGGTATCATCATCC
Organism: Deltaproteobacteria bacterium; assembly: GCA_016935335.1. Lineage (GTDB taxonomy): Bacteria > Desulfobacterota > WTBG01 > JAGOGO01 > JAGOGO01 > JAFGRE01. The sequence goes on from JAFGRE010000042.1 coordinate 20,143, forward strand.
ACACCAATCTGGGGAGGGCGCCGCTTTCTTCCCCGCTTTTGGAGCACCTCTGCGCCATTGCCGGGGGCTACTGCAACCTTGAATATGATCTGGAAAAAGGAGAGCGGGGGTCCCGGCATGTTCATATGGAAACAATTCTCAAAGACTTAACCGGTGCCGAGAGCGCCCTTGTTGTCAACAACAACGCTGCCGCGGTTCTGGTCACACTTAACACTCTGGCCGCATCCCGTGAAGTCATTGTCTCGCGAGGGGAGCTGATAGAAATCGGGGGCGCCTTTCGCCTTCCTGACGTGATGAAGCACAGCGGATGCATCCTCAGGGAAGTGGGCACCACCAACAGAACCCGGCTTTCCGATTACCGGGAAGCGATCTCGCCGGAGACCGCGCTCCTCCTTACCTCGCACACCAGCAACTACCGGATCTTGGGGTTTACCGAACAGGTTCCCCTAAAGGAGTTGGCGACCCTTGGGAGGCAGCATCATATTGCGGTTGTGAAGGACCTGGGAAGCGGGAGCTTTGTGGACCTCTCTCCCTTCGGCCTGAAAGATGAGCCTACCGTGTCTGCAACCCTTCGGAGCGGCGTAGATTTAGTCACCTTCAGCGGGGATAAGCTGCTGGGCGGCCCCCAGGCCGGGGTGATCGTGGGAAAGAAGAAGTATCTTGACCCGATCAAGCAGAACGCTCTCCTCCGGGCGGTTCGTATCGATAAATTCACAGTTGCGGCTTTGGAATACACGCTTCGGGAGTATCAGGATATCGACAAGGCGCTCCGCTCGGTGCCGGTGCTGCAAATGCTTGCCTGCCCGCTTGATGAAATTAAAAGAAAGGCAGCCCGTCTCTATCGCCGATTAAAAAAATCCGTTGCAGACGCTTTTGAAATCGGGCTCGCAAACGACATTTCCTACCCCGGGGGAGGTGCCCTCCCCCTTCAGAGTCTGCCCACCAGGGTTGTGACCCTTGTTCCGAAATCATTTTCAGTGACCGAGTTCGATAATCGGTTGCGACAATGCCGGCCACCCATCATAGCCCGTGTCAGCCAAGAAAAACTTATTATAGATGTCCGAACGGTGTTTGCCAACGAAATCCCCATGATATCCCAAGCCTTGGAGACCTTGCTATGATGAATTCTCATGTGCTCGTTCTTAACCAGTCGTATTTGCCGATTCATGTTACCTCAGTCCGCCGTGCGTTTTGCCTACTCTATCGAGGAATTGCCAAAGCCGTTGATGAGCAGCTAAAAACGTTCGACTTTGAGAGCTGGAGCGCCTTGGCGTGCATCCAGCGAGAAGAGACTATCGGGCTTGTAGATCGAGCGATCAGAATTCCGCGGGTTATCCTTCTCGCAACCTACGACCGGCTGCCCCGGGGACACATACGCTTTAATCGCCTCAATATTTATCTGCGTGACAACGGCACCTGTCAATACTGCGGGAGAAAGTATCCCAAAAGCGAATTGAGTCTTGACCACGTTATTCCCCGCACCTATGGAGGTAAAAGCACATGGGATAATATTGTCTGTGCCTGTTGCACCTGCAACCGGAAAAAAGGCGGGAGAACTCCCCACGAATCCAAAATGAGGCTCCTCAAAAAACCGAAGAAACCTAACTGGTCACCGTTCTATAAAATCTCGCTGCAGGACTTGCGGCGCAAGGAATGGAAGCCTTTTCTCAGCATGGTCGACCTCTCTTACTGGCATACCGAGCTTTTTACCGAATAGGCTCACCTAGTCTCATCACTAGGCACTTTGGTCACGGGAAGCGTGGAATCAAAAATATATAGCTACGTTGTATCCGATCAGGATGACGGAATGCGGTTGGATATTTTCCTCCAAAAGCAAAACCCTGGTCTAACCAGATCATACCTCAAAAGGCTGATTGACAATCACAACGTCACCATCAATAATCTCTTTCCCAAGGCCGGCACAACCCTGAAGAGGGGGCGCTGCATCAGTCTTCACATCCCGCCCCCTGAGCCCATGGCCGCACTGCCCGAACCCATTCCCTTGGACATTGTCGCTGAAGATGAAGATATCATTGTGATCAACAAGCCAGCCGGTTTGGTTGTGCATCCGGCAGCCGGGAATTACACGGGCACTCTGGTAAATGGACTCCTCTATCATTGTCAGTCCCTTCCAGACTGTAGAGATTCTTTGCGCCCGGGGATCGTCCATCGCCTCGACAAGGACACCTCCGGGGTGATGGTGGTCGCTAAAAACGACCGTTCCCACAACCATCTTGCCCTCCAATTCAAAAACCACACCATAACCAGAAGGTATCTGGCCCTCGCGCTTGGAACCATGAGGGAATCACAAGGGACGATCTCCTCGCTTATTGGGCGTCATCCGAAAGACCGGAAAAAGATGTCCTCACGCCCGCATCGAGGGAGGCTGGCGGTTACTCACTGGAAGGTTATGAAACAATATCATTTCCTGACCCTGCTTGCCGTTACCCTAGAAACCGGGCGAACCCATCAAATTCGCGTCCACTTAGCCAGTATCCACCATCCGGTCCTGGGAGATCCGGTCTATGGCGGCCGAAAGCCGCCGGAAATAACCCCAAAAGCGGAATTTCAGCATTACCTTTCTCTCATAAAACGGCAGGCCCTTCATGCCGCCACGCTGGGCTTTATCCATCCACGCCGCAACAAGTATGTAGAGTTTACCGTCCCGGTTCCTGAAGACCTGCAGGCTGTCACCAAAGCTGTGGAGAAAACGCCTCAATCTGGAAAAAAGATTGAAAAAGAAGAGGAGAAAGGATAATAAAAGACGTGAAAGATAGCGGGCGAGGCTATTTCTGGGTGAAAAACGAATTTGCGAAGCCGGAAGGCTTAACAATCTCAAACAGTCCTGCTTTCCGGGAACGCTTCTGGGAAAAAATTGTAGACGCATGAATCAGGTCATTGCACTTTTTAAAGAGAGCGCAGAAATAAAAATACGGTTTGCCGAGGAGAACGCCGCCAGAATTGATGAAGTGGTGGATGTCATTGTTGCCGTTCTCGGGAAAGGCGGCAAGATCCTTCTTTTCGGCAACGGCGGCAGTGCTGCCGATGCACAGCATATTGCCGCCGAGTTTGTGAATCGCTATCTGCTTGAACGAAATCCGTTGCCCGCTATCGCCCTCACCACTGACACCTCCATCATAACGAGCATCGGCAATGATATCAGTTTCGACGATATATTTTACCGGCAGATCCTCGCCCTCGGAAGCCCGGGGGACATAGCCTGGGGCATAACCACTTCGGGAAGGTCGCGCAACATTATTCGCGGTTTAGAGGCCGCCCGCGATAAGGGGCTCATCACCCTCAGCCTTACCGGCAAAGACGGGGGGGAGGCCGCTTCGTTTCCGGACTACAACCTTCATGTTGCGTGCAGTACCACCCCTCGCGTTCAAGAGACTCACCTCACTATCGCGCATGTAATCTGCGAACTAGTGGAAAAGAAATTGGCGAAACAATGAAAAAATTCGAGCCCCTGTCCTTAGAAGGCGTTACCACCGTCTCTCTCAGAGACAGAAAAAGCAAGGTATCGGTAGACCTTTTCGGGAAACCGTATTCACCCGGAAGTACGACAGCCGCCTTTCTGAACGGCTTGCCGAGTGCCCTGGGAGCCATGGATCTAAACGCCGTCATTGACCACATTGTGAGGGCCACAGAAAACGGGAGGACCGTTATTTTCGGGATGGGCGCCCATGTGATTAAGGTGGGGCTTGCGCCTTTGATTATTCAGCTCATGGAACGGGGAGTGATAACCGGTATTGCTCTCAACGGTGCCGGCGCGGTCCACGATGCGGAGGTTGCCCTCGAAGGGAAAACATCCGAGGACGTGGAAACCGAGCTTGATACCGGAAGATTCGGAATGTCGGAGGAGACTGCCGCTTTTTTGAACCATGCAGTAGCAGAAGGGAACCAACAAGGCCTCGGTGTCGGCGGTTCGATCGGAGGAAAAATTATCAGCGAAAAATTACCCTTTGGGGAGTTCAGCATCCTTGCCCGCGCAGCCCGACTGAATATTCCCGCAACCATCCATGTCGCCATCGGAACCGATATTAACCATCTCCATCCCAGCTTTGAACCTGCCGCCTGGGGAACGGCCAGTCACCTGGATTTCCGTCTTTTTTCTTCCCTGGTATCCACGCTGGAGGAAGGAGTGTATGTTAACATCGGATCCGCAGTCCTGTTGCCGGAGGTCTTCCTTAAGGCTCTCACCCTGGTGCGCAACAAGGGATACGTGGTAGATCATATTGCCACGGTAAACATGGACTTTATCCGACACTACCGACCTCTTACCAACGTGGTAAGCCGTCCCACCCGGCGGGGCGGGAAAGGGTACAATCTCGTCGGTCACCATGAGATTATGGTTCCGCTCCTGGCGGCAGGGATTATGGAACGGCTCGCTGCCCGATGATCTTTCATTCCTAAACGGGAAATTCACAATGAAGCGCATTACAATTACCGCCGGAGATATAACGTGCCCAGGTGAATTGGCGGATACCCCCTGCGCTCAGGCAATCTGGGCTGTGCTTCCTTTTTCAAGGCGCCTGCAGACGTGGGGTGATGAAATATACTTTCCCATTCCCGTGAATCACGGCCTGGATTCCACGGCACGAGAGCTGGTCGGCAGTGGAAACCTCGGATACTGGCCTGAAGGCCCGGCTTTTTGTATCTTTTTCGGACCCACCCCGATCAGCAAGGAGAATGAAATCCGAGCAGCCAGTCCGGTCAACATCATCGGAAAAATTATGGGCGACCCCACGGTTTTTCGCACAGTGCCTCCCGGCACGATGATAATTGTAACGAAACAAGGCGATGAATGAGAGTGCTTTTCACCACCGTTTTTCCATCTTCCTTGCCACCGGGTTTTACAGCGGATATTGTCCGCTAGCCCCCGGAACCGCCGGGACCGCTGTGGGAATTCTCTTTTTTTGGTGTTTTTCCCATCTCTCCCCTTTCCTCTACCTACTTACGCTGGGAGCGTTTGTCTTCCTGGCCGCCTGGCTCGCTGGCGAAGCCGAAAAAATTCTCCAAACAAAAGACTCCCCGCATATCGTCATCGATGAAATAGCCGGATTTCTGATAACCATGACGTCCATCCCCTGCACGTGGGTAACGGTGGGCGCAGGATTTATCCTCTTCCGTTTTTTCGATATCCTAAAGCCCTTTCCTGCCCGCTGGATCGACAAGAACGCTTCCGGGGGTTGGGGCATAGTTCTCGACGATGTCGTCGCCGGCGCCTATGCCGCCATAGTCCTTCACGGGGTGCTCTTATGGCGATAAGAGCCGAAATCATCACTGTCGGAAATGAATTGGTCACCGGCCTTCGGTCGGACACGAACGGTCCCTACTTGGCAGAACGCCTCCTGACCCAGGGAATTATCACCCAAAGAATTACAAGTGTGGGGGACGAAGTAACCGCAATTGCCAACACCGTTAAGGAAAGCAGGCAACGATCCGAAGTGGTGCTCGTGACCGGCGGGTTGGGATCTACCAGCGATGACGTTACCGCCGAGGCCGCTGCCCAAGTGCTGAAGAGGACTATGACAATCTATCCGAAAGCGTTGGAATACAGTACCGAGCCCGCATGTTCCTGGGACAAGGAACCGGCTGATGCGCAAAAAAAATTAGCCTATTTCCCGGCAGGAGTTGAGCTTATCCCCAATCCTCAGGGAAACGCGCCCGGTTTTTTGGTTGCCGAACCTCCTCTCTTACTCTTCTTTTTGCCCGGGGTTCCCCCTGAACTGCGGGCCATGACAGAGCAGAGCGTTCTTCCTCGCCTGGCAGAAGCGTTTACCTCCGAAACTTACTACCAAAGCCGGACGGTGAAAATCTTCGGAATTACCGAGACAACAGCCGATGCTCGGTTGAAAGACATTCCCAAGGAACACCACGATGTCGACATCGCCTTTCTTCCCCGTTTTCCGGAAATCGAAATCCGGATTATGGTGCGGGATTCTTGTGCGCATGCGGCTCTCGAAAAGCTGCGGTGCTGGGAAACGGAAATCAGAAAAAGGCTGGAGCCGTATGTTATCGGCATCGATGCCGAAACCATGGAAGAGGTGGTAGGCAGACTGCTCCGGGAGTCCAAGGCCGAGATTGCAGTTGCCGAATCATGTACCGGCGGTTTGATTGGTCACCGTCTCACCAATATTGCCGGGAGTTCTGACTATGTTGACCGGATCGTGGTAAGCTATAGCAACAAAGCAAAGGTCGAAATGCTTAACGTGCCTGAAGCGGTGATCTCCGCACATGGTGCGGTCAGCGAGCCCACTGCTCGATTCATGGCCGAGGGATTAAGAGCGCTGGCAGGAACAACCCTCGGCCTCGCCACTACCGGCATTGCCGGACCCGGTGGCGGCACTTCTGAGAAGCCGGTGGGCACGGTCTTCATCTCTCTCGCTGACGGCACTAAAACGTGGGTTAAAGAATACCGCTTCTCTGGCACCCGGCTTCAAATTAAGCAGATGACCTCACAAGTTGCCTTGGATTGGGTAAGGAGGTACCTGCTGAAGAAGTCGCCGTTGAGCGATTGACACCGGCACGCTTCTGAATCCGGGTAACAACCAAAATTTCGGCTGGCGATTCCGAAACCGTGGCGACGCTTGCCAAGTGATGTTTTGAGGAGTTTTCGGTTGGCCTACGGTGGGAGGATATCTTCATCCCACCGGATTCTTTTTCAGCGCTATCTTCCCCCGTCCACACCTCCGGCTGGCAAAACTCCCGATCAGGTTGCACCTAACCATCCCCTGGTGCCGGCAATTTGCGAGAACCGTGAGGGCGAAAGCATAAAGGAGGGTTTAGCGAGGCCGCATTCCCGATTCCCCCTTTTGAGGAGACTCCGAGTCATGAAACCGACTGAGCAGCAAGAGAACTGTCCGGCAAAAAGAAAAAAGAAACGCACCTATCCCTCATCGATTCAGAAAGTCTTTCGTCACGTGGGAAGAGCGGCAGATGAATTTCGCATGTTTGAGGAAGGAGACCGCATCATGGTGGGAGTTTCCGGGACGGACAGCTTATGCCTCCTCTGGGTCCTCCGGGAGCGGCTTAACTGGATACCGATCCGTTACGATCTCAAGGCTGTCTTTGTCGACCCTGGCTTTGATGAACGGATGGGTGCGATCATCAAACACTACTTGCAGAATCAAGGCTACGATTACGAAATAATTAAAACCGATATCGGCCTCCGCGCCCATAGTCCGGAGAACCGAGAGAATACCTGTTTCTATTGCTCCTGGCAACGGAAAAAAAAGCTCTTTGCCTGGGCGCGGGAAAACCGATGCAATAAAATCGCCTTGGGGCACCACCTTGAGGATATCAATACCACCTTATTAATCAACATCATTTATGGGGGATCCATAAGCACCATGATGCCACGTCAGGACTTGTTTGGCGGTAATCTTTCGATCATTCGACCGCTGGCTTTACTGTATAAAGATCAGATCACCCGGTTAGCGAACGATGTGGGGCTGCCCATCCTTGTCAATCCCTGCCCGTCCTCCGCCACTTCTCAGCGAAAAGAAATCGGCGACATATTAAACCGCTTTTATCAAAAAGACCCCAGAATCCGTTATACTATCTTTCGATCCCTCCAGCATGTCCGAAACGACTATATACCAAG
>JAFGRE010000043.1 GCA_016935335.1 Deltaproteobacteria bacterium
GCCCCTAGAACGTATATTCAACCGCACAATAGAGTTCATCATTGTCCTTATAGTTGCCTATGAGGGTATCTCTATCGCCGCCGAGGATATACAATCCCACCGATACCGAAACACTATCAGCCCACTTATACTTGACAGAGGGGTTAAGGTAGAAGTCCCCATCGGTGGTGTTCCAATAAAAATAGACCTCGGGAATAAGAAAACCCTGCATGAACTCCTTGTTTACCGTGCCATTGAAAGCATTGGTAACCCTCTCCTGGTAAAACAAGTCTTCATAATTCAACACTATTTGCTGAGAAAATTGCAGGTTGATGTAAAGATTCTCCCCCCACGTGTAATCAGCCCCAAGCACATAGTGAACCAGATCCTTATTCACTTTGGAAAGCTCGTCGTCCGCGAAGGAGAGCCGATGGAAGTAAGCGACTTCGCCCCGGATTCCCACATCACCCCAAGTGGTCTCCATTTCCGCGCCCCAGACATTGACCCTCCTGTACCGCAGGGCAAGATCCGCACTGCGAACCTGGGTGAGGTCGACACGGCGAAGAATTTTGAAAAATTGACTCAACGAACTGATTCCCCTCAGACCCTCACCTCTATAAACCGCGCTTTCCACGGTGGGCAGCGGGTTCCGCGAGTAAAGGTAACTCAGAGCCACATCCACCCCCTCGAGGGTTTTAGAAACACGAAATCCGAAACTGCTGTTCTTAAGATTATTCGGGGGCTCATCATAGGAGAGCCGCGCAGAGCGCACGAGATCCCTAATGGCGGGAGGAATGGTCGGCCTTTCCACCGCCTCCTTGAGATGATCAAAGGCTCCCCAGTCGGAATCAAAGAAGGTGATGTGCGATCGCTTGAAGAAAGGAATGAAGACCCCTTCAAGAGTATAACCTTTAATAAAGTATCTGACCTTTGCCAGCAAAAGGGGAAGCTTTCGTTTGTCGAGTTTGGGAAGGACGAACTCTTCAAACTCCTGGGGATTGATGTTATCCACCGGTGAAAGTTCATCCGTCTTGCCCCACCGCACTATCTGCTGGCCGATCCTCACATCCCAGTTCCCGAAGGTACAGTCAAGGTATGCCTCCCACAAGTCGGTATCAAGGTCGTCATCTGTATCTCCATTCTTAGAAAGTAAATACTTTATTTGATAGGATGCGAAGAACTTGACGCTTTCATTTACTTCAGCCTTTGCCTCAAGCTTGAGGTGATTTCTGAAGTCAAGAAGGTCTTCGATATCATTATTCTTGTTAAGATCGGTTGCCAGTTTACTTACAACGCTCCCACTGAAGTCAAGTGATTCCAGGACTCCTCTTTTCTCTGGCTCTCCATTACCCTCCTCGTCCGGGATCACTTCAGCCCCTTCTTCCGTGAAAGATGCATACGATTGAGCAACCAGCAGTGGGTGGATCGTCACACTCCCCAGCGGCGGCTCCCCGCTCTGTGCCGCCATCACTCCCCCCTCCGGCATCACGATTAAGGCCAGAAACCCGATACCAATAAAAACTCCTCTCGCTAAACGCATCATCAGTACCCCTCCTTAATACTTCTCAAGGTTTCGCTTGCTAAAGACATCGTCCCCAAGGCCCGAATTATATTTTACTTCCTTCACCTTGGTGATTGTCTGATGGTTCTTCTCCAGATCAGCCATTGTGGATTCAGTTATTGTCAGGATGCCATCAATCAACTCAACCCTCTGTGCCGTAAACGTCTTATTCAACTTCATTCCTTTTCCATAGTACTCGCTTTTAACCGACAGGTAGGTGTCCATTGCTATCCAGCTAACCAGTTTGGAATATTGGGAATCCCCGCCCTTCTTGGGAATGCTTTCAAGAACATAGCATTTCCACTCTCCATACTGCTCTTCTCCAAGCAACCGGTGGTCATCCTTTTCCACCTTTCTCCGCTCCAGGTCTTCATACGTAAAATCGGTGTTGACAAAGCTCCGGTCCTTTTTGCCCGAGGCAATCCTTCTCACCCGCCTCAACTCCGGGAGATAAAGAAATTGATCGTCATCCCTGTCCTTATTCTCCCAGGAGAGCAAACCGGTTCCCTCGATATCCGCGGGTTGCGTAAACCTGATCAAGGTCTTGCTGAGATCTCCATAATCCTTCCGGTACACAAGCACTTCCCGCTCCCGCTTATTGTCTCGCCCATCCACCAGAATCATCTCGCTCCTGCTGTATGAATCCTTTCCGTCATCCCGATCGTAGACCCGCTGCGCGATCTCCCTCCCCGTAAGCTTCTCCTCCTTCCGCACCGGCACGGGCTCTTTTCTTTCCGATTCAACCGCAGCCTCTCTCGTCGGTGCTGCTGGCGGCACAGCCTCACCTTCTCCGCCACCAGGAGGTTTGACCACTTCCGCCGGCCTCTCGGATGACTCTTCTTTCATTGTTTCGGGTTTGCGCATCGCTATCGTCGGTTCCGTTTCCTTCTTAACTGACGGTGGAGGCACCGGAGACGCTTCGGGATCTCCCAAGGCCCCCGGCGCTTCACCAACATAGACGACCACTCCGTCCCCATCCGGGACTATTTTATAGGGCGGAATCTCATTACCGGAAAAGTCCAGGACCAGGCGAACCTTGTCCTCAGATGCCCCAATCCGTATCGTCCTCAACAAGGGATGATTGACTGCCACCTGTCTCCCCGAATACAAAACCGTAAGACCGGCCAGATCAATCACCAGCCGACCGGGATCAACCATCTCAAAGGAATTATACACGCCGGCATCTCCGTCCAGCACCGCCCTCACCGTCACCGACTCTTTACCCTTTTTCACCTCAATGTCCGTAAGATGTCTGGCGGCACCCCTTGTCTCACGTATCTGCCCACGGGCAACCCCGGACGCCATGACAAGCAAACAAACGACCATCGACATGCACCCGATACTGATACACATTCTCTTCATCAACTTTATCATTAGGGCTACCTCCTTACTTCTTCTCAAGATCCCTCTTCGCGAACACATCATCACTACTTAAGGAACGCCTATTTCCCGTGCGTTAACGAGCATCGACACCATAAATCCTTACCCGAACCAATAACGAAACACATCCCCCCCCTCGCGCAAAGTGCCGCACGTCTCTCTCCGTAAGTCTCCTCACGGCAATAGGCCCTTAATCTTATCCATTACCGCATAGGTCGACTCGCGACCGATCCTTGCCAACTCATCTCCTCGATGAAAATCATCCCACCGAAAATCATCCACCGGCGGATAAATACCAACACTGAGCACTTCCGATACCCCCCGGGAGGCGTGGGATCTGATAAGGTCAAATGATCTTGTGAGGATGTTAATTATGTTGGGCCCCTTTCTCTCATCCCATTCCAGCCGGGGTCGCCGATTTTCCAGACAGACGCCGATAACGAAATCCATTCCCTTTCTGATCAAAACATCGGCTGGCACCGGATTCAGCAGTCCACCATCCACCAACCACTTCCCCCCGAGTCTAAGCGGCTCGATAACTCCCGGTATCGCGATACTCGCCCTCACGGCATCTGAGACAGAGTCTTTGTCAACAACAACTTCCTCGCCGCTGCCGATATCAACCGCTACCACCGCCACAGGGATCGTTAAATCCATAAAATCAGCATCTTCCAACCCCTCCCGAAGCATTCTCAGGATTTTGGCACCCTTAATAAATCCTCGGCGCGGCACGGTATAATCATAGATTCTTCTCTTTGTGCTCATCCTATCGGGGAATTTTCCCACCGTCAGGCGATACGTCTCACCAGCCGACATTGTTTTTGCATAGGTTGCCCCCACCAGCGCCCCTATACTTGTTCCGGCAATCATGTCGATCGGGATACCCTCCTTCTCCAAGGCTTCCAGAACTCCCACATGAGCCCACCCTCGTGCTCCCCCCGACCCGAGTGCCAAGCCTATTCTCCCCCCCCCTATTCCCCGGGCAACTCTCCGGGGGCCGCTCATCCTCCTTTTCGCCACATCCTTTTGCCTCACCTCTTTTCGTTCCATCCAGACTTCCGGAACTTCAGGCACTCCTAAAACCTCCCGGATCGACGACCGGTGAAGACCGCTCGTACCCACCAAATGACTCACTCCCACCTGAATCACGCTGGGAGAGTGCCCCACTATCGCCCTTATCTGACCGAGCTTTTCCTTAGCAGACTTAACGCCTTCGGGACCATTAGACAGCAGGTATAAAACACGGTCGGATAATCGCAAAGCCCGGCGAGAGACCCCGGGAAGAAACGGCGGAAGATCAAAAATCACATAATCGAAATTCCTCTGCAGTACACCCAGAATCGACGACAATTTCCCCCCGATCAGGGCGACCAACCGGATATCTCCGGCCGACGGAAATGAAAAGATCACGAATCCCGACGCATGCTTGAACCAACTTCTCTCGATAACTTCCTTGTAGGGGGAATCAAAATCCTCCAAAAGCTGCGGGTCAGGCACCATCGCCCTCGTGAATTCCGCCCCCGCGTTCAGCCGTCCCCCTTCGAAGTCAACAACCAATACTCTCTTTTTGATCTCACTGGAGAGGATGGATGCAACTTCTCCCACAAACGTGCTGGTGCCGACACCTTTTTCCGAGCCGATGGCGGTAAACAGGAAGGGAGACAACATGGCCGGAGCAGTGGAGACGGTCTTTTTTAACCGATGGCAGAGAATTCGATTCAAGTGGAGGCTCACCAGGGGATAGCCCCGGAGAATTTCTTCGAAACTCTCTTTGGGAAGGACGAAAAGATCAACATCAAGGAGCGCTGTAACGCTGGCCGCCCTTACCTCCCCGGTGAGCAAGGAAGCCTCACCGAAAAAATCACCGCGATAGAGTTGATTCAGAATTCTTTCCTGGTGGTCTTTCCGGGTAGAAACAGTAACAACGCCGGACCGGATGATATAAAATGAATCACCGACCTCCCCCTCCTTACAAACAACATCACCCCGCGACACCTCCAGGGTCCGCAGCCCCCGCGATATCATGCGAAGCTCTTCATCCGCCAACGAGGCAAAAAGAGGCACCTTTCTCAAAAACGAGAGTCTCTCAACCTCGATTTGGTGGGAAGCGGTATCTGACAGGCTCATGTCCATCTCACCAAACCTATCCGAACCCATTCGTTCAAGAGGATCAGGGAGAATTATTCCTCTCAAGCTAAAGTAGACGGGAACCTTTTTCCCCACCACCCACGAAGCTCTCTCATGACGGATGGCCGAATGATTTCCCGGAAGCGAATCAACGTGAGAGCAACATATCAAAATTTAACGATTTTATCAAATACTTTCGACACCGTAGGAGATTTCAGTTTTCCCGGTCACAACCTGCCTGTTCATGCACGGCACAAACCTTGCAGAAGGGTCGCAATGTTTTTGTCGGCAACGGCGTTACCATAGGAGCCACAAAATTATTACACGGTCGCACTTTTCTGTTACTTTTTTTTCCGAATTGCGGTAATAACTAAGAAATTTTGCAAACAGGGATGGATAAAAAGTAACTCGTTTTCCACACACGGTGATACGAATGTCGATAAGTTTCCAACGAGTCTACCCCGGAGACAGGCATCTCTTGAAATTAAGTTATCGCCTCCGGTACCGGGTTTATTGCCTGGAGTGCAACTTTGAGGACCCCGATGATCACTCCGATGAAATGGAATATGACGAGTATGATCCCCACTCGATCCATTTTGTCGCTCTCGATAATTTCCAGGTCATCGGTACGGTACGGTTGGTTATGAATAGTCCAATCGGTTTTCCTTTGGAGCGGCATTGTGACGTCCAACCCGGCAAAACAAGATACGATCGCCGAGGACTGGCGGAGGTCAGCAGGCTCGCAGTCGGTAAAAGCTGGCGCTGTTCAGACGTATCTCTGGGTCTGATGCGGGCGGTCTACCAGGAGAGTAAAAAAATCGGAATCTTTTACTGGTATGCGGCTATGGAAAGAAAATTGGAACGGCTCCTCAGGCAACTCAACGTGAAGTTCATCCAAATCGGAAACGTCACCCACTATCACGGTCCGCGCATTCCCTATTTAGGGAGCGTAAACGAGATTGAATCGTTCGTATTCCTTAGGAACCCGCAACGATTCTCCTATTTTCAAGACGGGCTGCCCTTACACTAGACTTCACAACCGCTCTGAAATGGCCATTTTTCGAAAATAAGACTGTTTTCCTCTACCCGTATTTCCGCCCCGATCGCCAGTGGTCGGTAGTCGGCCTTCCGCACATCTCCTTTCTCCCATTCCAGCCCCACGTGTGCTCTCGCAAGCCCCAGTCAACAGAAAGACTATCTCTCATTGCAAGATCGTCTGCGATTATTTTCCGAGCCTTTCCCGAGAGCACCCGGAGTTCACCCGTTCGGATGCACACCCTCCGTCATACTTTACTTTATTTTTTTTTCAATATGAGGTAGGTATAGATATTAGCAAACGTCCAAGGCGGACGCCGGCTCGATCGTTACCATTCGATGCCCTCATGTCTCCCGGAGGCGATGGATCCCTTACAACATCAAAGCGGGTACTCCATGATACAGGGAAATCTTGCGACCATCATTCCCGAATTTCGCGAAAAGTATTTCATGTTTTTTCCCACCAAGGCAACCCTCATGGGAAACCATGACTACGATGCTTCCCTCGGCAGGTGGGACAGGGAGGGAGTTAGAGAAAAGATCACCTTCCTCGAACATTACCGCGACCTCGTAAAGGGCTCACAGGAAATCGACGCCCTGATCATAAAAAACATCATTGACAGCATCATCTTTCATCTCAGGCACGTCAAACCGTACCTGAGACCCGACTTCTTTGTTAATTACGCCCTTGAGTCAATTGATTACCTTATTCATCTTCTCGAAAAGGCGGACGATGGCGCCGCCAAACGGAGTATCGTCAACTCCCTGGTTTCACGGGTCAATAATTTCCCGGTCCTTTTCATGCAGAGCCGGGAATGGCTGTCCTATACCACACCGATCAGCAGAAATCTTGCTCTCTATTTGCTGCGATTCTTCCAGGAATTTCTGGAAAATGACTATCGGCGTTTCATTTATTCGCTCCCCCTTGCCCAGGAGTTCAAGGAAAAGCTGATCGGTGTCATTCCGTTTACCATTGAGAGCCTGTCCAAATTCAGCGATTTCGTTCGCAGCCTTGAAGTAATTCCATTGACTCACCCCCGGTTGCGGCGTTCCAAGAGCTTTTACAAAGCCCTTTTCAAAGATAAATACCTCCTCGATTATACCCCCGATAAACTTCTGGAGGTTGCGGAGAAGAAAATAGTCTCCCTGAACCAAGACCTGGCCGATATCAGCGGCGGGGATCCGGAGACCTACTTCCAATCCCTTGTGGAGAGAAACCTCATTCCCTATTCTCCCGACACTATTAATACGCATCTCATGCAGTACTTCCGGAACACGAGCAAAAACTATTTTGACTTTTGCAGTGACACTCACTTCCTCCCCGCGGATCACCAGCCAACAATAGAATGGACGCCCATTTACAAACGCGCCACATCGCCACTCGCCTCGTATATATCCTGCGGTCCCTACGAGAATCTGAAAAAGCAAGGCGTCTTTTGGGTGTGCCCGGCGACGGAGCCGTTGTCACGACAAGAGTTTGACGAGCGGCGATACCTCTATCATCGTCAGATCATGAACAGCCTGATTATTCACGAACTCATTGGCCATCATCTTCAGTCGGCCCGAGTTCCCTTCCTCGAGAAGGAAACATACAAATTCTCCAGCAACCTTACCTATGACGAAGGGTTCGCCCTTTACGTGGAAGAGACTTTTGTCTCCGCGTATGTTACGGCACTCAACGACCAGCAGGAAATTGATGACATGATCTTTTTCCAGAAAAAAGCGGAGCTTATGCGTGCGCACCGCGTTTATGTGGATGTCAGCCTCGGAACCAACAGAATCTCCCTTGAGGAGGCCACCCGGTACTTTTTCGATAAGAATGCCTTACCCTACGAAACCGCTAAAGCTGAATGTGAGAAATACTATCTTAATCCCGGAGTAGCATCTTCCTATCTCATCGGAAAACTCGAGTTGATGGAGCTTAGTCGCTATCTCAAAGAGAAATTCATCGACCGGTTTTCTCTTCCCCTCTTTCACCAGGGACTGGTGAATTACGGGTCGATCCCCATTCCTCTCATAAAACGGTCGATGATAGAAAAGTTGTTTTTCGCGGAGAATGTCATCTATTGATTTATAAATCTGCTTGCGATAC
>JAFGRE010000231.1 GCA_016935335.1 Deltaproteobacteria bacterium
GAAGACTGCAGAACATTCTTGGTTTCTTCATTCATGGCGCTGATGGTCCCACTTGTTTGATACTACGAGTACTCTTGTCGGCACCAAAATAATTCCCTGGCAAAACTCTTGCGCTTTCTTCTTCGGAGTATCAAAAAGTCAAACTCTATCTAAAAACAGTGATTTTTGAAAGCATTATTTTCCATGATTTCGCTTGTATAATTGGTTTGAAATAGATGGGAAAATTTTTCCCGCAGGGCCGGTAATTCTGTGAACCCTTCTATCTTCCGGCTCAGGTTGTGTTTGCGAGCAGCCGGGGCTTTTTCATCGAGACAATGAGCCCGGCGGCGATGAGATCCAACACGATAAAGACGCCGTAGGCAACGTTGTACGATCCGGTAAGGTCAAAACTGAGGGCGGCGATAAGGTATCCCGGCATTTGGAGCAGGAGGAACATCCAGAGGAATCTTCCCACGTGGGCGAAGGATTCACGGCCAAAGAGATAGGCAATGGCAATGGGAAACGTGGCCATAGCCCCCCCCATGGCAAAACCGAAGACGATGATGAAAAAGATGAGAGCAGGCAGGGAATTCTCAAAAAAGCTGAACCCTAAGCCCAGGCTGCACGCGACCATGAGCAGAGCCATGACTCGTCGGGGATCGAAACGGTCGCACAGCATTCCCCATACGTATTTGCCGACGGCTCCCATCAGCGCGGTAGCGCTCATCATTGCCATAGCGGTTCGGTCGTCAAAACCGATGTCACTGAAACGAGGTTTAAGCTGGGACATCACCCCCACAATCCCGACCATGAGCGCAGCAAACGCAAAACCGGTTTTCCAGAAGGCTTGGACACGTATCATTTGTGCGGTCGTCCAGACCGGGCTGCCATGGCCGGCTGCCTTCTCCTTTTCACAGGTTTCAGGTTTGACACCCAAGGGAATGATATCCGGAGCCCTTAGGATAGCTTCAACTTTCACTCCGTCCGGCAAAAGACCGTGATCCTCGGGTCGATTTTTGATCGCCAACCATGCTATCGGCCCCAGTGCAAGGATGACCAGTCCGATCAGCAGAAAAGTGCTCTCGAGGCCGACTTCTTCAAGTAAGAGCAAGGCAAGAAAGGGTATTACCGCACCGGAGAGGGAAATGCCGGCAGTGGCGATACCGAGAGCTTTTCCCCGTTTTAAAACGAACCAGTTATTGACTGCCGTGTTTGCGACAATTCCACCGTAGGCGCCGTTGCTGACATAGAGAAGAATATATAAGAAATAAAACAGCCAGAGCGCGTTCACTTGGCCAAGGAGGATGAAGGAAATGCCGGCAACAAGAGTGCCGCAGAGCATGAGGGGTCGAGGACCAAAACGAATGACAAGGGTTCCGATTATGAACTGGCCGAAGATACCGAGGAAACCGCCGATCATAAGTGCTCCGCTGATGTCGGTCCTTGTCCAGTTGTGTTCCGCACACAGAGGTTGCATAAACGCATTAAAGATATAGAATCCCGATCCCACCGACATGAAGTTGGCGATAAATGCCGTGAGGGTGATATACCACCCATAAAACAGCTTGTCCTCTTCGGGATGATTCATGTGTATTTCTTGGATAATCCTATAGGGGGTCTATGTGTCCGGCGTAGCCTGAAGGCAAATCGACTTACTCGAGGCGATATGTAACCTATTGAACTATTCAGGAACGGTCTCGAAGGCCGAACAACAGCGGCGAGACGGTACCACACTGCCGGGGACGCGGGGAACACGTGATGTACCGGCGTAATTATTTTCCAAAGACAGTTTTAAGGAGGTCTGTTACCCTGGCGGCTGGGTTCGTCCTGATCTTCTTCTCTTCTTCGCCGACCATATAAAAAAGCCCCTCCAAAGACTTATTGGTGACATAATGGTCAAGGTCCAGAGACTCTGCCTGCATGAGAGGAAGGGAGAGGTATTTTCCCATCATGTCCTTATAAGCCCGAGTGACGCCGACCTCATTCATGGACGATGCAATGATGGGTTTAAACCTTTCGTAGAGAGTATCAGAGGTCTTGGTTTCGAAATAGTCGGTGGCAGCAGTGTCGCCCCCGCTTAGGATACCTCTGGCATCCTGAAACGTCATATCCTTTACGGCATCAATAAAGATGGACAAAGCTTCGGGAGCGGCTTTTTCCGCAGCCCGGTTCATGCTGAGAATAAAATCATCAACTTGCTGTTGATATCCGACCTTGCCGAGGACATCGGCAACCTTTTGGATTTTTTCCGGCATGAGAATCTTTATGATTTCATTGCCGAAATACCCGTCAACCTGGGAGACGGAACCCACCGCATTTTCAGTTCCCACGGTGAGAGCCTCTTTCAGGCCGGCGATAACAGTGTTCTCATCCGGACTTTTCTTTAAAAAAATACCGAAGTCGTCAAGAAGTCCCGCATAAGTCGGTGTTATCAACGTGACACAAAGGATTGCCAAGATACAGAGTTTTCTCATGGGTGCCTCCTCTTTATGAAATGGTTTTTAGAAGAGAAACGACAATTGAAAATCATAGTAATAAGCAACCGGTTTTCTGATAAAGTGTATCGACAGGGTAACCTGAATGATGGAGAAACGGGCTACAGGTGTTAAAAGTAAAAATGGTGTTGTTCCTTTCGATTGGGACAAAAACGGCAAGGACTCATAAAAACCGAAAGGGTTGTAAACGATATCCATTTTACTCGAAATCAGAGAGACTCCGCAAGAAATAATATCTCTATAACCGCGATTGACCGTCTGAACTGAGGGCACGAAGAGGTCGCCCAGACTATTTCCACCCTTGGTTCAATTACCTACAAACGAAAATCCTTCAGGCAGTTTTTCGGTAAAGAGGTTAGCCGCTTGGAGGGAAACGCATTCTTTGGATACTTTTGGTGACAGGGAAAACGTTTTCATCGCCAAAGAGAAGTTCTTTGTTGTGCGGAATAGGGAGTACAATTTTCTTGACGAAAAAGATCCAAAAACGGCAACTAGTTAAAAATAGGACTGATTTAAGAGTTGGTTAAGAGTGAGAAACGGATCATCCCCTGGGGGCGAAATATCCCCCCCGAATTCGCGCCTCGTGGCAGCTCTCCATTACTATAGAAAAAGAGGCGTTGTTCCCCGCACCGAAGAACAAAGCCTCTTTGCCTTCCTAAATACTCCCACCTTATTTCTTCACTTTCTTCTGCACTTTTTTCTGGGGCTTCTTGTCGGCGCCGTTTATGACCGCCGCGTGAGCGGCGGCAAGCCGGGCAATGGGCACCCGGTAGGGCGAACAGCTCACATAATTCATGCCCACGCGGTGGCAGAACTCGATGGAGGATGGTTCACCCCCGTGCTCCCCGCAGATACCGATCTTGAGGTCTTTGCGGCCATAGCGACCCTTGGTGACCCCCATCTCCACGAGCTGACCGACACCTTCCTGATCCAATTTTTGGAAGGGATCATTCGGCAGGATATCTCTCTTTAAGTACTCGGGCAAGAACCCTCCTACATCGTCTCGGGAGAATCCAAAGGTGGTCTGGGTGAGGTCATTGGTGCCGAAGGAGAAGAATTCCGCTACCTCGGCAATCTTGTCAGCCACCACGCAAGCCCGCGGTATCTCGATCATGGTTCCGATCAGGTAAGGGAACTTCACTTTCATCTCTTTCTGAACCGCCTTGGCGACGCGCTCCACGATTTCCCGCTGATTGGCAAGCTCTTTGACCGAGCCAACCAGGGGAATCATGACCTCGGGGAAGACTTTGATCTTTTTCTTGGTGAGTTCGGCGGCAGCTTCAAAGATAGCTCGGGCCTGCATCTCCGAAATCTCCGGATAGGTAATCCCCAGGCGGCAACCCCGGTGCCCCAGCATGGGGTTGAGTTCGTGGAGCTGCACTATTCGGGCTTCCAGTTTATCCTTGGGGACGCCAAGCTGGATGGACAGTTCGGCGATTTGATCCTTATTAAGGTTGACGAACTCGTGGAGCGGAGGGTCCAGGAGGCGGATGGTTACCGGTAGTCCCTGCATTGCTTCAAGGAGGCCATAAAAGTCTTGTTTTTGGAAGGGGAGTAATTTCGCCAAGGCCGTGCGCCGTTCCTCTTCGGTTTCGGCAATGATCATCTCCCGCATTGCGGTAATACGCTCGGGACTGAAGAACATGTGCTCCGTCCGGCAGAGGCCGATGCCCTCGGCGCCGAATGAACGCGCGAGAGCCGCATCCTTAGGCGTGTCAGCATTGGTGCGGATGCCTAGGGTGCGCACCTCATCAGCCCACCTCATAAGTTGCTTATAGGTCTCGTTCTTCTCCGGATCAGCAGGCAGCAGCGGAAGCTGTCCTTCGTAGACATTCCCTGCGGTTCCATTGAGAGTTATCCAGTCGCCCTCCTTCAGTGTTTTTCCTCCAACAGAAAGAGTTTTCTTAGCGGCGCTGACGTCCAGCGCACTGCAACCAACGATGCAGCATTTTCCCCAGCCGCGAGCCACCAGAGCAGCGTGGCTGGTCATGCCACCCTTGGCGGTCAAAATTGCCTCGGCCGCATGCATGCCGTGAACATCTTCGGGCGATGTCTCGTTGCGAACCAAGACGACCTGCTCGCCTTTGCCCGACCAGGCTTCTGCGTCGTCGGAGGTAAAGACGATGCGTCCAGTTGCTCCCCCGGGGCCGGCGGGAAGTCCTTTGGCCAGCGGATGGGTTGAGGTTTCAGCGACGGGGTCAACCATGGGATGAAGGAGTTCATCAATCTGGTGTGGCTCGACGCGCATTACCGCTTCTTTTTTTGAAATCAGTTTTTCGGTGCACATATCCACCGCCATTTGCACTGCCGCCAGTCCGTTGCGTTTGCCCGTGCGGGTTTGCAGCATCCAGAGATTTTTATCCTGAATGGTAAACTCAATGTCCTGCATATCACGGTAATGCCGCTCCAATCTTCTGCGGATCGAGTCGAGTTGCTTGTATGCCGTGGGCATCGCTTCTTCCAGGGAAAACACAGCAGCCTGGTCTTGGGTCTTAACCGCTTTGCTCATTGGGTAAGGGGTCCGAATGCCGGCGACCACATCTTCTCCCTGGGCATTGGGAAGCCACTCACCGTAGAATTTATTCTCCCCGGTGGCCGGGTTGCGAGTGAAGGCGACGCCGGTGGCGGATTTGTCTCCGGTATTTCCGAAAACCATAGCTTGGACATTGACGGCGGTCCCCCATTCGTCAGGAATTCCTTCGATACGTCGGTAACTCACGGCGCGTTTGCCGTTCCATGACTGAAACACCGCACCGATTCCTCCCCAGAGTTGCTTATGGGGATCATCTGGGAAAGGCTTTCCCAGCACCTCCTTTATTTTCTTCTTAAAAATCTCGCAGAGTTTTTTGAGGTCATCGACGGTTAAGTCAGTATCCTGCATGGCGTCGCGTTCCTTTTTCATCCGGTCCAGTTCGTGCTCTAACTGAAGCCGGATCTCCTGGCCGTCCTTCGGTTCCAAGCCGGTGGCTTTCTCCATCACCACGTCGGCATACATCATGATCAAGCGGCGATAGGAGTCATAGACGAACCGTGGATTATTTGTCTTGGCAATAAGAGCAGGGATGGTCTTGCTGGTAAGGCCGATGTTCAAAACCGTTTCCATCATCCCGGGCATGGATTTGCGCGCTCCGGAACGGACTGAGAGAAGGAGTGGATTTTCATGATCGCCGAACTTGGCTCCCATCACCTTCTCGACTTTTCGCAAGGCCGCCCCCACCTGTTTGTCGAGTTCGGAGGGATATTTTTTGTTATTCCTATGATACAAGGTGCAGAGTTCCGTGCTGATGGTGAACCCGGCGGGTACCGGGATCCCCAGATTCGTCATCTCCGCCAGGTTGGCTCCCTTTCCGCCTAAAAGTTCTTTCATGGTGGCATCGCCTTGGGTTTCACCCTTGCCGAAATAGTAAACGTATTGTTTTCGAGCCATAGAGGATCCTCCTTTATATAATGTAGTTGCACACAAAGTGTGATTGTATCGTCCTACCCTTCCGTGACCATTTTGGAAAAATCGGCTATGTTTCTAAAAAGGGCAGAGATATTGGTCAATAAACTTAATCGATTTCTTCTTGTGTCCTGATCGTCACACATGACCAGCACCTCATCGAAAAACCTGTCCACCGACGGCTTCAAGATTGCACAGTGTTCCAGGGCAGATGAATAGTCGCGGCAGTCGACCAATCGCCGGACTTCTGCGGCAACACCCTGATAGGTGTCGTAGAGATCTTTTTCCGCCTGTTCCTGAAGTAATGAGGGGTCAATGGTTTCCAGGGGAGAGGATGCGGTTATGTTGGCAACTCGCTTGAAGGTTGTCGCCAATTTTTGGAAATCCGGTTGTTTTTTTGCCTCCTGGAGGCTCATTATCCGTTCATAGGCATCCATGATATCGGTGAACTTGGCGGTGGTCACGGCATCAATAACATCGTAGTCACATTCCCGAGACGTCAGCAGGTGATGAAAGCGGGTTCTTATGAACTCAACCACGTCATCATGCACATCATCGGGATCGCGCGTCAGCCTGCCGTCAAAGAGGAGAATGCTCTCTTTGATAAGAGCGGGAAGGTCGATGTGCAAGGATTGCTCCACGACGATGTTTATAATTCCCAGCGCCTGTCGCCTGAGGGCATGGGGGTCAGCCACGCCGGTCGGGATCAAGCCGATTCCAAAGCATCCCACAATTGCATCAGTCTTGTCGGCAATACTCACTATTGATGAAGAGAGGGAAGCCGGGAGCTTTCCTTTCCCGGAAGTGGGAAGGTAATGTTCACAAAGGGCTGTTGCCACCTCGGGGGATTCTCCCTCCAAGAGAGCGTAGTCTCGCCCGACACTCCCTTGAAGTGAAGGGAATTCTCCCACCATTTCCGTGAGCAGATCCGCCTTACAGAGGTACGAAGCTCTTTGCACCGTGTCTCTGTCTCCGTCCACCTCGTTGGCGAGCGAAGTGGCGAGCTTTTGCATGCGGCTCACCTTATCGAACATGGAGCCGAGGCGCGCCTGATAGACAACCTGTTTTAAGTTGTCCACTCGGTGGGCGAGGGAAACCTTGCGGTCTTCGTCAAAGAAAAAGCGGGCATCTGCCAGGCGGGCGGAGAGGACCCGTTCATTTCCTTTGATCACTACCTGCGCATCAGGCGTCTTATTGTTCGATACCACGACAAAATAGGGAAGAAGACCGCCCGCGCTGTCAGCAACGGCGAAATATTTCTGGTGCTCTTTCATGGAGCAAATGAGGACGTCTCGGGGCAGCGTTAAATACTCGTGAGAAAAATTTCCCCTAAGGGTCACTGGATATTCCACCAGATTGGCAACCGTGTCGAGGAGTTCTTCATCTTCCAGCAGGGTTCCGTTAACTTCTTGAGCCAGCTTTCTTGCATTCTGCTTGATAATCTCCTTTCTCTTTTCGATGTCGGGAATGACATAGTGCTCCTCTGCCAACCGCACATACGACTGATAATCCTGAACCGGAAAAGGAACGTTATGCAAGAATCGATGCCCTCTTGAGAAATTTGAGGTTGCAGTGTCCTCAAGTTTAAAAGGGATGACCTTTCCGTTGAACAGCGCCACCATCCACTGGATAGGGCGGGCAAACCTGATCTCGGAGTTGCCCCAACGCATGGACTTGGGGAAAGGAACAGCAGTGATGCCTTTGACCAGGATATCGGGGAGGAGATCGATTGATTCCCTTCCTTCGATTTTCTTTTTTATCCGAATATACGTTCCCTTCTTGGTTTCAACTGTCTCCAGGTCGGAGACGGATACTCCATGACGGGTCGCAAATCCATGGGCTGCTTTGGTGGGATTTCCCTGGGAATCAAAGGCGGCATTTACCGGCGGCCCCACGCTTTCAACTTCGGTATCTTCCTGTTTTTCCGACATACCCGTCACGCACAAGCCTAACCGCCGAGGAGTTCCCATGGTGACAATGGTATCGAAACTGATTCTGTGGACCGCTAATTCCGAACCAATCCGTTCTTTCAGACCAGCAAGCGCCGGAGATAAAAACCTCGCCGGTATCTCCTCAGTTCCTATTTCCAGAAGTAATTCTCCGCTCATATTGGTACCTGTCGTGTAATAGTTTCACTGCAAACCTTATTCCGGAGGCCGTTATCCGTTGTTTTCTCTTAGCAGGGGGAATCCCATCTCTTGCCGCTGAGCAAAATAACCTTCAGCACACGCCCGCGCTAAATTACGAACCCGGGCGATGTAGCCAACCCGCTCCGTCACGCTAATAGCCTTACGAGCATCGAGAAGATTAAAGGCATGAGAACATTTTAAACAATAATCATAGGCGGGAAGAACAAGCCCGATTTTGCATAAACGCGTACATTCCGTTTCGTACATCGCAAAGAGTTTAAAGAGCATGTCGGTGTCAGCGGCCTCGAAATTGTAACGGGAAAACTCCACCTCGCCCTGGTGATGAATGTCTCGGTAGGTAATGCCGTTGACCCATTCGATATCAAATACACTGTCGACTTCCTGCAGATACATGGCTATGCGTTCAACACCATAGGTGATTTCAACCGATACGGGTTTGAGGTCAATCCCCCCCACCTGTTGAAAGTAGGTAAACTGGGTTATTTCCATGCCGTCAAGCCATACCTCCCATCCCAGCCCCCAGGCTCCCAGGGTCGGAGATTCCCAGTCATCCTCGACAAACCGGATGTCGTGCTCCCGCTGATCGATACCCAAGCTTGCCAGGCTTTCTAAGTAAATGTCTTGAATTCTCAAGGGCGAGGGTTTCATGATGACCTGAAACTGGTAGTAGTGTTGAAGCCGGTTGGGATTTTCACCATAGCGTCCATCGGTGGGGCGGCGGGAAGGCTCTACGTAAGCGACGTTCCATGGCTCCGGTCCCAGAACCCGAAGAAAGGTTGCCGGATTGAATGTCCCTGCCCCGACTTCGATGTCATAGGGTTGCTGGACTACACAGTTATGTCTCGCCCAAAAGGTCTGCAGAGACATGATTATTTCCTGAAAATTCATGGGTATGCTCCTCTAAAAACTCGATACTTGAATCTGTTTCAGAAATTGTGCGGCCTTAAGCTCTTTGCCCACCTGGTATTGAATAAAACGCGGCATAATCTCCCGGCTCTCCGTTAAGGCCTGGGCGGAGAAGAAAAGACGCTGGACTTTATCAAGGCTGAGAGCGTATGCCTGCTGCAGTAGGCGTACGGTGCCAATGGAGATGGGATAGGCGTCTTTTTCACCAGCTGCACAGAGGCTACAGACAAGACCACCCCGCGATATGGAAAACTTAATGGTATCTTCTTTTTCAACGGTTTTTCTGCATACGGTGCAATGGGAGAGGTGAGGCTGATATCCCAACGCAACCAAAAGACGTATCTCGAATATCCGAAGGTATTCCTCTCGCGGTGGAAGGGTGTTGAGGATAAAAAAGAACCGCCACAGCAGATCAAAGATTTCTCGATGGGTGACGCCTTCTGCGGACATCTCCTCGGTAAGTTCCGCCAGGTAGCTTCCGTACCCCATGGGGATAATGTCTTTGTGGAGCGAAGAGAAAGCCTCCTGAAGCTGGCAGTGGTTAAGGCGTACCAGCCCATGTGCTTCCTTAGAGAAAAACGAGAGTGACACGTGTGAAAAAAGGTCCATTGCTGCGCCAAACCGCTTCCGGCTTTTTTTGGCTCCCTTGGCGATACCCTTCATTTTCCCGAGGTCCTGGGAAAAAAAGGTGACTATTCGGTCAGCCTCCCCATAGTCCCGCAGGGCGAGAATCAGGGCATTTGTTCTGTATTCAGGCATTTCCGGCAGGGTGCTCCCTCAGACCAGAAATTTCAGAAACAAAGTAGCAATACCCATATAAATTACAATTCCAGTGATATCGACAATGGTGGCTACAATCGGCCCGGAAGCAAGGGCAGGGTCAACATGCACTTTCTTGAAAAAGGCCGGGGTAACTGTTCCTATTAAGCTAGCAACACCTATGGCCAAAAACATTGCAACAGCTACCACCAATCCCAACAAAGGTTTTCCATGCCAAAAATATGCCACCACGCCGGCGACAACGCCGCAGGTGAGCCCAATGATGGCTCCCACTTTCATTTCCCTAAACAGGAGGTCGCCCATTTTTTCGAACTGTATCTTTTTGATAGCGATTCCTCGGACCATGATAGTTGAGGTTTGAATTCCGACGTTTCCCCCCATGGCGGTTATAACCGGAATAAATGTTATCAGGGCCAATACATCCTTTACCGTAATTCTAAAAAGCCAGAGAAAATAACCGGTGACGATTCCCCCGCAGAGATTGGTGAGCAGCCAAGGGATTCGCGCCCGGGAGATCCTCAATGTTTTACCGCTGTAAACCAATTCTTCTTCGCCGGTCCCCGCCATCCGCAACATATCCTCAGACGCTTCCTCCTCGAAGACGTCAATGATGTCATCCACGAGAATTTGGCCGACCAGTTTGCCCTTATGATCCACCACCGGGAGGGAAATAAAGTCGTACTTCTTAAATATATTTGCCACTTCCTCTTGGTCGACATCGATGGTGACGCTGATGGGGTGGGGAACCATGATCTCTGAAATCCTGGCATCCGGCTTCGCGAGGATTAATTTTCTGAGTGAGACGATTCCCACCAGCTGGCCGTTCTTGGCGGTAACGAAGACATTCTGAAAATTCTGCGCTTCCTTTGCCTGGGCGCGAATTCGTTCGATAGCCTCCTGGATTTTCATATCTTCATTAACCGAGATGAGCTCGGTTTGCATGATGCCGCCGGCAGTGTCTTCGGAGTATTTGAGAAGTTGTTGAACTGCTTCAGAGTCCTTCTTCTCAATTTGGGCAAGGATTTCCTGGGCTTTCTTTTCGGGGAGGTCGGCGATAAGGTCTATGGCATCGTCGGACTCCATGTCATCAACGATTTTAGTAAGGAGTTCATTAGGGATATCTTCCAGGATGAGTTCGCGAGAGATATCGTCTATCTCGGAGATGACGTCAGAGGCGGTTTGAATGTCAAGCAGCCCGAAGAGCTTCTTTTTTTGATCATCTTCAAGGGCGTCGATAAGTTCGGCAATATCAGCCGGATGGAGGGTGCTGAGCAAGGTGATGATTGGAATCTCACGCCCCTGTTCAATGAGTTTTTCCAGGTTTTGTAGTGTGTTGTAAAATTCTTCCATTTGACGACCGGTGAGCAAAAATGGAGGAGAATCAGAATACCGGTAAAACTTTTTTTTATATCATTAAGAGGGAATCTTAACAAGCATATTCTGATGAAGGATTGGAGGGAGAATAAGCAAAGAGAGCAAATAGGGTCAAGCAGGCAGAGAGTCGGAGACAATCAGCGTTGTTTCTGATCACGGCGCAGTTTTTTGAGCTGGCCGCTGATGAGCTGCCGTTGGATTTTGGAAACTCGGTCGATGATAAGCATTCCCCGTAAGTGATCAATCTCATGCTGGAGCACCCGTGCCATTAAATCTTCGGCTTCAAGGATGATTTTTTTTCCGTCTCGGTTTATTCCTTCGACGACAATTTTTTCCGCCCGATGAATTTCCAGCATAACGTCAGGAACACTCAGGCACCCCTCTTTCATGGCGGCGGTCCCCTCAGCAGAGATGATCTCGGGATTGAAAAGCTCAATGACCCCACCGCCGATATCAGCAACGACGAGGCAACAAGACTCCCCCACCTGCGGCGCTGCCAGACCAATGCCTCGGGACAAGTACATTGTCTCTGCCATGTCGTCAGCTAAAGCAACCACCTCACCATCGATATTTTCTACGGTCTTTGCTTGCTTACGCAGAGTTGCATCCGGATATGTCACGATGGGACGAGTCATTAATCACTTCTCCACAAAAAGAGCTTCTATAGATCGCTGAGAATCATGGGGCCGCCGCGTGTAATCGCAACGGCATGCTCAAAATGAGCAGATCTGCTTCCATCGGCGGTTACCGCCGTCCACCCGTCATCAAGGATTTTTACCTCATAGCCCCCCATGTTGACCATGGGCTCCAAGCACAAAACCATGCCCTCTCTCAGGCGTGGTCCGAAACCGGGCTTCCCGAAGTTAGGAATTTGGGGATCCTCGTGAAGATTTTTCCCGATACCATGCCCCACAAAATCCCTGACAACCGAAAAATTGTGCTTTTCCACCCACTGCTGAGTTGCATTGGATATATCCGTAAGACGGTTTCCGGGCCGGGCCTTATCGATTCCCCGGTAAAGGGCTTCCTCGGTAACCCGAAGCAACTTCTGCGATTCAGGGCTGATTTCGCCGACCGGAACAGTGACCGCCGCATCCCCGTAATAACCGTCGTATTTTACCCCGAGGTCGAGGCTGACTATATCCCCCTCTTGAAGTTTCCGGTCATCGGGAATGCCGTGGACGATCTGTTCGTTAACCGAGGCGCAAAGGCATGCCGGGTAGTCCCGGTAGCCCTTAAACGCAGGGATACAACCGTGGTTTTTAATCAGCCTTTCGGCTAGTTGGTCAAGGTAGCGAGTCGTTACTCCGGGTTTAACCTCTGCGCGCAAATCACGCAATATGAGAGCCACCCGACGGCTACTTTCCCGTAGTATCTTTATTTCATCGGACGATTTACAGATAATCATCAAGCATCTTCGTCAGTGGTTTTATAATTGTCTAAATTTACTAAACTTATCGGCAGTTGTCAATTGGGAATTGCTTCGCGTTTACCCTCATTTTATCCTTGACATACAATATATTGTGGCTTACGATATTAAATTATACAATATAGTGATTTTTCCAGTATTTATCCTCCGTGGAGATCCTGCAAATGACTCCCATGTTACAACAATATCTCTCCATAAAAGAACAACATCTGGACGCAATTCTTTTTTTCCGGCTGGGAGATTTTTATGAGATGTTTTTTGAGGACGCGAAAAAGGCATCGTCGATTCTCGACATTGTGCTCACATCGCGCGAGGGGGGGAAGGGGAATCGGGTTCCCATGTGCGGCATTCCGTATCATGCCGCACAATCGTATATCAACCGGCTTACTCGAGAAGGCTTGAAGGTGGCCATCTGCGAGCAGGTGGAAGATCCCAAAGCTGGTACCGGCATCGTCAAAAGAGAGGTTGTCCGGGTAATAACCCCGGGAACAAATATTGATGAGAACGTCTCGGATGACCAGGGAGAGAACTTTATCGCCGGCGTTTATGAAGACAACGGCGTTATTGGTCTCGCCTATTTGAACCTTGGGACCGGAACCTTTCGGCTCATAGAGGTATGCTCCCATGAGGATTTCTATGGAGAGTTTGCGAGAATAAGCCCGAAAGAATGCATTATTCCCTCAGACACCGAAAACTCTTCAGACCTCTACCATGTTATCGCCAAGAGCCAAGGCGTTGTCCTGACCCGTTACGAAACGTGGATGTTCGATCGGCACCATGCCGCGAACCTGCTGAAAGAAGAGTTTAAGCTCGCTTCTCTGGAGGGTTTGGGGTTGGCGGAATATTCGGTGGGAGTCTCCGCCGCAGGAATCATTATCCAGTTCCTTCAGGACAATCTTCATCAGTCCCGGGGGCATATTAAGCGGCCGGCTCCCTATTCGTCCGAAAAGTACATGGTTCTTGACCGGAAGAGTCAAAGGAATCTGGAGATTGTTGATTCCCTGTCCGGCGACAGAAAGGCAATGACATTGTTCAAAGTTGTGAACAAGACCGTAACATCTATGGGTTCTCGCCTCTTGAGAGAGTGGATAAAGCAGCCTCTCATTATTCGCGACCTTATTACTGCGCGGCTCGATGCAGTAGAGGAAACAATCCGTCATCAAGCCTCGCTTTCGGACATCCGGGAAATCATGGGAACGATACGGGACTTTGAACGAATTCTCGGTCGACTCGGCACCGGCGTGGGTTCGGCGCGCGATCTGGTAGCCTTAAAGGAGTCTCTTAAGGATGTTCCGAGAGTCAAGAGCATGACGGAGCAATTCCAAAGTGTGTTTATTGAGGGACAGAGAAAAAATCTCCACCAACTTGACGACCTCGTCGACCTTATAGACCGTGCTATCGTTAGTGATCCACCGTTGAACACCAAAGAGGGTAGAATGATACGGCCGGGTTATTGCGAGGAGCTTGACGGGTTGCGGCAGATCGCCGGTGACGTAAAGAACTGGCTTACACACCTGCAGGAACGGGAGACCAAGAGCACCGGCATTAAATCATTGAAAGTCCGTTTCAACAAAGTCTTCGGGTATTATATCGAGGTGACCAAGGCTAATTTGGCACAGGTTCCCGAGCATTACATCCGCCGTCAGACCCTCGTCAATGCAGAACGGTTTACCATCCCCGAGTTGAGAGAGTACGAGGAGAAAATACTCGGCGCCGAGGAGCGGGCCTCTGAGATCGAGGAAGAGATTTTTGAAGAAATCAGAGAAGAGATTATGAGGTATGTCGCAGAGATCCAAGAGATTGCTGAAGCGATAGCGGTTCTTGATGTTCTTATATCTTTTGCCCTTCTGGCGGTGGAGTGCCGTTATGTCCGCCCTGTGATCACCGACGGTTGCGAAATTCGGATCACTGCCGGACGTCATCCGGTGGTGGAGAGGGTTCTGGAGGAGGGGAAATTCGTTGAGAACGACACCTGCCTAAACCGGGTGGACCACCAACTTCTTATCGTCACCGGTCCCAACATGGCGGGAAAATCAACCTATTTGAGACAGGTTGCCCTTATTGTGCTGATGGCGCAAATCGGGTCTTTTGTGCCGGCTGCATCCGCTGAGATCGGGGTGGTGGATAAGATATTCACCCGCATCGGGGCGTCCGATAACCTTGCCCAGGGGGAAAGTACGTTCATGGTAGAGATGATTGAGACCGCCCATATCCTCAACAATGCTAGCGCGCGAAGCTTGATCATTCTTGACGAGATCGGCCGCGGGACGTCCACGTTTGACGGCGTGAGCATTGCCTGGGCGGTTGGTGAATACCTCGGGAGAGCCTCTGGACCTCGTCCGAAGGCACTGTTTGCCACTCATTTCCACGAGCTAACGCGGTTGGAGCAGATGTTGGAGGGGGCGAAAAATTTTAACGTCATGGTTAAGGAATATGATGATGATGTGGTTTTTATCCGCAAGATAGCTCCCGGCGGTGCTGATCGAAGTTACGGCATCCATGTCGGTAAACTGGCGGGACTTCCGGAAGAGGTAGTTGCCCGCGCTCGGGAAATCCTTGCAACCCTGGAGAACGGTGCGGGTAAAGAACTTCCGGCGATTCCAAGAATTGAGATTCGCGGAGGGGAAGATTCCTGGCCGCATCCGATCATTTCGTTATCTGACAAAGTAAGCGAACGGATATCTGCCGAGACAATGTCAAAGGAATCTATAAGTGGTGCACACGTGCAGGAGCATCCGTTGATTCGAGAGATCAGAGAGCTTGATATAGAGAATTTGACTCCCCTGGAGTCGATTAACCGCTTGCACTCTCTTAAAGAGAAAGCGAAGAAAGTTCGTCTGTGTGAGCAGCCCATTCCGATCCATCAGTACCGCAAACAGAGTTGAGTTTCATGGTAGCTTTGATGTGAATCGGGAAAACAAACGGATGAAGGAGCGGGAGCGCAATGGGTAAGATACGGTTTCTTTCGGAAAGCCTCATCAATAAAATCGCTGCTGGAGAGGTCATTGAACGGCCAGCCTCGGTCGTTAAGGAATTGTTGGAGAACAGCCTGGATGCGCAGGCAACCAGTATCACGGTTACAGTCAGGCACGGGGGCAGGGAACTCATCCGGATTGCCGACAACGGCGAGGGAATGGATCGTGAAGATGCCGAACGGGCTTTACAGAGGCATGCAACCAGCAAAATCGGAAGCCTGGAAGACATCTGCCGGATACGCAGTTTCGGGTTCCGGGGGGAAGCCTTACCGAGCATTGCCGCGGTCTCGTTGCTTTCTCTTCTGACCAGACGGAGGGATACAGCAACCGGGACGGAGATAAAGGTAAGGGGAGGGAATATCGAATCGATCCATGAGGCCGGCATTGCCACGGGGACCACGGTTGAAGTGGCTGACCTGTTTTTTAACACTCCGGCGCGCCGGAAGTTTCTTCGCACCGAGCGGGCGGAATTCGGCGCCATCGTGGATATCGTGCAAACGCTTACTTTAGGGAATCCGCCGGTTGCTTTTAGACTCATCAGGGATGAGAAAATCATCGGTGAGTATCCCTCGTGTATGAGCCTGCGAGAGCGAGTTGCCCAGATCCACGAAGAAGAAATTGTAAAGGCCCTAATTCCGCTGCAAGTGAAAAGCGGTGAGGTGCAGATTGCCGGGTTCGTTACCGACCCGGGAGTCAGCCGTATCAACAGAACCGGTCAGTATTTCTTTATCAATAACCGACCGGTGAAGAGCCCGGCCTTAGCCTTTGCCGTCCAGCAGGGTTATGGAGAGATGCTGCCCCATAACCGATTTCCCCTGGCATTTCTCTTTTTTGATATCTCTTCAGCCCGCGTTGATGTCAATGTTCATCCCGCTAAACGGGAGGTACGAATCGATCAGGAGCGGGACGTACAGAAACTGTTAATTGACGCTATCCGCGAAACCCTGCACACGCAGACAAAGTTCCCTCGTGTTCGGCTGGCGGGTCCGTATGAAAATAGTCGCGAGGCACCGTCCTCTTTTACACGTGGAAAAGAGACCGATAGCACCCTCTATCCTCAATGCAGCGGGTCGCTTGCTCTGGACATGGTGAACGATAGTTTGGCAGCGGTTTATGCTGCAGACGGTTCTACCGATCCTAATCCTGATGGAGCGATGGGTGTTCCAAACGTACCCGCCTCGGGACAGGGGTTAAGAGCCAACGATCTCAGAAGAGGAACAAGCCCGAGAATCATCGGGCAGTTTCAGGCAACCTATATTATTGCCGACTATGAAGGAACGCTTTTGATTATTGACCAGCACGCCGCTCACGAGCGCATTGTTTATGAAAAAATTTTAGACGTTCTGATGAACAGGCATGCCCCTTCACAGCGCCGGCTTATTCCCATCACCTTTTGTCTTGACTATCGGGAGCAGGAGATTCTGCAGGAATATCTTCCCATGTTGGAACAGATCGGGTTCGGCATTAATGACCTGGGCCGCAATACCTATTCTATTGATGCGGTGCCTTCATTTTTAGATACGGCTGACCCCAAACGGTTTATTCTTGATTACCTTCATGATGCCCTGGCAGGACATATCCCTCGCGCCGTGGAAGAGAAGCAAAAAGCCTTGGCCGCCGGCATCGCTTGTAAATCGCAAACAGTTAAAGGGTCATCGTATCTGGCCGCAGAGAAAATGGCGTACCTTGTCACCCGTCTTTTTCAAACCACCCAACCCTTCGTTTGCCCCCACGGCCGACCTACCTGCATCACCATTACCAAAGAAGACTTGGGGAGACAATTCGGCAGGAAGTAACAGGTCCTCCTGTTTCTCATTATCTTCCTGGTCAGCGCCCAGAAACAATCTCATCGTGCTTTTTTTGAATATTTTTTTGATTTGAGCTTCGGCTTTGTTTTGAAGGTGGAAGAGAAGGGAGGTTCCCTCTTGCCCAACCGGGCTTAAAGGATATGGGGGGCATGGGTGGACAGGATAAATTTTAACCCCTAAAGATGATGTCATTTCAGTTTTCCGACGTTATGGATATGGCTCAGCGTAGGGTGATTATTGAAGAGAAGCAATTTGGTGCCGGGGACCTTGACAAAAATTAAAGAGGCGTTATTTTTTCAGACGGATACGGTATTTAAAGATAAACCGCTACCAACATTTGACCCTTATAGAACCAAAGGAGGTGGTTAATATGGCATTGATACCATGGAGAACATTCAGCGACTGGGATCCGTTTCAGGAGATGGTAGGTATGCGGGATCGTATTGACCGACTCTTTGATGAGTACTTTGGGCGGTTTCCCGCTGCCGGTGAAGAAATCCCGGAAAGGACGTGGGCTCCCCCGGTTGATGTTCATGAAGAAAAGGATACTATCGTGGTTAAAGCAGAACTGCCGGAAATGAAGAAGGATGAAATTTCCATTGAAGTCAGGGACAATATCCTTACGCTTAGCGGTGAACGGAAACGTGAAGAGAAGGTCAAGAAAGAAAACTATCATCGCATTGAACGATCCTACGGGAAATTCAGCCGATCTTTCTCCTTGCCCGACTCGGTTAAGGTTGACAAGGTAAAGGCGCAGTACAAAGATGGAGTTCTCGAAATTACCTTGCCCAAGGCTGAGGCGGCCAAGCCCACGGCGATACCCATCAAGGTTGAACAAGACCATCACTAAAGCGGGGTGGCATATAGTTCCACCCCGTCCCTCATTTTGTTCTTTGAACCGGTTTTACAGACAATGAACGGGAACGTGAGTGACGATCAGTCAACGGTTAAAGACAACAAAACCGATGTGGTGAGAGTTGCCCTGACCGCACACCTTTGGGGTAAAGAAGACGACAGTGGAAAACTGCATCGGTAGTCTCTTTGACAGGTGAGTGCCATCAATAAACATGCTGTCAGGACAAAGGAACGTGCGCAGAATAGGGTTTTGCGAAAAAAAGGGGCGGCGAGAGTTCTTGAAAGGACGTTTCCAAGAGGTAAAAAACCAGGGGGACGATACCATTCTTAAAGCTCGCGATGAATGCAGAACCGGGTGCCAGGTGCGCTTTGAGGAATGGCTGGATCATTGGATGAGGAAGTGGGACACGGCGCTTGCCGAAGGATACGGTCCTTTGTCGCAGCACCCCAACCATCTTTTTAGTGCAGGAAGGAGGTGCTATGCAAGAGAGACGCGCGTAGGCCGTAGGCAATTTCCCGTGCCTGTTCCCGCAAGGCTGAATGTATGAAGCCTAAGCGGGCGTAGCGGTCGAGCACATCTTCGTCAATTATTTTTACTGTGCCGTCCGGCCATCTCACAACATCGATCTCGAGATCCACGTACCTGACTGTGTTCGGATATAATTCTATGGAAGTATTGATGTTGTAATATTCTCCGATGATCTGATTGTTTTGCCGCAAATAGGTATGCTTATAGAAGGAGCCTCCTTCTTTTATCGTAGTAATGGCATAGTCACCGTGTTGCTTGGGAATGCCCAATCCGTCGTAACTATTTCCTCTTTTGAACTTGATTCTTTTGAGAGTGAGCGTCTTCGTTTTCCAATCGGCCTCGACAATGTCGCCTTCCGAAAGAGAAATGACCTGGCCGCTGAGCTTGACGTGCTCAATACCGATCTTTTTCCCTTTGGTGTATGTTTCCCACACCAAGCGGTTCTCCAGGTCGTTGCTCACCTCGACTCTTTTCTCGGGATGATAGGGGAGTTTGGTAGTCTCAATCAGGTCGACTAATGCCGAGTTGATCAATCGTAACCGATGATGATTCAAGACAGTGGGAACAACCGTCTGCCTGATCCCGTCCAATTGTATTTTTGAATCGCCGGGGAATTCTATCTCGATGAAGGTGGATTCGCCACTGCTTGTTGTTCGACGGATAGATTCCTTAAACTCGTTTCGGATTATTTCCACAACGCAACCAACTTGATCCGGCTCGCCATGCAACGAGATTCCCTGCTGATTTTCAAGATCGGCAATAACGACTGCGGCTGGTTTTCGGGATTTAGTCTCCCCGATTTTAAACCGCTGGGCCACCAGTTTCGAAGGCGAGACAACGGTGAACTCCTTATCGATGAAAAATTTGGTCAGAGCGGTTGCGTAGACTCCTCGTATCTTGATGAGTGCTTTCATTGTTTCCGCCGATACCCGATTCCTTTTATTTTGATAACGTTATGAGTTACCGTAGTCTGAGCGCCGAGGATCGTTTCCGCGAGCCATAACCGCGTCTCGATATGCTCCGTCATGCGGGGAATCACATAGGTGCTCCAGCCGTCCGCTAGGGCAGCGAAAGGGATCAATTGATCCGCCAGGTGTCTATCCACCGTTGCCGTAGTATCCAAATCTTCGCTCAACTGTTTAGCCACTTTCGTACCGATAACTTCAGCAGGCCTTCCACGGGCTCCGGCCATATCCGATCCGAGAAGACAGCCGGTATCCGTCTCCGCCCAAACCGCCAGAGATGCGCCGGGCTGGGCTGACGCCTTATCAAAAATCGGTTTCTCCTTGGTGTCGTAGAGAATGTCAATAGGTGGAAGGTAGCCCTTTCCCCTTAACGTTTCGCGGCATGCGCTCGCCATCCTCTCGGACACCTTTCTCTCGGCGAGGAGTGAGGAGAGAGCGATCCCCAGCACCTTTTTTACGGTACCGCGATCGAGAAGGGCGAGGGGCGTTAGCGCACTCATCATCGGAATACCGGTTACTTCAATGAGACCGCCTCCTTTCGGAACATAACCCGGCCGGATGATACGGACGGCAAGCTCGGCGCCCATTTTTTTCAGCAGTGGCAACAAGACATATTGCATGTGGTACACAGAAGGCGCGAAGTCCTGAAAGAGACCACCGGTGATTTTGTAGACAGATGGTTTGTCCGCATAGAGAGCCAGCAGCATTATGCATGAGGCCACCATGGTTGCGGAACCGGCGGTTCCGATATCCCACCTGAATGTGCCCCCGTGAATGCAATCGCCGGGGGTAACGGTAATCTCTTTAGATCCGATTTCGGCTCCCGTCACTTGTCCGCGGCAGAGCTGAGTCGCAGCTTCAAGCGCCTTGAGGTGCTGCGCACGCAATCCGGGCTTCATTCGCTTTGCGCGAATATTTGTGATGCGCAGGTCTTTTCCCAGCAAAATCGAGAAAGGAACCGCGTCCCTGACGATCGTACCCGACCCGGACTTTTGGCTGCCGTCTATTTCCATGATTTTTCTGGCTTGCAAGAGAGGTTCTAAAATATATATA
>JAFGRE010000003.1 GCA_016935335.1 Deltaproteobacteria bacterium
GAGATCAATGACCAAGCAATCGATATCAGCCAACATTTCCGGTTGCGGTTCTCGGGTCTTCCCGTAAAGGCTATAGACCGGAAGGCCTGTCCTCTTATCCCGAAAGCCGCCCCATTCTACCATGTTATCCTGTGTTTCACCCCATAGGCCGTGTTGCGGTCCGAAGAGGGCTGCAAGGGTTACTTTTTCGGCGGTCTGAAAGAGGTTGACCGTTGAAATAAAAGATGAATTCACCGAAGCGGCATTGATGACCAAGCCAACAGTTCGACCGCTAACCTGGCAAAAATTATTTTCTTTGAGGACATCGAGTCCAAGCAGAACGTCGGCCACTGTAAACGACCTTTCAACAGGAATAAGGAGAAATCCATGGGCTAATAAAATAATATTCCCATACCACACCTCACCATGAAGTGGCCAAGCTTTTTTTAGAACCAAATCAGAAAAAAACACTGCAACTGGGAAAACTAATGAGGCGTTGCCAAGACTACCATCTGGGGCGTCCCCTTTGGGCGTTGGCTAGCCTTCATTGCTAAGAAGCTTCTCGTTTATTGGGTCTCGAAGCTTTCTGAGGGCTTCCTTTTCAATCTGGCGGATTCTCTCGCGAGTAAGACCGAAAATCCTGCCCACCTCTTCCAGGGTGTGCTCGTTTTCGTGGCCGATTCCGAATCGCATGCGGATTACCTTTTCTTCGCGGGGGCTCAGTGCTGATAGAAATTTACGCACTTCTTCAGATTGTTCCTCCTTGCTGAGTTCATTCACTACGTCGACCTTATTGGTACTCTCAATCACTTCTTCTAAAGTGCTGTCGTTGTTATCTCCTATTGGTGTTTCAAGAGAGATGGGATTACGCGAGAATTTGGAAAGGAGGCGCAGAGCACGTGCCTTTGATACAGAGATGCTCATTTTTTGTGCAATCTCATCCAAGTATGGTTCACGTGCTAATGTCTGGGAAAGAGAACGGCGGACTTTATTGAATCGATATAATGCCTCCGTCAGATGCACAGGAATCCTAACGGTATTCCCTTGATCAGCAATTGCTCTATTGATCGATTGCTTGATCCACCACGAAGCATAGGTGCTAAACTTGTTCCCTCTTTCGTATTCAAAACGCTCTACCGCTTTGATGAGTCCAATATTTCCCTCTTGAATTAAATCGAGCAGATGCAAACCTCTGTGGACATAGCGTTGTGCCAGTTTGATCACCAGACGGAGGTTTGATTCAATCAAGATTTCCTTTGACTTTCGATTCTCTTCTAAAAGATTCAGTATCCGAGAAAGGGAGCGTGACAGGGTAAGATGGGATATGCCGACTTTCTGTTCGACCTGAGCAATCGTCTCCTTTTTTTTCTTAGCGAACTCGATGAACTCATGAAGCTCATGGTGAGCGAAGGATATTTCGTTGGATAACTGGTGAAGACCCTCAGGATAATTTCCCAGGGCAGCAAGGACTTTTTTCACGTCTTTTGCAGAAAATCCCGCTGCCTTCCCCCAACGGCCGACGGCATCCTTTTCCTTCCTTATGATTCGCTCCATTTCCTTAAGTAGGTTAATAATTCTCTTAGTTTCATCATCGTTCCAGCTTAAGGGCTCTAAATAACCTGCAATTTTATCACGCTCTAATTGTCGCGGTGAAAGCACGCGACTCTCTTTCTCTTTGAGAACCTTGGCAACCATCGCCAAAAATTCGCCTCTCATTTTTTCGATATGAGATTCATCCTCTTGTCTCGAAAAATGTATGACGCTTCGTATATCGGTCTTGCCAGAACGTATTTCTTTGCTGAGGCGGAATACTTCATCGTGGACCAACGGGATAGTCAATAAGATCCTTACGACCTCGGCTTTCCTGAGGGATATGTTTCTGTAAATTTCTTGCTCCTTCTTGCGGTCGATCAGGTTATGCCGCCCCATGTCCTTAAAGTAAACATTGACAAGGTCATTATCCTCAATTCTTTGTTGCGAATTATCAGAATATTCATCGAGGAAATCATCGTCCTTTTTCCCTCGTGGATGCCAATTAATGAAGGCAGCATTAAACTTCACTGCACGGTTTCTCGACCTTTTTGTTTCCACCACGGCGACATCAGCTGGGGAGCGATCCTGGTCGGTATTCTTCATTTTATACATACGAGCCGTCTCGTTCTTCTTTCCTGTTTTCATCTGCATCCGTTTTTTAATTATCATTCCTTAACTATGTTCTTTGCTTTAAAAAATAAGTACTCATTTTCTTTAGTCAATCTGACTGCATGATAATATCACCGTGGAAGGAGAATCTCTTTGGAATTAGGAGAAATTACAGGTCGGTGAATCAAGGGAAGGCAATAAAAGTCCGAGATCTTTTTAGTGCATTTGAGTGGGAATGATCGCAGTCCCTAAAAAGAAATTATGCTATGAAATGTTAGGCAAAGTGTAAACGGAACCGCTGCATTGAAGGTTGAAACCACGACGGTGGTACCTACCCATGACAGTTGATATTGAGGAAAAGAAGATGCGGCATTATGGACCTTCCGATGGGGTGGGCTGTTTTCCACTGTTTTTTTTCACTATTTTGACTTTTCCCTGGGCGATTTCGCGCAATGCTATCACGGTCTCTTTTTCTCCTGGAGCATCAACCAACGACGGAGCCCCCCTTTTTAATTGGAGAGCTCTTTGTATGGCTCCGTGCACCAAAACAAATCTATTTTCTACTTTCTCTAAACAGTCTTCAATCGTTATTCTGGCCATTGGAAACACCCTTATGCTATTTTAAATTTTTTATATTATTTGAAATGTGTAAAAAAATCAAACATATTTTTCGCCTTTCTCGGCTGGATGCCCTTGCGAGCAAAAACAGCGCAGGGCGGGTGAGGAGTTCACTCTTCGTTGAGGAGAAAACCTTATTGCTTTTTTCTATGAGGGTTGTCAGGGATGCCACGGAGTCCGCCACCATCCCAGGGCGGGGACCGGTGGAAGTAAAGGAATCTGCCCTCAGCCGGAGACTTTTCCGGGAAATACCCGTCATTCGCGGACAATGAATGCATTGCCCCCCAATCTTTGGAATTGATCCCATATCCCCTCCGAGGTGAAGCAATCACTAACCTGATTTCCGCGACAGTGCCCCGCCTCAAGAGATTCCGGAATAATAAAGGTTAGCGGGAATTGGGAGAGGCAAGGAGGAGAAGTCGTTTCTTGGCTCCTCATTGCCGCCTGAAAGGGGATACTAAACCGTTAAGGCAATAAAGATTGGACTCTTGTCAATAATAAAACCGTTGCCGACACTCACTGAACGATTTTCTTCCAAGGACATCTGCTACGAGCCAGCTTGACTGTCAAAGCTGTATTTGACATCCTGAAAAGCTGACCGGAAACGATTGACCTCTTCCTTAACATTTTTTTTGTCGATAACGCATTCCTTCATTAGTTCTGCGATTTTTTCCATCTCTTGTTTGCCCATGCCAAAGCGAGTCATTTCTTGGACACCAATTCGAATTCCATCAGGATGGGTAGCATTGCGGAGCGGTTCATGAGGAAGCAAGTTCATATTGAGAACAATATCATTCATTTCCAGATTGATGGAAACCTCCTCTCCACCATTGAACTTATTTACATTAACCGCAACTTGGTGGCTCTCCGTGTAGCCAAACTCTTTCGCCCCCACGTCAAATCCTTGTTTGTCAAGGGCTTCTGCGAGAGCTTTAGCATTGGCTATTACATCTCTGGCATACTGTTGCCCGAATTCCATTACCTCATACGTACAGATTGCGAGTTGGGCCAACGTATTCAAATGGTGGTTGCTGGAAGACCCCGGGAAGGCCCCTCGGTCGATTTTTCTCCAGAAGGCACTGTCGACGTTGCTTAATACCAGCCCCCGTTGACTGCCAAAGAACGTCTTGTGAGTGCTCGCCGTGACTAAATGTGCCCCCTCTTCAAGGGGAGATTGAAATTGTTTTCCAGCTATCAGGCCGAGCACATGAGCAGCGTCGTAAACAATGTTTGCCTTGTTTTCCACACAGACATCAGCAAGTTCACGGACTGGTTCCGGAAATAAAAAAAGGCTTTTGCCAAAAACAATGAGGGCGGGTTTTACGGCATGAATGAGGTCCTTGGTCTTGTCCACATCGATATGATATCCGTCGGCGGTGATGGGGAAATCAATAATATTCTTGGTGAATTTGCCAACTGATCCTATCTTGTGGTGACTGATATGCCCGCCTCCGGGTGTAGAGTTGACCATTACCGGGTTGTTATGATTGATCAAGCGGCTAAAAACAGCTTCATTAGCATTCGTTCCGCTGATCGGTCTCACCTCTGAATGGGTGCACTCAAACAGCATCTTCAGGTTACTCTTGAGAGTGTTTTCTATTGTGTCGATAAAGCTTGTTCCGCGGTAATAACGCTCTCCGGGATGGCCTTCGGCGTAACGATGGGCAAAATCAGAACCTGCGTGCGCACGGGCCCGACGGCTCATCACATTTTCACTGGCAATCAAGTTGATGCAGCGACTTCGCCACTCGTTTTGTTGTTCAATTAATCGCTCTGTTTCTCGTATCTTATCTTCGTACACCAAAGACAATACCTCCTTATGAAAACAGTAATAGCAAAATCGAATACTAAACGTTCAGGAAGAAGAAGTCAATCTTTTCATAGCAGGAGAGAGAGGGGGAAGCTATTTTTCGCCGCCAGAATAAATGTCCACTTTGAAGAACCGTAATAGTTCAAGAGGATGATCAAGCAGCGCCTTGGCCCCGCCGGCAATCAGTTCATCCTCTGGGCGAAACCCCCACAAGACTCCTACCGGATACATACCGGCGGAAACGGCTGTTTCCATATCTATCCCTGAGTCCCCCACGAAGATGACTGACTGGGGTTGAATGTTGAAGAGAGCAGCGATGTTAAGGGCCGCGAGAGGATCGGGTTTTTTAGGAACGTCCGGCTTGGCGCCGAGAACGAGGTCAAACCTTCCCGAGGGAAGTAAGACAGCGGTGATAACCTTGGTAAATCTATCGGGCTTGTTTGATAAAATAGCCATCCTCACTCCCTGGGTACTTAGCTCGTCAATGAGTTCGAGTACTCCTTTATAGGGACGGGTGGTAAAAGTCCAGCGTTTTTCGTACTCGTTACGCATGGCTACAACGCACCGCTCAATCATGGAATCTGTACGATTGCTTTTGGGAAGAGCTTGCCTCACTAATTGCTCGATGCCTTCGCCAATGAAGTCTCTATAGGTTTCGGGGTCATGCTCCGGGAAGCCGCACTCCTTCAGAACGGCATTCATTGACTCGGCTATATCTTCAAGGGAATCGAGGAGCGTTCCATCGAGGTCAAATATCACTGCTTTAAAATAAAGGCATCCATCTTTGCTCATAGATTTGGATTTCCGGAAGGTGCTTGTTTTGGTGAGTTTTAATCCGCACGAGAGGCGAAGCAGAGAGCCCGAGTTTTTTTTCTATCCATGACGACACAAAAGTCCTTGTGCTCATGAGGTATCTCGATCACATGCACCACGTCGGAAAGACTTTCGAAATCCGGCGCCATAGATTTAAGCAAATTGGTTTTCTCCTTGAGAAAGGATTCATTGATGTAATTGTCTGCCATTCCTGGGTACACAGCCAAATAATAGATTTTGTCTTCCACCAGGTCCTGGAAAAAATGGGTTCCATACGAGACCTCAGGGACATAACCTTCGGTACTTTTGGCGACCTCAACAATGACAGCCGAAGCATCTATGTCCGCATAGCTTACATTGACACCCAAGTCGATGTTGTTACTTCCCCATCGCCCCGGGCCAATAAGGATATATCTTGCGTCTGCGGCTTCGATGGTTCCATTGACCTTCCCAATGGACCGGCCAATCTGATATTTTTTTTCTAAGGGGCACTCATGGTATCCGTCAGTGTCCACATAGACGATATAACGGACGTTATCGACCAGTGCAGTAATAACGCAGTTGTTTGTTCGAAAGATAACACTTCCAGGATCAACATCCTCCGGGAAGATGACTTCGGCCTGGTCTCGAATTTCACTTAATGGTCTGCATTGAAGCAGATTAATCATTATGGTGCCTTTTTCATCTACATCAGCGACAAATTCGATATCTACAGGTATTCCATAGCCTTCCTCTAACTTCCGTAATATCTTATCCATGACAGAAGCGAAGGATGTTTTCCTTACCAGGTTGTTAAACGTTAGGATTTTGCCTTCGGCAGCCTTTAGCTGCATCAGGCTGACGGGATCGGAGAGAGTACCCTCCTTGTGAATCGAGAAGAGGTACTGGTAGACAGGGAGTGTTTCTGTTCCCAAAGCTTCATCAAGCTCCACAGTCTTAAACTGATTTGAGGAGAAATCGATAAAATCAACATAATGTTGAGAATAATGTCGAATTTCAGATTCATAGAGAACGGGACGAAGCGTTGGGTG
The DNA here is from genome assembly GCA_016935335.1 of Deltaproteobacteria bacterium. GTDB lineage: Bacteria > Desulfobacterota > WTBG01 > JAGOGO01 > JAGOGO01 > JAFGRE01. The sequence continues at coordinate 6,394 of JAFGRE010000003.1, forward strand.
ACTGAGGGCGATCATGCGGGGATAATCATTTCCGACACGGTCAACGGCTCTGGTACCCATTCCAAATACCAAGCGAAGAAGACCTTGATCCGTGTTAATGCGAGGTGACCAGGGATTAAAGTTCCGGGAAAAACCGACGCCTGCAACCATAGGCATCAGTTTATTGCCTAATTCTCTCCCTTCGACTCGCATTACCAAAACCCCCATTTGTTCATCGGAAAAGATCAATTTGTGCTTTATCCGATACAAGAGGGCATCGGGCTTTAAGACACTACTGTAAACAATCCTAATAGCATTCAAGAAATCATGAAAGCGGTTTTCAAATTCACCTTGGTTGGGGCAAAAAACGCTGTCATACTTGCCTGCAAATGCGTATCCGAAATTATCCTCTAGCAGGCTCGATGAACGGACTATAATGGGTTGGGTACCGAAATGATTTAATACTTCTTTAAGTTGTTCAAGGGTTTCAGGGCGAAAAAATCCGTTCAGGAAGGGTTCTCGCATTTTGGGGTATTCAGAAACGATGGTATCTCTGTCCTTGTACTGCTGACTTAAGAGGTAAAGCAGATCGTTGTCGAGCATGAATTCAAAGAAAACATCTGATCCGATGTAATATGAATCGTGATCCTGCAGTATGTCTTTGAGTTCAGGCAAATCGTTTTGAGCAGCCAATTCGAGAATTTTGCGCGCCAAAAGCATGCCGGCGGATTTCCCACCGATTCGCCCTGAACCGACGAGGCGGTTGTGAATTTTTTCGATATCCTCCAAGGTAAAATAGCGTTGCGCGATAGCAAAGTACTCCGATCGCTGACTGATAAGCGTTTTTATCAATTCCATGCGAAGGGCCTCGCAGTTTGCCGGAGAATAACATGACCGCTCGTGCAATCGTTTAAACAGGGTGTTAATTGTTTGAAGATAATCGGATTTCGGAGGGGGCTGCGAAGCCATTATCGTCGGGACCTGTTCGATGCCCTCCCATGGTCCTTCGGGGGCTTTCCCCACCGGAGAGAGAAGTGTAAAGGTCTGAAACATAGTGGGGGAATACCGGTCCCATACCCTCAGGGGCCGAATATATGACTGGCCGTCCTGCACATAGAAATCTATGAGTATCTGAGTAGTGTCCTTGATTCGTGCGATCGTCTGATTGTTATGACTTCCCCGGAGAATGCAAAAATAAGCGATCGTTTCGAGTTCGAACAACCGCGGACAAACAGTACGGAAAAAATTGGCCAGCGATTCATCACTCCCCCACTGCCGAGCCAGAACTGACAGATTATCGAAGACATAATAAACCTTTTCCCCCGATGCTTCCATTACGTCCCTCACAAAGCGGTAGAAGTAATCGAAGCCCTTGTTTAAGTCGATAGAGACAACTCTGCAATGGGGGGATATCCCCGGAATATTAAAGGAGTCGAAATGTATATATATAATTTCAACCCCTTGCCTGCTTGCTTCTTCGACGAAGGGGCGGACGAGCCATGAATACTCAAGGGGGGTTGTAACCTGCCACACCACGTTGTCCCCCCAGCGCAATCCATCAAGCAGGGTATCAATAACGGGGACACCCGTATTGACTTTGACATCTTCTTTCATGGTGTTCCTTCCATAAATAACAGTTAAAAATTAACGACGAAAAACTAACCAACATCATTCGAGATGATGGCGTGTTCATAAAGGGAAGGGATGAATTTCATTGTATCTTGACAGTAGAAACTACCGAACAACAAAAGACATCATGATTTCGGCAAAATTAGCCACGGGTTCACATGCTATTTTTTAAGTCGTAAAAGGGGATGAGCTGGCTGAACTCAAGCAATGTTCCCATTGCCATGTTCTCGGTCTTAATTCCTGATTCTTCGACCGCTGCTAAAGGGTTGAGTCCGCCAGCAACAATCATTCCGGCTCTTCCCGCGGAAACCGGGATGTCCAAGAGAGGTTGCCCGGGTTTCCCGAGCATCAATATTCCGCTCAAACCTATAGAGTCAAGTTTGTTGCGAAGAGTTTGAATTTTAGGGATTGCCACGGAGGGAACTTCCCGGAAACTGGCCCCGATTTTCCCGGAGCCGGTGTGGGCAGCCTGCGCGACACTTGTCATGCCGCCTTTAATAAAAATTTCAAGGGGGTCGATCGATGACCCGTCATAATTAATGATTTGCGTAAAGCGCACCGGCTGGCTCTCAACCAGTTCGAGCAAACCGCCGAAACGGGAGGTGGTATTGATACCCTGACTCAAAAATATACCGTTCAGGGTTACACTGCACACGGTGCCAATGGCTACCATACTTTTGTCGACTCTGAAATTTCCTATTCGCGTCCCCGCTACGCCCAAAGCGAGGAACCTTCCCATGCCCAATCCCGCTTTGAAGACCGATTGCATTTGATAAAATGCCTCATGAACATTTTCTTCGCGGATGAGAGAGAGATTCAGGATAATATTCCCGGTGCGTTTTCCCATGGAAAAGTTCATTTGATAGGCTAGAGTATCAATTTTTGCGGCTACAAATCCGACCTTTTCTATGATGAAGGCCGAGCGCAATTCCTCTTCGCCTTTTGGGGTAATTCGCCGTCCTTTTTTTCCAAGATTGACGGTTAACCCATCCCCGTCCATTTTTTGGAGATAATAGCGGACGGTCCTTTGACTGAGGTCAAAACCCATCTCCTCCAACTTGCGGGCTATTCGACTTCCCCCCAAAGATTTTTCAGAATCCTGTAAAACATTAAGGATTGAAACGACTTTTCGCTTAGAGTCTCTGATCATGCTGGTCCCCTTTGGTAAACATCCTATACAATACCGAAAATTATGTATGAGTCAACAAAAAAGACTCGGCAAGTTTGCCTTATGTGGGGATATAGTTTTAGTGGCTAAAAAAAATGGGGAAGGGGAATGGCAAAATAAAAATAAAATGAAATATGCTGATAATATGTGATTTTTCTTACTATTGGTTGTTATTTTTGTCTTGACATATTGTTTTTCTAATTGTAGGGTTACTAAATTGAGTTGGCAAGCAGTTGCCGGCCTGTATTTTTCGTTCGTTTACGGCATTCCTACGTCAACCTCGATGGCAGGAGGTCTAGTATGAGCTTAAGTAAACCTAATGCAAGTGCTGCGACCCTTACAAAAACCCGGGTTAGCCCGTCGCCGCTGTCCGGCATCTGCGTGACATGTCTGGACGGGTGTCCGGGTCCGTGTGAAATTGGTCGTTCTGCCCTGAGAGGAAGGGAAAATATATACCCGGAACCATTTGGTGAGGTGATCGCGGGCTCAGAAAAAGATTATCCTCACGATTTTTCCTTTTTCAATATTCAGGGAACCTGTGTTGGAGCGGTCGGTGTTGAGGCGGATTCTGACAGAGCCGTTTTCCCTGCGGTGGATGTTTCAACAGAGGTTGGTGCCCAGGATAAGATAAAACTCAGATTTCCGGTATTTACCGGGGCAGTTGGATCAACAGAGATCGCCAGAATTCACTGGGATGCCATGGCAATTGGGGCTGCTATTTCGGGGATAATGGTAATTGCCGGCGAGAATATTTGTGGAATGGATATGGCTGCCGAGATCAAAAACGGCAGGGTAGTGCACTCGCCGGAAATGGAACGACGGGTCAAGACTTTCCAAAAATGGCATGAGGGCTATGGCGGTGTCGTCGTCCAGGCCAACGTTGAGGATACCCGCCTTGGGGTTCCGGAATACGTTATCGAAAAGCTCGGTGTGGAGATCTTTGAGCTTAAATGGGGACAAGGCGCAAAGGATATCGGCGGCGAAGTAAAAATTTCCGACCTGGAAAAGGCGCGTGAATTAAAAAAACGCGGATATATCGTTTTGCCGGATCCAGAAGATCCTGTTATTCAAAAGGCCTTTGATAACGGTGACTTCAAAGAGTTTGAGCGCCATTCGCGTTTGGGTATGGTGGAAGAAGAAGGTTTCTACAGAATGGTTGAGCACCTGCGAAAAGTAGGAGCAAAACATGTCACCCTCAAGACCGGAGCCTATAGACCGGCTGATTTGGCTCGAGCGGTAAAGTTTGCTTCCGAGGCTAAAATCGACCTCCTAACTGTTGACGGTGCCGGCGGCGGAACCGGCATGAGTCCGTGGCGAATGATGAATGAGTGGGGTGTCCCGACGGTACAAATCGAGTGTCTTCTCTACGATTACCTAACTCGGCTCGATAAAAAGGGGGCCTTTATTCCTGATTGCGCCATAGCCGGCGGACTTTCCTTAGAGGATCACATTTTTAAGGCGCTGGCGCTTGGCGCTCCCCATGTCAAAGCTGTCTGCATGGGTCGATCGATCATGACAGCAGCCATGGTGGGTAACACCCAAGCCAATCTTTTAAAGAAGAAGATTGAAAAGGAGATCGAAAAAGATGGTACGGTGATGCACCATTTTGACGAAGATGAGCTTCATAAAAAGAGTCAGTTTGTTAAGCACGGCAAATGGATGAGAGTAGAGGATCTTTTCGTTACCACGCCTAAATTGAGGGAAAAATATGGAGCGGCATTCAAGGAGATTCCGCCGGGAGCGTTAGGAATGTATACCTACATAGACCGCCTAACCCAGGGGCTTCAGCAGCTGATGGCCGGTGCGCGAAAATTTGCGGTTAAACACATCGACCGCGATGATATTTGCGCATTGACCAGAGATGCGGCAGAAATGTCAGGAATAAAGTACGTCATGGATGCCGATAGAGAAGAAGTTAATAAGATATTGGGATCGCGGTTATAGATCCAGCTTTTAGCATTTTGGATAGGTAAAAACTATTTCATATAGTCTTGGTAGAAGGCCAGACTACTCACGAAAGTAGCGCGTCGGCTATCATATCTTAATAAAAAACAGTTATTTTTTAGAAGGAGGTACTGTATGGCAAATATAAATCCCTTTGCGATGGCTCAACAGCAGTTGGATACGGCTGCGGCGAAACTGGGTCTTGAACCGGCGGTGCATGAATTATTGCGCTGGCCCATGAAGGAAATAAAGGTGCTTCTCCCCGTGAGGATGGATGACGGTTCAACGAGAGTTTTTCACGGATACCGCGTCCAGTATAACGGGGCTCTTGGACCTACCAAAGGTGGATTGCGCTGGCATCCGGATGAAACCATCGATACGGTTCGTGCGTTGGGTGCATGGATGACCTGGAAGACATCGGTTGTTGATTTGCCCTTGGGAGGTGGGAAAGGGGGGGTCACCTGCAATCCGAAAGAATTGTCCGAAACAGAGAAAGAACGCCTTGCCAGGGCCTATATTCGGGCGGTTGCTGAGCATCTTGGGGTGATGCGGGATGTGCCGGCTCCGGATGTTTATACGACTCCCCAGATTATGTCGTGGATGATGGATGAATATGAGACGATTTTAGGGGAACATCACCCCGGTGTTATTACCGGCAAGCCGTTGGCCATTGGTGGCTCGGCAGGCCGCGTTGATGCTACTTCTCGCGGCGGTGTTTACGTTGCCCGCGAAGCGGCCAAGAAATTGAATATCGATCTTACCGGGAAGACCATGGCAATCCAAGGCTTTGGAAACGCTGGTCAGTATGCTGCGTTGCTGGGGCAGAAACTTCTCGGACTGAAACTTATAGCAGCTTCAGACTCGAAAGGCGGGGTTTACAGTGAAAACGGAATCGATCCCGAAGCCTTAGTCAAGTATAAGTTGCAAACGGGCACGCTCCAAGGATTCCCGGTAACTGACGCCATCTCTAACGAAGAATTGCTGCAGTTGGAAACGACAGTTCTTTTTCCGTCAGCGTTGGAACAGGTTATTACCGAGCAGAATGCCGACAAGCTTAAGTGTAAAATATTATGTGAACTTGCCAATGGGCCTACGACTCCGGAGGCGGATGATATCTTGGATCAGAACGGCGTCTTTGTCCTCCCCGATTTCCTTGCCAACGCCGGGGGAGTAACCGTTTCGTATTTTGAACAAGTGCAAAACACCTACAACTTTTACTGGGAACTTGACGAAGTTTACAAGCGGCTGGATCTCAAGATGACTCATGCTTTTGAAAACGTTTATGGCATGAGTCAACAGGAGAACGTCAATATGCGACAAGCTGCTTATCTTGTTGCCGTGGCGAGAGTGGCCGAGGCATGTCGCTTACGGGGATGGGTATAATTCCTTTTTCGTCGACGACCTTCAGAGTGTATCGCGTTTTGTCTTTTTGGGCTTAACTCGCATTGATTTGGCAGGGAGGGATACCCCGAGAATGAATGAATCTAGTGATTCACCAAAATAACGGGCGATCTCGATAAACAACTGAAGCGAGGGAAGACAAAGATTATTCTCGATTTGTGATAGTGCGCTGGGAGTGATACCCAAGTCGCGAGCCAATTCTATTTGGGTGATCTGTCTTTCTAAACGCAAGGCCCGGATTCTATCACCGATTTTGATTGATTCTTTAGGGACGGGGACAAAGCGCGATACTCTTCCAGGTCCCGCTGGGTGAGAGGGTTCGCTTTCTCCCCCATCTCTGTTCTTATCTAATTCTTCGGCGGGGCCAATGAAGTCTATCATGTTATCGTGGAAAGAATAGTAATGTTTTTGACGCAATAGATCTGAGGGCCTTCCATCCATCTTCACAAAGCTGGCAGCGCAGGTTCTGTCTTTTTGGAAGCTCAGGCTTATCACCAGTTGAGTAATGTGGGTAACATGGGCCAAAAATGATTTTGAATGGACTTCCTTGACAATCGGCCAGTAGGCCAGTGCTTTCAGCTCAAATAATTTGGGACAGGTATAAGTAAAAAAATGCAGGGTATCTCTTTCCCCCCAGATTTCCTGCATCCCCGTGAGGCTATCAAAAACATATTTGCACACGAGAGGTTCTTTAAACTCGCCCTGCAATTTACTTATGGTTGCTATAAATTCGCCCGGGTCTGCCAAGTCTTTTATGCAGCGTATCTGGGATAATGAAGCAAGCGATTCATTTTCGTAAAAAGACTGGAAAAAGGTATCACTATGCCCCTTGCCGAAGGTAAAGGCATCGACAAGGATGAAGTTGCCTTCTTGGATGAGATGTTCATACCGTTTGTAAATTTTATGAGGAGGGAAATCAAAACTTATATAAATGGTCTTACACCCTTGAGGTGTTTTTGTGGTCAAAAATCCCTCCAAGAAAAAATCAAAGTACGCACCCGGCTCAACAACCCAGACGACATTGTCTCCGAGCAAAACTCCACCCATGAGTTTGTCTAAATAAGGGATGCCGCAGCTTATAAGATTTTGCATGGCGCTTCTTTATCTTTATTTTATGAGCAAAAGCGGGTTTAAGAATTTGATGATCAGAGTATATTATTAAGTAAAAATGAAAAAAGTCAAGATAATTCTTTAGGAAATTTTAAAAATAAACGGCCCACTTTTTGAGAATTATTCAGAAGTTCTTAATGTAGTGTTTTTTATTCTATGAAATAGATTAAGAAATACGGTAGATTTTGAAAAATTTATTCTTGACTTTTAATTTAAAAGTAATAAATTAAACGAAGGAAAATTAAATAGAATTTAATATCGCATAGCGGCTAAATTATTAGCAGTTATTAAATAAGGTTTAAAATTTACTTAATAAAAATATGGGTAGAGGCTTGCCGTGATCAATTGTGGCAAACCTTGTTTACCTTCTGAACTCCATAAAAAAGAAAATTAACCGCAAGAACAGCCCGTGAAGATTAGCGAGACCGGAGAAGCAATTTAAAAATCGTTATGGAGCATTGAAAAACACTAAAAGGGGAAAACGATGTGCGGCATAGCAGGGCTTATAAGCCACCAACGTGAAAAAGAAACCGGTGAGAGAATTAAAAAGGCCATGGTGCTACAGAACGACAGAGGCAACGGCCTTGGAGCAGGATATGCTGCTTACGGGATCTATCCTGTCTATAGAGATCACTATGCGTTCCAGGTGATGGCTGAGACTAGTTTTGCACTCAATGCGGTGTCAGAATTATTACATAACAACTTCTGGGTTGCACATACAGAGGAGATAGCTGTATGGGATAAAGTCATAACCGATCATCCATTATTCATGCGATACTTTGTGCAGCCAAAAATAAGAGAGAAGGAAAGTAACCCTGATGACTTTGTTATGGAAAAGGTGATGCATATCAATACGTCAATCGACGGAGCTTTTGTCTGCTCAAGCGGTAAGAATATGGGGGTCTTTAAGGGGGTCGGAACTCCGAAGGACATTTACGAGTTCTTTCGTCTCGATGAGTATCACGGATATTGTTGGATCGGCCACAATCGATTCCCCACCAATACCCCTGGCTGGTGGGGAGGGGCGCATCCCTTCAATCTGCTGGGATTTTCAATTGTCCATAATGGGGAAATATCCTCGTATGGTATAAATAAGCGTTATCTTGAAGCAAATGGTTATATATGCACGTTACTAACAGATACCGAGGTTGTTGCCTATCTCCTTGATCTTTTGATTCGTCGCCACGGTTTGTCAATCATGGATGCGGTTACGGTTCTCGCTCCGCCCTACTGGTCGACTGCGAAGCGGTACTCAGATCCCAAGCAGCGAGATAAAATGATCGGCATGAAAGTCATCTATGAACCGGCAATGCTGAATGGTCCTTTTGCCATCCTAGCTGGATTTGATGGCGGCCTCTTCAGTATCACCGACAACACAAAGTTGCGACCCATGACCGTTGGAACAACGTCAGAGTATACTTATTTTGCCAGCGAAGTATCAGCTCTTTATGAAATGGAACAAGATTTTACTCAGGTGGTTACACCACGAGCAGGACAGCCCGTTATTGTAAAATATCACACCAATGCAAAAGGGGATTAACGGTGAGCATCTCAAAATTGGGTCTACAATCAACGTTTCGGCCGACGTTTGACCTGGAACTTTGTGACGGCTGCGGGCAGTGTGCTTCCGAGTGCACCTTCAATGAAATAAAAATGGTCCCCCACGGTGATAGCCAAATCCCGGTTGCTAACCGTCGGTCCTGCGGCGCTTGTCACCGATGCGAAATTATGTGTCCACGGGGTGCGATCAAAATTATTGAGGATCCTTTTGTGACGAGGCCTCATGGTATTTGGACGCCTCACCATATTAATCGTACTCATTTGCAGGCTTCGACGGGATCTGTCGCGCTCACCGGATTTGGGGCAGAAACTAATGTGCCGGTGTGGTGGGATCGAATGTTGTTTAATGCGTGTCAGGTGACGAATCCTTCTATTGATCCACAACGGGAACCCATGGAAACAATCACCTATCTGGGCCGAAAGCCTGTCAGTTTCCGAGAAGTGGATGACCCGTCAGCGCTGGTTAACCGTTTGATACCGGTGAATATTCCGGTTTTGTTCGCTCCCATGTCCTACGGTAGTATCAATCTTAACCTTCAAAAAGCAATGGCGCGGGTGGCGAAAAAACTCGGACTTCTATGGTATACGGGAGAGGGTGGCCTTCACAAGGACCTTTATCCGTTTACGGATTGGGCTATTCTTCAGGTTGCCTCCGGGCGGTTCGGCGTGAGCCCGGACTACCTTAAAATGGGTCGGGCTTACCAGATTAAGATCGGGCAAGGCGCCAAGCCTGGTATTGGAGGGCACCTTCCGGGAGAAAAGGTGTTGGAAGGCATCTCGGAGACTCGTATGATCCCGTTGCATTCCGATGCTATTTCACCTGCCCCGCAGCACGACATCTATTCAATCGAAGACCTGCGACTCCTCATTTATGCCATCAAAGAAGCGAGCGGCTATAAACCGGTTTGTGTCAAGATCGCGGCAGTTCATAATGTGGCGGCCATCGCCAGTGGTATTGTGAGCGCAGGCGCTGACATGGTGTATCTCGACGGATTCCGGGGTGGAACGGGAGCGGCTCCGAATATTGTGCGCGATAATGTCGGCATACCGATTGAAATTGCATTGGCAGTTGTTGATCAGCGCCTCCGGGAGGAGGGGATCAGGAGTCAGGCTTCTATCGTTGCTGCCGGCGGAATAAGAAATAGTGCTGATATCATGAAGGCCATTGCGTTGGGAGCTGATGCAGTGGCGGTCGGCACAGCGGTTTTGATTGCCTGTGGTTGTCATGGGTGTCAGCGGTGCAGCAGCGGCAAGTGTCCGTGGGGCCTAACCACCAATGATCCCGAGCTGAGCGGACGGTTGGATGTCGATTGGGCGGAGGACCGAATCACGAACCTAATCAAGGCCTGGCACCATGAAATACAGGAGATCATGGGGTTAAACGGAATTTACGATATCGGCTCATTTCGAGGGAATAGACTTTTGTTGCGAGGCGTTGATCTTGATGAAAAAGAATTATCCCTCCTTGGAATCAAGTATGCAGGAGAATAGAAAAGTCCATACGACGCGGTGCCGGCTGGATGCCAAGGGGATGCACTATAAGGACCTGAACGGAAAGATCCGGGAGTTGGCCGATTCCGGCGTCACCCACATTATAGTGAAAAATGTTCGTGGGCAACGGTATATCGGCAGTGGTATTACCAACGAAAATCTTTTTATTGAGATTGAGGGGGTACCGGGGGAGGATCTTGGGTATGGAATGGGTGGAGCAACGATTGTAGTCCATGGACACGGACAGAACGCTATTGCCAATACGATGGATAGCGGGAAGATTGTGGTTCACGGCCTTGCCGGGGATGCGCTTGCTTATGGAATGAGAGGAGGCAAGCTGTTCGTTCGTGACGATGTTGGGTATCGGGTCGGCATCCATATGAAGGCATACAAGAAGAAAGTCCCTATCGTAGTCGTAGGAGGCACTTCCGGCGACTTCTTGGGTGAGTACATGGCGGGGGGAACATTGATTTTGCTTAACCGCGGGAACAGCAGGAATCTCGTCTGCGGGGCGGCGGATAAGACCCTGGCAACCGGGATCCACGGAGGGGAAATATTTATTTTTGGCTATGAAATACCTCCGGATCTCTTGGGTATCGGCGCTACACACATGGCTCCTACCGAAGGCGACAGAAAGATGGTCTTTGGTGTCGTCAAGGAGTTCGCGAATGACTTCAGTTTCGATGTTCAGCCTCTCATCAATCGGGAACTTGTCAAGATTGCGCCGAAAGGAAGCCGTCCCTTCGCCAAGTTTTACTGTCCTGCTTACCCTGTCAATACCAATCTGAAACCGGAACGGAGGGAAATGACGTCACCCTGCGAGGCGGCTTGCCCGGCAGGAGTTCCTACGGGTCGGTTTTTGCGCTATATTCGACAAGGACAAAATGATAAAGCATTGGAATTGCTTGATGAGGCAACTCCCTTTCGGTATAGTTGCTGCGGATTTATTTGTCCTCATCTGTGCATGAGTGCCTGTACCAGGGGGAAAGTCGATTTCCCATTACGGACTGCCGAGCTTGCTAAGAAGTATCGTATTGATGACCCCCCCCCCCAAATCGGAAATTTTCAGGGGAAGATTTCCGTTATCGGTGCAGGTCCTGCGGGTCTGACGGTAGCCTATCACCTTGCACGGTTGGGATATAAGGTGACCGTTTATGATGCTGCGGACAGACCGGGCGGGAAAATGTACCAGACAATGTCGCGCACACGCCTACCCTTAGAGGATCTCGATCATGACATAAAGCGGATTATGGCTCTCGGCGTCAAAATCATGACCAAAACGGTCGTTGACCGGAAAATATTTGCGAAAATCCTTAAGGAGTCAGACTATGTCGTGGTTGCCACAGGAGCCCATCGCGCTCTTATTCCCCCGGTAAAAGGGAACGAACGGATACACGCAGGGATTGATTTTCTTAAGGCCTACAATTGTGGAGAAAGCTTTCGCCTTGGTGAAAAGCTTCTCATTATCGGCGGAGGAGATGCCGGAATAGACGGTATTGAAGCGGCTATGAATTTAGGAATGAAGTCGGACAACATTATCGTCATCGATATCAAAACGCCGTCAGGGAACAAAGAAGAAATAAAAAAGCTTGAGAATATGGGTGTGACTTTTAAGTACCCCGTTTTTCTGGACGAAGTTACGGGAGACTCCGCTATTATTAAAACCGGACTTTCTCAGCGGGAAACAATACGTGCTGACACGGTACTGGCTTTTATCAATGAACGGCCGGCGCTTGACTTTCTCCCCGAAGAGATATTGAAGGTAGTTGATGAGCGTGGTTTTTTCAAAGCACCAATGGAAAACTTTTCATTTCGCACGTCTAATCCCGCTATATCTATCGTGGGGGATGTCAACAGCCTGGGACTGGTAACAACGAACATTGGAAGGGCGCGGGAATGCGCTCGAGAAGTTCACGCCGTGCTTCAAGGGGAACAATACGTTCCTGTGAAAAAAAACCCCATTTGCTCCGCGGATCTTCACCCCGAACGATGCGTACCTCAAGATCCGTCGCTACGCATTGAAGAAGAGTCTGCGCGCTGTCTTCACTGCGGCGTGTGCATACAGTGTGATAAGTGCGTTGAAGCCTGCCCCCGGCATGCGATTGTGCGGGAGGGAGATGATTTTACCGTTGATTTAACACTGTGCGGCGGCTGCGGAACGTGTGCGGCCGCGTGTGAAGGAGGTGTTATTAAGATGGTCCAACGGTAGAGCAGACGGGATTGCTCTCGTGCTGCTCGTATAATGTTGGCAACTATTAATGCGAAGTGTGGCTGTGTATCTGATCGGAAAATTGAATTATTGATCTTACAATTTTGTGGAGGATAAAAGAATGGCGAAGATGGATAAAGAAGCTGTGCTTAAGGCAGTTAAGGAAAAAAAAGTTCGATTCATCAGATTCTGGTTCACGGATGTTCTCGGGTTTCTCAAGAGTTTTGCCATAACCGTTAATGAATTGGAGGGAGCGCTAGAAGAGGGGATGGGATTTGACGGTTCCTCTATTGAAGGGTTTGCGCGTATTGAAGAAAGCGACATGGTGGCCATGCCGGATCCCAACACGTTCACCCTTCTTCCTTGGCGGACAAATGAAAGCGGTGCCGTGGCTCGGATGTTTTGTGACATTGTCACTCCAGATGGAAAGCCCTATGACGGAGATCCCCGGTGGGTTCTCAAACGCAATATGAAAAAAGCCGCCGACCTTGGTTTTACCTATTACGTCGGTCCTGAACTTGAATATTTCTATTTCAAAAGCGCCGAAGGCGCTCCTCAGGGTCTCGATGCCGGCGGATATTTTGATTTGACTCCGCGGGATGTGGCGAGCGATCTAAGACGGGACACGGTTTTGGCTCTGGAAGACATGGGCATAAGAGTTGAGTACAGCCATCATGAAGTTGCCCCGAGTCAGCATGAAATTGACTTGGCGTATAACGATGCCCTTACCATGGCAGATGCCGCGTTAACCTACCGTCTTACGGTCAAGGAAATAGCCATGAAGTACGGGGTCTACGCCACCTTTATGCCCAAGCCGCTTTTTGGTCAGAACGGGAGCGGGATGCACGTGCATCAGTCACTTTTCAAAGGCAATCAGAATGCCTTTTTTGATCCGGACGATAAGTATTACCTCTCAAAAACGGGAAAAGGATACATTGCCGGAATATTGAAACACGCCCGTGAGATATCGTCGATTGTAGCACAGTGGGTGAATTCGTATAAGCGACTTGTTCCCGGTTATGAAGCCCCGGTCTATCTTTCCTGGGCACGGCGAAACCGGTCAGCTTTGGTGCGTGTTCCCATGTACAAACCAGGCAAAGAGAAGGCTACGAGAATCGAATTCCGCTGCCCTGATCCTGCCTGCAATCCGTATCTGGCTTTTGCGGTTATGCTGGCGGCGGGGCTAAAAGGGATCGAAGAGGGGTATGATCTCTGCGAGCCGATCGAAGAAGATATTTTTGAAATGTCTCCAGCTACCCGGGAGGCACGAGGAATCAAATCTTTGCCCGCTAGCCTAGAGGAAGCAATCAGGGAGACCGAAAAGAGCGAATTGGTTCGCGAGGCGCTGGGGGAACACGTTTTCGGTAAATTTATCGCCAATAAGAGAATTGAATGGGATCGGTATAGAACTCACGTAAGCGAGTTTGAGTTAGAAAACTATTTGCCTATTCTGTAGTGTTCCGGCATGATTCCGTGGTTTTTTAGAAGAACAGGCAGTTTGAAATTTAACACATGAAACCGTTGCCATGAGAACAAAATTTATCTTCGTGACTGGAGGGGTTCTTTCGTCTTTAGGTAAGGGGCTGGCAGGCGCATCAATCGGAACTCTGCTTGAATGCCGCGGTCTGCGAGTTTCTCACCAGAAGTTGGATCCCTACATTAACGTTGATCCCGGCACGATGAATCCATTTCAACATGGAGAGGTTTTTGTTACCGACGATGGTGCGGAGACAGATCTTGACCTTGGTCATTATGAACGATTTACCGGAACGCCCATGGGGAAGAAAAATAATCTCACCACGGGGCAGGTCTATTTTTCAGTTATCACGAAAGAAAGAAAAGGGGAGTACCTGGGCGGCACCGTCCAGGTTATTCCCCACATAACCAACGAAATTAAGGATTATATCAAGGAGGCGGCGAAAGGTTTCGACGTTGCCATTGTTGAAATAGGCGGAACAGTCGGCGATATTGAAAGCCTACCATTCCTGGAAGCGATACGGCAGTTTCGGAACGAGATAGGCAGGGAACACGCCATATTCATTCATCTTACGTGGATTCCATTTCTTAAGGCCGCGGGAGAGGTTAAGACAAAGCCGACTCAGCACAGCGTTAAGGCCCTCCGTGAGATCGGAATCCAGCCGGATATCCTGCTCTGTCGGGCGGAAGATTTTTTGGCGCGTGACATTAAGGAAAAAATCTCTTTGTTTTGCAATGTTGAGGTCGGGGCGGTGTTTACGGCCAAGGATGTTGAATGCATCTATGAACTTCCGTTGCTTTTCCATAAAGAGGGCGTAGACCAGAAGATTGTTGATCTTTTGAATATCTGGACCGGGCGACCACATTTGGAAACCTGGGAAGAAGTTGTGAAAAAATTGAAAGAGCCGTCGCAGGAAGTCACCATTGCTATCGTGGGCAAATATGTAGACTGGACGGATTCATATAAAAGCCTGAACGAGGCGTTAATACACGGCGGCATCTCCAATAACTGCAAGGTAAACCTCCGCTTCGTGGATTCGGAGGCCATAGAGCGAGAAGGCATCGGCGATAAGTTTGCCCATGTCGACGGAATCCTTGTCCCCGGCGGATTTGGTGAACGGGGTATCGAGGGTATGATCAAGGTAATAACGCATGCCCGGACTCATAAGATCCCATTTTTTGGCATTTGTCTTGGCATGCAGACAGCGGTTGTAGAATACGCGCGAAATGTTTGTGAACTCTCCGGCGCCAACAGCGCGGAGTTTGATCGGACGACAGCGTATCCCGTGATCGATTTCCTTCCTGACCAGAAAAAAATCATAAACAAAGGAGGGACGATGAGGTTGGGGGCATATCCCTGTGTGTTAGAGGATGGAAGCCTTGCCTATGCTGTCTATGGGAAAAAGGAGATATCCGAACGACACCGACATCGGTATGAGTTTAATAACGAATTTCGGGATGGCTTGTTATTGAATGGCATGCGCATGAGCGGTGCTTCGCCTGATGGCCGTCTTATTGAAATCATTGAGCTCACCGACCACCCGTGGTTTCTTGGTTGCCAATTCCATCCCGAGTTCAAGTCCAAACCCCGAGAGCCTCACCCACTGTTTTCCTCCTTTATCGCGGCGGCGTTACAATACGGTTTTTTACATCGAAACGGCACGAATGCTAGCAATCATTGACTATAAAGCCGGGAATCTCACCTCCGTAAAGAGGGCTTTAGCGCATCTCGATATCCTTTGCGCAATCACGGACAAGCCCGAGACAATTCTATCAGCAGAAAGAGTGATTTTTCCAGGGGTGGGGGCAGCCGGAAAGGCTATGGAAGTGATCAATTCTCATGGTCTTTTTCATGTGATTCATGAGGTCGTCTCGCGAGGGACGCCGTTTCTCGGTATCTGTCTGGGGACTCAGATAATCCTGGAAAGAAGCGAGGAAGATACTGCCACATGCCTTGGCATTATATCGGGGATGGCCCGCAGGTTTGCGGGAGGGGAGATCAAAATTCCCCATATGGGGTGGAACACACTTTCCGTGAGGCGACCACATTCGATTCTTAAAGGCATTGACCCTCGAACTCAGTTTTATTTCGTCCATTCCTATTATCCGGTTCCTCTGAACCAAGAGGATATCATAGCGACGACGGACTATAACGTTTCTTTCGCCTCAATTATCGGGCACCAAAATGTAGTCGCCACCCAATTTCACCCGGAAAAAAGCGGCCAGGTCGGTTTGCGACTTCTGAAGAACTTTTGTGAATGGGATGGGGTGCTCTAATATGCTTAGCAAGCGGATCATCATCTGTTTAGATGTACGAGAAGGCAAGACCACAAAGGGCGTAAAATTTGAGGGAAATATCGAGATCGGAAATCCGGTTTCTATGGCCAGGGAATATTACGAACAGGGTGTTGATGAGCTGGTATTTTATGATATTACCGCCTCCTCGGATAAACGAAATATTATCATAGAGGTGGTTGATGCGGTTGCCAAAAATATTTTTATTCCTTTTGCCGTCGGCGGTGGGATTAGAACCCTTGATGATATGTACGCCGTTCTCTCTGCCGGAGCGGAAAAGATCAGTGTGAATACCGCTGCTGTCGTAACTCCGGATCTCATCAGCGAAGGAGCGAAAATTTTCGGGAGCCAATGTGTCGTGCTCGGCATGGATGCCAAAAAAGCACCGAAAACATCGGCTATTCCCTCCGGCTATGAAGTCTATATCAACGGTGGGCGGACACCGATGGGGATAGATGCGGTCCGGTGGGCGAGAGAGGCCCAAAATTTAGGTGCGGGAGAGATATGCTTGAATTCGATCGACGCCGACGGTACGAATGAAGGATACGAGCTTATCATTACCGAGAAAATCTCTCAGGCGGTTACTATCCCGGTCATTGCTTCAGGCGGCGCCGGGAAACCCGAGCATCTCAAAGATGTTTTTATGCAAGCACATGCTGACGCGGCATTGATTGCTTCGATGGTTCATTACAAACAGTATACGGTTGGTGAGATAAAATCCTACCTCGCCCATGAGGGGATACCCGTTCGTGAACTAATATGATTGACCGAGATGAAGGATAAGCAGTCTATGGCTGACGAGGAATTCTTCAACCTCTATCATCATGGTTTTATCCGGGTTGCCGCCTGCTCGCCCGTGGTAAGGGTGGCCGACCCCGACTTTAACGTCGAGAGCACCGTCAGATTAGCTCGCGCGGCGGCGCACCAGGATGCCACCTTGGCGATCTTCCCGGAGTTGGGATTATCAGCCTACTCGAATGAGGATCTTTTTCATCAAGAAGCACTTTTAAGAAAGGTTCGTGAAGCCGTGAATCGCTTTTGTGAGTCTACGCGGGACATGAACCTTATCGCCGTCATCGGAGCCCCTTTGCAGGTGAGCGGTTTCCTTTTTAACTGCGGCATCGTAACCTACCGTGGGGAAATTTCCGGGGTTGCCGTGAAGACTTATTTGCCGAATTACCGAGAATTCTACGAGGCACGGCAGTTTAGCACGGCAGAGGAAGCGCTTCCAACGTCAATAGAGCTTTGTGGTCAACACGATATTCCTTTCGGGGCGGATCTTATATTCGATGTGAAAGGCATCAGCCACTTTTCGTTGTTTATAGAACTATGTGAGGATGTCTGGGTTCCCATACCGCCATCGAGTTTTGCTGCTCTTGCCGGGGCTACCGTTGTGGGGAATCTGTCCGCTTCCAACATAACGATCGGCAAAGCGGAATATCGACGTGGTCTCATATCGAACCAGTCGGCTCGGTCCATATCGGCTTACCTTTACACTGCCGCCGGGAGGGGAGAGTCTACCACCGACCTAGCATGGGACGGCCATGCAGTCATCTGTGAAAACGGGACCATTTTGGCGGAATCCGAACGGTTTTCCGATGGTGATCAAATAATCTATGCTGACATTGACCTTGACCGCCTTGCGCAAGACCGGATGCGGATGACGAGTTTCAGGCAAAACGCGCGAAGCCATCGCAAGCATCTTTCCCGGTTTCGCCGGATACCTTTTTCAATTGCTGTTCCTGATAAAAGGGTTCTCCTGTCACGGGAGGTTCCCCGTTACCCGTACGTTCCTTCGGATCCGAATACACGCGGTGAACGGTGCTACGAGGTCTACAATATCCAGACACACAGTCTGGCTAAACGGATCGGCTCTTCCGGCGCTCAAAATGTGGTTATCGGAGTATCGGGCGGGCTTGATTCAACCCATGCGCTTATTGTTTCTGCGCGCACGATGGACTTGTTGCACCTCCCCCGTTCACACGTCAAAGCCTATACTATGCCCGGATTCGCTACAACGAAAAAAACGTACGAAAATGCTTTGAAATTGATGCAGACCCTCGGAGTGGAGGTGAATGAAATTGATATCAAGCCGAGTTGCATGCAGATGTTTAAAGATATCGGGCATCCTTTTGCCGAAGGCAGGAAGGTTTACGATGTGACCTTTGAGAATGTCCAAGCCGGAGAACGGACTTCTCACCTATTTCGCATCGCAAATTTGAGAAACGGACTTGTTGTGGGCACCGGGGATCTCAGTGAATTGGCTCTTGGCTGGTGTACCTATGGCGTTGGTGATCATATGTCACACTACAATGTCAATTCCAGCGTTCCCAAGACACTCATTCAATATATTATCCGGTGGGTAGCGGACACAAATCAGTTTGATAGGGAAACGTCGAACGTGCTCTATGATATTCTCGATACTGAAATCAGCCCCGAATTGATCCCAGGGGAAAACGGCGTCCAACCGGCACAGAAAAGTGAGGGTGCTATCGGCCCTTACGAATTACAGGATTTTAACAATTTTTATATTACGCGCTTCGGATACGCGCCGACAAAAGTGGCTTTTATGGCCTATTGCGCGTGGAGAGAGAAGAAAAAGGGGTATTGGCCCGACGTTCCTGCTGCGCGGCGAAGAGAATACAGCATCGGCGAAATAAGGCATTGGCTTACGGTTTATATAGAACGGTTTTTTAAAACGAGTCAATTTAAACGCTCGTGTATTCCGAACGGCCCCAAAGTCGGATCCGGCGGCTCCCTTTCCCCTCGCGGTGACTACCGCGCTCCCAGTGACAGCGAATGCTTTGCCTGGCTGGAAAACGTACAATTAGTGCCGGAACAGGATAGTGACGATAGGTAGAGAATCAGGTTGTAGGTCATGATGGATCTTGCGACGGATGATAATTCTTAAGGGAGGTTTATAAGGAATCGATTGATGGAATATAGCAAGGGAATAAAGGCTTGGCGCACCATACGATCAGCAAGATGCTCCCCTGAATCTCTTCATGAGTTTTGTGGAGTGTTCGGCATTTTCGGCGATCAGCGTGCGGCTGAAAAGGCGTATCTTGGTCTCTATGCTCTTCAGCATCGAGGGCAGGAAAGTGCGGGGATTGCCGCTTCAGACGGCGAGAAGATTTCGATTCATAAAGGAATGGGCCTGGTGTGGTCGGTTTTTGCACATCCGGATGTGATGCCGTCTTTAGCCGGGGCATCAGCAATTGCCCATAACCGATATTCTACTACGGGGGTCTCGGATCTGGTGAACGCCCAGCCACTGGTGGTTACCATCGACGGGCAGTCTGTTGCTGTTGCCCACAATGGCAATCTGGTCAATTCATTGTCCCTGCGGACAATGCTGGAGAAGGCGGGGTCAATCTTCCAGACAACAACAGACAGTGAAATCGTGCTTCATCTCATTGCGCGTTCACAAAAGGCATCGATAGAAGAAAGGATTATCGAAGCCCTCAGTTTTATCGAGGGAGCGTATTGCTTCTTGTTCCTGACAACTTCAGCCATAATAGCGGCACGGGATCCTTATGGATTCCGGCCGCTGTGTCTCGGGAGACTCGGAAGCGCAACGACGGTGGCCTCTGAATCCTGTGCTTTCGATATTATCGGCGGTGACTATATCCGAACCATCGATCCCGGAGAAATAATAACGATCGATACAAGCGGCGTATCCTCACGGCATCTCCCGGCGGAAGAACGGAAAGCGCTCTGTATCTTCGAATACATCTACTTCTCGCGGCCCGACAGTCTTATCTTTGGTGAAAAAGTTGATAAAGTCAGACGGCGTTTGGGCAAGAGGCTTGCTTTGGAGGCTCCGGCTGATGCTGATATCGTTATCGCCGTGCCTGATTCGGCAAATACTGCTGCGTTGGGGTATGCTCAGGCCTCCGGTCTGCGTTTTGAAATTGGTCTCATCCGCAATCATTATGTAGGCAGGACATTCATTGCTCCTCATCAAAGAGAGAGAGATCGTGATGTACGGGTGAAATTCAATCCTGTCTCCGGTGTTTTGCAGAACAAACGCGTGGTTGTCGTTGATGACTCTATTGTGCGGGCGACCACTCTCCGTCAACTCATTCGCCTTATACGCAGTGCCGGAGCCGCTCAAATCCATGTTCGCGTCGGTTCCCCTCCGGTGAGATGCCCTTGCTTTTACGGGATTGATATTTCAACCCACGGAGAGCTTATCGCCTCTTCTCATTCTATCGAAGAGATTCGCCGGTATCTCGAGGCGGATTCCCTGGCGTATCTATCGGTTGAAGGGATGTTGGATGTAACCCCGCACGGAGATTCCCACTGTACGGCCTGCTTCACCGGCTGCTACCCTACGGATATTGCCGAAAACGTTTCTGGTGGGCACTGCTCCATGGTTCATATGTCGGCGTGAGGAAGGGGAGTATTTTTGTATGAGAGTCACGTGGTTTTTCGTCTACTCATAACGAGGTTTTGAAAATAGAAGCAATGCGAATGTAAGGAGGATCATTAATGCGTGACCTTGTTGCGGTGTTTGATTTCGGATCGCAGTATGCCCAACTTATCGTGAGAAGGGTCCGTGAACTCGGCGTCTATGCGGAGATTGTGCGCCACGATATCTCAAAAAGCGACCTCATGGGGATTTTCCCTTGCGCTTTGGTTTTTTCGGGGGGGCCGTCCTCCGTCCTTGCACCAGGACACCCGGAAGTAGATCCTGAAATAATGGAATTGAATATTCCGACCTTTGGCATTTGTTATGGAATGCAGTTGGTGGCTAGGTTCTTGGGTGGAAAAGTGGAAAAGGGGAATAGCGGTGAATATGGGCCCGCAAGCATAGAAGTGGTCGGGGCTCAAAGCATCTTTTACGGTTTGGGACCTTGCCTTGACGTTTGGATGAGTCATGGTGATCACGTCGTTGGCTTGCCGGAAGGATTTCACATTCTGGCGGGGACTGCCTCCTGTCCTATGGCGGCAATCGGTAATGACGAAAAAAAATTTTACGGAGTCCAATTTCACCCCGAGGTTGTCCACACGCCAAAGGGCAAGGATATTCTCGGCAATTTTCTTTATCGGGTAGCCCAGTGCAAGGGTGGCTGGACGATGAGCGCCTTTATTGAAGAATGTACCCGCGATATCAGGAATCGCGTGGGAGATTCCACAGTTATCTGTGCTCTTTCCGGCGGCGTGGACTCGGCGGTGACTGCAGCAATGGTTAATCGGGCTATCGGGACCCAAATGCAAAGCATTTTTGTGGATAATGGCTTGATGCGCACTGCTGAGGTAAATGAGATCCGCTCTTTGTTTTCGTCATCCTATCCTCTCAACCTGACCGTAGTTGATGCATGCGACCGATTCCTTCACAACCTCAAAGGGATAACTGATCCGGAGGAGAAGAGAAAAATTATTGGGGAAACATTTATACAAGTATTCCGTGAGGAAGCAAAACGCCTTGAGAACGCTCGGTTTTTGGCACAGGGTACGTTGTATCCTGATGTTATCGAGAGTTCTTCCGCCCATGGCGGGCCGTCGTCGACGATAAAGAGCCATCACAATGTCGGTGGCCTTCCGGATGAAATCGGCTTTGAATTGATAGAACCATTCCGCTATCTTTTTAAAGACGAGGTTCGTCTTCTTGGCAGGGAATTGGGCTTGCCTGACAAACTAGTCTTTCGGCAACCTTTCCCGGGGCCGGGATTGGCTATTCGTATTCTCGGTGAAGTCACTTCTGAGAATTTAGCCGTTCTTCGCAAAGCTGATATCATTGTTCAGGAAGAGGTAAAAAAGCATGACGGATATCGTGATATCTGGCAGTCATTTGCCGTCCTGTTACCGGTTAAAAGCGTGGGGGTCATGGGGGATGAACGGACCTATGCAAATGTGGTGGCCCTGCGGGTGGTGACAAGTGTTGACGGCATGACGGCTGATTGGGTTAAACTTCCTTATGAAGTCCTGGGACGAATATCCTCGAGGATTATCAATGAGGTGAAAGGCGTAAACCGAGTTGTCTATGATATAAGCTCAAAGCCGCCCAGCACGATAGAATGGGAATAATATTTCTCCGCAGTAGGTGGCGGCGATGAATGCCTGTGGCGGTTTGAACAAAAGGAGATTGTATGGTATAAAAGCCACACGATTATGATATTCGCTTCCTGAGGCCTCTTTGCCTGCAAAAGATGTGTCGGAAGCCTGGAAGCGAAGGTGTGTTAATGCGTTAAGTTATTTCGGAGATCAGGACGAAGAATGCATCGTGATAAAAAATCGTGGCCGCTCGCAGTTATTCCCTCCGTCTTAGCCGGTATCCTGGTACCGATTTTGTACTTGCTCAACCAAGGTTCCCCCCTCCTCGTTATCATGAGCTATAGAGAGGTCAGCCCGTTTCATTTTGGGTACGGGCTGTTTTTCCTTCTGGTGCTTTTTTGGGTTGGTTTTGTGGCGGCGTGGAGTGCCAATTCTTTCCTGCTGTGGTTTGTTACGTTCATAGGATCAACGATAAAACGAGTGGTCCTTAATCGGTGAACCAGCGGGCAGGGGCTCCCTCCATACATCCCGGTTGCACCGGATGTGATTTGCAAAAAGAGGGTCACAAGGATTGCCGTCTCTTTGACGGTGTTATGAACGGGCTCGGACATCATGATTGTTAGAGCTTTTTTTCTTCTGAACATCATTTCCCTTTTTTCCCCTCAACTTGCCGTTCCCTTTTTCTACAATGATTTCTCAATATTTCAGATGGCTGGCGGTGTCAGCGGTTTTTGCTATATGAGTCCGGACGGGACATGGGGTGGTGAGAATTTAAGAGGTACCGTGAACGTTCGTATTGTCGATCAAGAGCTGTTGGGTATCAGTGCCGAGGTTTCGCTGGAAGAAGGATATTTTCTTTATGATAAATGGTTGTTCGACTGGAAGGAAACACCCCTTACCATTCAAATGAGGGGAGCGATGGATCGACATGGCCTTGCCTTTGAAGAAGGAGAGATAACTTTTGCTGATAATTTCAGGCTATCAGGCCAGGGGAGCGCAGACTTTGAAGAACGATCGATTTATCTGAAAAGCTTGAAAGCATCCTTCGCTGATACAGCGCATGCGTATCGTGAATTTCTCGAGAAACCGCTGAAGACGCTTTATCCGGTTATGGAGAAAATAGCGATTGAAGGAAAGTTGACTGTCACCGCCCAAGATTTCAGCTATCCTGAATGGGGTGGAGAATTGTGGGCCTCCTTCGAAGGAGCCGTTTCAGTTCCCGGCATCTCCTTGGACCAGGTGAGCATGCTTGTTCCTCTCTGCTATGAGGGTCCTTTAAGGAAGGAGTGTTTTGTTAGGATCGGCAGTTTACTGTCGGATCAAGGGAGGGTGAGCAATCTGTCATTTCCGTTAACGGCGGAATCAGGGCAAATTCACTTGACCAAGGCGCTCAGGATCCCGTTTGCCGGTGGGAGCGTTCTCCTCTCTTCGTTGGTGGAAACAACAGCTCCTTTTTCAATTGCGGGAAAGCTTTCTTTTGAAAACATCTCTCCCCGTGGCCTTCCTATCCCGGCTGTTTTTGCGTCAGATGGAGCAAGCTTTACTCTGACCTTGGAAAAGCTTAGTGTGGAGGGATCCGTCGTCTGTAACGTGTGGGGGGGGGAGGTGTTGATTGGGGGGCTAGAGATTAATGACCCTGTTTCAGCCTCCCCGCGAATCAAGGCGGAGATTGTTTTTAAGGAGGTTGATCTTGAGAGGCTTTCAGAGTATTCTGTGTTTGGTGAGGTGAAGGGGGCCATCAGTGGGTATATCAAGGATCTGGTCATTGCCTATGGTCAGCCCGAGGCGTTTGAGTTGGTGATCGAGACCGTCAAAGACAAGGGAAAGAGGCAGTCCATCAGCTTAACCGCCGTCAACAATATTTCCATTCTAGCCCAAGGAGCGCCGATCATGGCAAGCTGGTTTTTGCCTGAAACGTTTCCTTATGAAAGGATCGGCATCAAATGCAAATTGAAAAACGATTTGTTTTATATTCATGGCTTGATAAACGACAGGGGCCTGGAATATCTTGTAAAAAGGAAAAGATTTGGTATAGATGTAGTGAATCGGTCTCCGGGGCAACCCATAGAGTTTAAGGAGATGGTTAAAAGATTAGAGACGATCAGCAGGAGGTAGGGAAACATGAAACGGGCGCGATGGGGATTTGTGGCGTTGGTGGTTTTTCTCTTGGCGTGTGTTACCGTCAACATTTATTTTCCGGTGACGGCGGCAGAAAAAACAGCGGAAGAGATCGTGAAAGAGGTGCGGGAGCAAATTCCTGAGAAAGAGGAGGAAGAAAAGAATTTGCCCGATGGGTCCGAGAAACAGTCCTGGCATTTTATAAAAGTTGCCTATGCGCAGGGAGGAGAGGCCTTGGAGGTCTCGAATGCGTCTATTCGGGCTATAAAGGCTTCTCTGAAGGATCGTTATCCCGCGATACTTCCCTATCTGCAGAAAGGGATTGTTGGAGAAAATCAAGATGGTTTTGTTGAAGTTAGAACCATGGAAGGGCTGGCTTTGCCTGGCAAGGCTCAGGTAAAACAGCTCGTGGACGCTGAAAACAAGGATAGAACGAACTTGTATAGGGAAGTCGGAAATGCTCTCAAAATTGATCAGAATCAAGTCGGGCGGCTGCAGGAAATTTTTGCGAAGGAGTGGCAAAAGAGCGTCCCTCCCGGCAGCTGGATACAGGCTGATGACGGATCGTGGGTGACAAGATAAGCGCGAGCTTGATTATCAGGACTTGTGGTGAGGAGATACTATGGAAAAAGAGATGATGAATACCAGAGAAGTTGCTAAGTACCTAAATATAAACGAGAAGTTGGTTTACAAACTTATCAAGGAGAGAAAAATTCCGGGCACCAGAGTTACCGGGAAATGGACGTTTCCCAAACGGCTGGTCGACATGTGGATCACCGAACACGCGAAGGAAACAGTTGGTTTAAAAGACGCAATCAGAGAACTGAAAGATCATATCGTAATAATGGGCAGCAACGACTTCACCATCGAACTTCTTTCCCACGAGTTGAGCAAGCGGTTTCCGGAATATAGTCTCTCTTTCTCCAACGTCGGCAGTATCGAGGGTCTTATTGCCCTCGGCAGGAGGAGTAGTCATATTGCCGGCTGTCATCTCCTCGATCCGGATACGGGACAATACAATCTGCCCTATATCCAGCGGTACCTGCCCGGCGTGGGAGTTGTAGTGATAAACTTGGTTCATCGTGACCTGGGTTTAATGGTCCGGTCCGGCAACCCATTGAATATTCGCAATATTAAGGATATGGCCAGACCGGAAATCGCTATTGTCAACCGACAGGAAGGATCCGGTACGAGAGTGCTTTTGGACGTTGAACTCAAGAAATACGGCATTGATTCTGACGGCCTTAACGGCTATGATCGGGAAGTCAACACCCATATCGAGGTAGCCATGGCGGTTTTGAGCGGAACAGCCGATGTGGGGTTGGGGATCCTTTCTGCCGCGCGAATGACGGGGTTGGAGTTTATTCACATGACCAATGAACGATACGATCTGATAATCCCCAGAACAAACCTTCCCGCCAAGCCGGTTGTGGCGCTCTTGGAAGTCATCCGGTCTCAAGCATTCAAGACAAGCATAAATCAAATGGAGGGGTACGATACGAAAGATACCGGTAAAATAGTGGCGGAGATGTAAACAGGACTACTCATTTTGACTCCTCTCTGCCTGGGTCATTGATCCCGGCAATCCTCTCATAAACCACAGTGGCGGGGCCGCATCAACCGCCCTCGCGAGATTCTTTGGTACTCCCAATTTGCTTTTCCCTTTCTCAGTCACACAGTCGACAAAGACTATCCGTAACCTCGAAGCTTGCCTTATTAGTAATTAATAGTTCTTAATAGTCTAGTTAAGCTATTTTAAGTTATTATAAGATAGTATTTTCTTGACAATCTCCATACGTTGTACTATATGGGGGTAGAAAAAAAGATTCTGATGAAACAACATCGTGTCTGCTGAGGAAAGGAGGGAACCCTATGAGCAGTCGTATTTTGCCTGAGTTCGAATTGCTTCCTCACGATATTGATGAGGCTGTGAAGATGCTTGGATTGCATCAGGGCAAAGCCTCGATCATGGCGGGGGGAACGGACTTACTGGTGATGATGGGAGATGGGTTTAGGGCCGATTATGTCTTAAGCTTAGGCAATATCCCTGATCTAGCTTATATCATTGAGGAATCCGGTAAATGGCTTCGGATCGGAGCCATGACAACCTTAGCCGAGGTGGCCGAATCAAAGGTGGTCCAGGAAAAATATACGGCCCTTTGGCAATCGGCAGCCCAGAACGGGTCGCCGCAGACCCGGAACATGGGGACGGTGGTAGGGAATTTGTTGCGTGCTTCCCCCTCCGGCGATTGCTGCTGCGCAGTTTTGGCTTTGGACGGTTGGGTTGTTCTGGAAGGACCTCAGGGGAGGCGTGAAGTTGCAATTGATGACTTTTGGCTTGAGTATCGGGCAACAGCCCGGAGGCCGGATGAAATTGCCGTAGAAGTGAAATTGCCTGACGTGAAAGGCAATACAACGTCGGCTTTTCGAGCGATGACCAGAACCACCCTTGATCTTGCCAAATTGAATGCCGCAGTGCGCCTCGACATGTCGGGAAAACAGTGTGAAAACGCCCGCGTGGCGATCGGCGCTGTGGCCCCGACCACCATCCGCGTGAGAAAAGCTGAAGAACTTATTCGAGGAAAAGAAATTAACGAAGAGACCCTTGAGGAAGTCGGGAAAGTCGTTTCCACTGAAGTTTCCCCGATAGATGATGTTCGTTCCACTGCGGAATATCGTCGCACGATTTCAGGGGTTCTCGTCAAGCGGGTGATCGAGGAGGCATGCAAAGGCGTGTAAAACAGGGATTCCTATTGCAAGGGGAGAAGACAATGAAGACGCATTCAACAACATTTTTTGTCAATAATAAAGAATATACCTTGGATATACCCGTTCACAGGACACTGCTCCAAGTGCTCAGAGACGATCTCAGTATGACGGACGTAAAATATGGATGCGGCGCAGGGGAATGCGGTGCATGCACCGTCCTCGTTGATGGAGATCGGCCGATTTTGTCTTGCTTAACATTGGCGGTTTTAATGAACGGGAGAAAAATCACGACGGTGGCGGGTTTGGAAAAAGAGGGTGAGCTGCATCCGGTACAGGAGGCTTTTGTGGAGGAGGGGGCTATCCAATGCGGCTACTGCACACCGGGGATGGTTTTGAAATCAGTGAGTATTCTTGAGAAGAACCCCTCACCCACTGAAAAAGATATTCGGCGGGGGCTGGAGGGAAACATTTGTCGATGTACGGGTTATGAAAAGATCGTGAAAGCTGTCCAGCGGGCCAGCATAGCGTTAGCGGCTTCTTCACCTGTGAAACAGAAGGAAGGAGGGAAAGTATGAGCGAACTCTCAATTGTTGGCAAAAGGATACCTAAGATCGATGCACGAGAGAAGGTTACGGGCCGCGCAGTCTATGCCGCTGACATTCGTATGCCGGGCATGCTTTACGGTAAGGTTGTGAGATGCTGGAACTATGCCCACGCCACGGTGACAAAGCTGGATTTATCGGAGGCGGCAAAGGTTCCCGGCGTCATTAAGGTACTGGGGCCCCAGGATGTAACCTCGAATACATATAATTCCGGGGTATTGGATCTTATGGTCTCCGACGAGATGAGGAAAATGCTCGGCGATATTGAAGATCAGCCGATCTTTACCGATCATGTAAAGCATCAGGCGGATGGGATTTGCGGTATCATTGCGGAGACCGAGGAGGCGGCGGAACGGGCGGCTGAGAAAATAATTGTCGAATACGAACCCTTGCCTGTCTACCTTACCGCCGAAGAATCGATGAAGCCTGATGCAGTGCAGTTTACTCCCTTAAAGCCAGGTAATAAAGCGTTTGAGTTACCGGAGCCGGCATTCCCCGGCAACGCCTATGGGTGGGGTGATGTGGATGAAGCAATGAAAAAGGCCGACGTGGTTGTTGAAGATGCCTTTTATGTACCCAAGCAAAAGCAATGCCAGATGGAGCCGCACGCCTACGTGGCGCTCTATGACGACCGGGGGCGTTTGAATTGCTGGACTTCCACCCAGATGCCGAAGTTGGTACAAACCAAATTAGCACGACTGTTCGAGCTACCCATGTCCCGCGTCAAAGTCAACCAAACAACGGTCGGCGGTGGATTCGGTGCTCGCTTGGGTATGGTGGCCGAGCCGCAAGCCTGTGCGATGGCGATGGCGGTTCCCGGGAAACCGGTCATGATTCAGTATCTGCGGGAAGAGGATTGGGTGGCATCGGAAAGCCGGCATCCGGGAATGTACTGGATGAAGATGGGATTTAAAAAAGACGGAATGCCGGTTGCGGTGGATGCTCATTTCACCTCGTATAAAGGGGGATATTATACCCAGGGATCGGGTGTGGCCTTTACAACGGGCGCATGGCTTGCAGGAATGTACAAATATGGGGCTCTTCGGTATCGTGGTGATTCCTATTATACCAATCAAGTTCCCTGCGGCGCCTACCGGGGTTACGGAAATCCCCAAACCAATTTTCCTCTTGAGCAATTGATTGATCGGGCGTGTAATGAGCTTGGGATCGATCCCGTGGACTGGCGGATTAAATGGCATAAGGATGTTGGCGACGATGGGTGGTGTATTGGTTTCAAGTATCCGTCCTGTGCCTTGACGGAGTGCCTGGAACGAGGTGCTCAGGCGATTGGGTGGAAGGAGAAACGGGCAAAATATTCCACTCAGACAGGAAGCAAGAGGCGCGGTATCGGTGTTGCCTGCATGAACCATACAAGCGGTGCAATGCCGATGCTCTTGGAGCATACGGTCGTATCAGTACGACTGAATGAGGATGCGTCGGCTGAAGTAATTCTTTCCTGCTCGGACTTGGGATGCGGTGCTCATACTGCACTGACGCAGATTGCTGCGGAAACCCTGGGGTTCCCCCTTGAGGATGTTCATTTGCTGACCGGTAACTCCGATGCCTCCGGCTTCGACATCGGGGCGCACGCCAGCCGGACAACTTACGTGGGGGGAGGGGCAGTGAAACAGGCGTGTGAAGATGTGAAACGGCAGTTGTTCGAACGGGCTTCAAAGCATCTGGGAACCCCAGCGGATCAACTCGAGATGAAGGATAAAAGAATATTCATTAAGAATGATCCACAGCAATCGGTTGACATAAAGACCATAACAACTCTCGGGGTTATCAACCTTCCGGACCCGGCAACCGGCCAACCTGTCGGTGAACCCGGACAAATTCTTGGCTATGCAAGTTATTTTCCGCCCCATAACTCACCGCCGTTCTCAGCGTGCTTTGTGGAGTTGGAGGTTGACACCGAGACCGGTGAAGTGAAGCTGCTCGAATGTCTCACCGCTTACGATATCGGACGCGCTATTCATCCGCCATCTGTTGAAGGCCAACTGGACGGGGGGGTTCATCACGGTCTTGGTAACGTGCTGACTGAAGAAACATATTATGACAAGAAGGGACTGTGCCTCAACAGTAATTTTACCGACTATAAGCTTTTGGGACCATCGGATATGCCCAAGCTCACGAATATACTGGTTGAGCAGCCGGACCCTTACGGGCCCTATGGCGCCAAGAGTTGCGGGGAGGAAGGCATTGTACCACCGATCGGGGCTGCCGCCAACGCAGTTTATAACGCTATCGGTGTCCAGATTAAGGAAGCACCGATTACGCCGGAAAAGATTTTAAAGGCCATTAAAAAGTAAGGCCGTTTATGTAAGCATTTGACCCGCCCTCTATGGAAATATTTCTCCATGCCTATTAACCTCCATGAGGGCCGTGGAAGTCGCCGAAAGGCGACTTCCACACTTTTCTTTTGCCAACCGGATTCAACCAAAAAAAGAATACCACGCAAAAATGCAGGAAAAGTATTCCTGCGCCTTATTTTCGCAGTATCCTTAAAAAAGGATTTAGACTGCTCTAAGCGGGTTGTGTTTCCCACTATAGAAAAGCGATGGGATGAGGCCTACGGTAGGGAGCTGTGGCCAGGAAAATAATTTATAAAATTTGACATATTGTTATCGCCTCGGATTGGCGTTGGGAGATGCTTTAAGAGGGTAATTTTGGAGGGGGAAAGCACTTATGGTGGTGTGAATTCCAGAAAAAAGGAGGACTGCCTCTCAATTTCAGAGATCGGCCAGTCCTCCTCGTTGGAGTAGGGTTGTGTTAAGACAAAAAGGGCTCAGTTTGTTTGGGTGCTTGATTTGTTTTTTAACGCTGCCAGGACCCGTTCGGGAGTCATGGGCACGTCCCGCAGACGAATTCCCACAGCATCGTAGATGGCATTGGCGATTGCCGGCGCCTGCAAGAATATTCCCGATTCGCCGCAGCTTTTAGCGCTGAAGGGGCCGGTGGGATCCCCGAGCTCCACCAAGAGCGCCTCATGATCGGGGCAGTCGAGCATAGAGGCGATTTTGTACTTATTAAAGCTGTCGGTAAGGTTAACCCCGTTTTCGGAACTGATAATTATGTCTTCGAACAGAGCGAACCCGATTCCCTGGAGTTGACCGCCCTCAAGCTGTCCCTCCACCACGGTGGGATTAATCGCCCTTCCGATATCGTGGGCGATAATCATTTTGATCACCTCCACCACGCCGGTTTCGGTGTCTACTTCGACTTCCGCAAATCCGGCCTGCCACGGCGGCGCAAACTCGGTGGGCTCGATGGTTGCGTTGACGGTGATCTGCCGGCAGTCCTTGCCGAAACTGTAAATTGTATCCTGGGCAATTTCCCGAAACTCGATCCCCTTCTCGGGATCATCCTTGCAGAAAATACGTCTTTCTTTTATATCGAGTGCATCGGCGGCAACGCCGAGTTTTTTACTCGCCCGTTCGAGAAAGAGCTCCCGGGCTTGCTGCGCAGCTTTTTCCACCGCCCTGCCGATGCAATAGCAGCCCCGGGAAGCATGGGTTCCGATATCGAAGCCCGTGATATCCGTATCCTGGGGGGTCAGGGGCCGAACATCGTCATAATCGATGCCGAGCACTTCCGCGGCAATCTGGCAGTGAGCTGCCAGTACGCCCTGGCCCAGAAGCCCGGGAGAACCGATAAGCGTGCAGGTCCCGTCGCTGTTGAATTTTAGGGTTGCGTTGGTATGTTCCAGCAGCATGGGCTGGGCTCCGCTCAACCACCCCATGGCCGCCACCCCGACTCCCCGTCGCCGGATGCCTTCTTTTTTCGCTCCCCACCCCTGCCATTTTCCCTTCCATCCTATTCTTTCCGCTCCTACGTCAAGGCATGCATCCAGCCCGCAACTGCTTATTTTCGTATCCGGGAACCAGCCCAAACCGCCGACCCCCCGGTGATACTTTTTGCGAAACTCAATCGGATTCATGCCGATTTTTTCACAGACTTCGTCGACGAGAATCTCCCGCGCAAACGTGGACTGCATCCCCCCGAACCCGCGCATGGCGCCACAGGCTAAGTGATGGGTGTAGATCGCCTCAATCTCCTGATACATGCTTTTGAATTCATATTCGGTTATGTTTGAGGCAAGGGCTACGCCGCACCCGGAAAGGATTTTTCCCATATAAGCTCCGGCATCGCCGGTATACTTTGCTTTCAAGGCCATGGGCGTCCCGTCTTTTTTGACCCCCATCTTCATTTCGACTCGAACGATGTGCTCGCGAGTGAATCGCATGCGGAGGTCCTCGCTTCTGGTGAGCGCAACCTTTACCGGCGCTCCCGCCTTCATCGTCAAAAGACAGGCATAAGGTTCAGGACAAAGGTCGGTGCCAGCGCCGAATCCGGTTCCCGCAAAAGGCTGAATGACCCGCACAGTGCTCTCCGGTATGTCAAGCGCCTGGGCAATCATTCTTTTTGTCATATGGGGAAGCTGAGCTTGGCTCCACACCGTCAGCCGGCCGTTCCGCCATTCGGCTACGCAACCGGCGTTTTCAAGGCCAGCCTGGCTTTGCTTGGAGGTGGAAAAGACGCCCTCCACGATGGTATCCGATTCGGAAAAGTCTTTTTCCACATCGCCGTAACAAAAAACCGGTGTTGGAGGAGCGCCGATGTTGTTCTCTGCTGTATCATGGACCCGGGGAGCGCCTTTTTTCACCGCATCTTCAACAGAAAAAACCGCGGGCAGCACGTCGTATTCCACCTCGATGAGATCAACCGCCTTTTTGGCGATCTCTTCGTTTACGGCCGCCACCGCAGCCACCGGTTCGCCAACATAGCGCACCACATCGTCAAAAATGTATTGGTCTTGGGGTTCTCCGTCCGGCAGTTGGTAGGTCATAACGTTCCAGGTAAAGATTTTTCTCGGATCGTCTTTTTTGGTGACCACGGCTTTTACGCCTTGAAGACCTTCCGCCCGCGACGTGTCCACACTGACCACCCGGGCATGAGCATGAGGGCTGTGAAGCAGTTTGCCGACCAGCATCCCCGGTAACGTGATGGTTGCGCAGTAATCGGCTTTTCCCTGCACCTTGTCGAAATTCTCCTTAACCGGCACTCTCTTGCCGACAACTCTCAATTCTTCTTGCATCTCATTTACCTCCTTTGGCGACGTCCGATACCGCCTCGATGATCTTGTTATAGCCGGTGCACCGACAGAGATTCCCCGCCAACCCCTTTTTTATTTCCTCCCGGCTGGGGTGGGGGTTTTCGTTCAAAAGATTCTTGGCAGCCATTACCATGCCCGGGGTGCAATAGCCGCACTGGATCGCCCCGTGCTTGACAAAGGCGTTTTGAATCGGATCAAGATCGGATCCCTTGGCAAGGCCCTCGATGGTGACAATCTCTTTGCCGCGGACCGCCGCCGCCAGGGTCAAACAGGAAAGAACTGCAACGCCGTCCACCAGAACCGTGCAAGCGCCGCAATCCCCTTCACCGCAGCTTTCGTGTACTCCCTTAAAGCCCAAATCATCTCTTAACACCTCAAGCAGCAACGCGTGTGTATCTATCATAAGGTCGTAGCGATCTCCATTTACGAAGAATGTTGCCGGTATTTTTTGCATGGGTTTCCCTCCTGGTCTTAATGGGTGGTTATTTGAAAGGTTTTATGCAGGGCTCTCCGCGTCAGGACCTCTACCATTTCTTTTCTGTATGCCGCGGTCGATCGAATATCCGTTATGGGCCTCACCCCCTTATCGTCTCGCGCTGCTTCTGCGGCCTTCGCTATAAGGGAAGGTTCGGGTTTTTCCCCCTGCAGGATCGCTTCCGCCTTTTTCGCCCGAATGATTACCGGAGCGACGGCACCGACGGCGATTCGCGCTTCTTCGCATACGCCGTCCACGACCCGGGTAAGAACCCCCACGTTGACTTTTGCGGGGTCTTCTTTGGTTTTTGCAAGGTTCAAAAACGCGGTGCGAGTACCGTCGGGTAGGGGGGGTACAAGTATTTCCGTTATCATTTCACCCGGTTCGAGTATGGTTTTGCGGACATGCACGTAAAAGGAGTCAAGGGGTACTATTTTGTCCTCTCCAAGCCCGACTATTTTTACTTTTGCCCCCAATGCGGTTAGTATCGTGGCGACATCAGACGCCGGGGTCCCCTCGGTGATGTTTCCCACAATCGTCCCCATGTTTTTTACTTGAACCGAGGCTATTTGGGTGATGGCGTCAAACAGGGAGCCGTAATCTTGGCGAAGGGCCGGCGATTTTTCGCCGTCACGGAGCGTGGCTAACGAGCCTATCCGTAGCCCCTCGTCACGATTGCCTTCGATAAATCTAAGACCCTCTATAGTGGTGATGTTTACGATAACTTCAGGCTTTGTCAGACCGTTTTTCATCTGCGGGAAAAGGCTGCAGCCTCCGGCAAGGAGAGCGGCCTTCTTTCCGTTGCTGAACAGAATTTCATTCGCCTCGGAAATCGACTTCGCTTCCCAATAGCTGAACGGACTTAGTGCTCGGAATAACATGCGTTTCTCCTTTCTTTGATGCGGGGCGCAATACTCCCTCCAGGCAAGTCAGGTAAAGACAAAACACCCCTACCCCTCATCCGCTTAAATTTTCTTGAGTTCCCCCCTCGATTTGAAATCCTAGGTAAGCCGAAGATCGTTTAAGGAAGTCTAAGTAAGAATAAGATGCTATTGTCTTGACAAGGTGATTATCTTTTTAATATGTATTTATTATTTATGTCAAGCATTTTTTGCAGCGCCGGCTCTTGGGACTGTTATAAGGGATTGAGGCAGGGATTGCTGCTTGTCGAGCTGATCGTTAAGCTTTTTCAGGCAACAGCGGTTTCCGGGGTGATTTCGGGGATTATTTGCGAGGGACCCACATCTTTACGAGAGGATTGAGGTACATGAACAGCAGCTTGTCACAGAGAATGGGGGAGTTGCTTGAACGGGGAGAGGATATTGTTTTGGCAACGGTTCTCAATCATAGGGGATCGACGCCGCGCAAACCGGGAACCAAGATGGTAGTGTGTTCTAACGGAAGTATCATTGGAACCATCGGCGGTGGTGTCCTGGAAGC
>JAFGRE010000044.1 GCA_016935335.1 Deltaproteobacteria bacterium
GCTTTCAATCTCGTGCTGTTTGACGGGAACTGCCGCGCCTTTTATCAACCGGACTATCAAAACCGGGCCTACACCAATTTCCTCGATGGATTCGTCGGACCGGGTTTTCTGTACCAGACTTTCTTGGTTTACGCCAAGTATGATGACCTGCGGATCGGAAGTTCTAAATCTCATAATGACTTCAAGCTTTCCGCCGCTGTTTCTATTCACCAATTTGCGTACATCAGCACGAAGAGAGTGCTCGGGGGATACTGGGGAGGGGAGATATTGGTTAGCGGTACCAAGGGCCACCTCGTCACTGACGCCGGCAGAAGCGATGATGAAGGCATCGGCGACACCTTTGTAGGGACCTTTATCCAAGGCGATCGCAGGTCTTTTGTTCTGGGTAACTATACAATCCCCTTTTACACCCGGTTTTTAGTAGGCGCAACGCTCCCAACCGGTGATTACGATCATGATAAGGACTTTACCGTCGGTTCTAATCTTATTACGTATCAGCTGTATAACTCCTCCACCTTTTTCCTGACGCCGCGATGGGCGGCAAGCTGGAGGATAATGTATTTCTTTCATACAAAAAACTCTGATTTCGGCCCCAACAAAGACAACCTGCGGCCCGGGCAGCTTTTCAATATCCACTTTTCGACTTGTTACCAGGTTGCGAAAGGGGTGCGTTTGGGAGTATTGGGCCACTATTGGCGGCAGACAACCGATGACAAGTTGAATGGAAACCGTCTCCGGGGAAGAGAGCTGGCATTTGCTCTCGGGCCGGGCATCTTTCTCGATCGAGTCGTAGGAAAATGCCATCTCTTTTGGGAGTCTCATGTCCTCTTCGATACGAAAATCAGAAATCGTCCCGAAGGAAATATATATCAGACCCGCCTGGCCCTGGTGTTCTGAGGCAACGCTTGACGTTCATCACCAACGCCTCCCGCTTCCGCCAGGCATCTTCATGAGAACGTCGCCGACGGACTCTGCTCCTCGGACATAACGGCGGCGAGGCTCATGAGTCTCGGATCGCGCCGTCATAAAAAAACCCCGTCAACCGACGGGGTTTTTTCGCTTTCTCCATCAACACTGTGATTCGTCACGCCTATGCCTTACACAGCTACCTTCAGGTTCTGATAACCCGCTAACCCTTGCTCAGACATTGCTTTCAAGATGTTGACCCGCATCGCCGCAGTATTCTTAAGGTGCTCGATCTGCTCTTTGCTCAGATGTCTGAACTTCCCGAGCATGGAAAGATAGTTTTCCAACGACGCCGGATTGTCGACGGGATGAGTAAAAGCAAGTTTTCCCGTGGCTTTTTCATACTCCCACAACGGGAATATATTGGTGGCAACAGCCTGCCGCTGCACCTCCATGGTTTTGTCGCCCGGGTACCGCCAGCCGGTGGTACACGGAGAAAATACATGAAGATAGGCGAATCCTCGTTTTGACGCCTGGTAAGCCTTCTCCACTTTTCGGTGAAAATCGTCTATATAGGCAGTGACAGCAGTACCGACATATTCGACATCGTGCATGAGCATTACCAGCGGCATATACTTCGAGTCGTTTGCTTTGCCGGGCAATGACGGACCGACCGGTGTCGTCGACGTCCAGGATCCATAGGGAGTTGTACTCGAACGCTGCATCCCCGTGTTCATGTATCCTTCGTTATCGATACACACGAACAGAATCTCTTCACCGCGCTCCGCCGCACCGGAGAGAGACTGAAAGCCAACATCGGCAGCTCCGCCGTCTCCTGCTAATGCCAGCGCGGTAACATCCCGGCCCTTCCGCTTATAGTAACGACGCAGCCCTGCCAGCATGCTGGCGGTATTGGTAAGGAGCGGATGAAACGACGGCACCTTCGATCCGGTAAAACCGTTGAAACCCACCGCGCACACTCCCGGCAAACACCCCGGAGGCGCTGCAAGAACAGTATCAGGCCCGACATGACGAAGAACGTGTCGAACCAGAATCTCCATGTTGCATCCCAAACAGGCGGCCAACCCCGGAGCAAACAGATCTTCCAAATCTCCTTGATCGTTGTAGACACTGGCTTCGGGCCTGTATTCCAGGGCCTTCGGTTCACAGACCTTAACACATTCGGGATCACCACCGCAATGATCACACTTGACTACGGTGCTCATCAACGGATTATAATAAATACCGGCATACGGGCAACCAAGGGTACAGATCGTACAGGATACGCACTTGTCTTCATTCCACTCGACCACGCCGGTTTCCGGATTTTTGGATAATGCTCCCGCGGGACAGCTCTTAACACAGTTCGGTTCACCGCACTGCATGCAAACCACCGGTCCGAAAAATCCGTCTTCCAGACTTTTTAACACTTTGATCCGGGAGTGCACAACATCGGTTGAATTTGCCTTTACTTTCGCGCAGGCTTTTTCGCACTCCCCACACCCGTTGCACTTCTCGGGATAAACAGCTAAGGTATTATATGCGTTGCCCAATTTTCTATCTCCTTATCATTAGAATTGATAGTCTCTCGAAGTCGGCCCTTCCTCGGCCGCGAGAGAAATTTTTATCCTGCGGTCTTAATCGCCCCTCTCCATGACTCCCACATAATTCGTCGACTCATATCAAGCGGGCTCCGTGCAAATTCAGCCTTCTTTCCTTGAAGATTTATTTTGTATCGGATCATATTCGTGATGACCCCCGGATCCAAGGTAACGTTAATACCAATCGCCCCCACCAGGAAATCACCGTCAAAGACCAGTTTCTGATACATACAGCTTGTCGGAAACAACATGGTGTCTATTTCGAACCCGTCTTCCTCGCTCACAAGGGACAAGCCTACTGCAAACGACCGGTTTCCGTAAAAATTAAAGGTATTCATACTGATGCCGCCACGGTAAGATTCAGATGCTTGTCCCCCGATCTCCTCGAAGGCCTGGATCACCGTTTCATCCCCGGCCATGCTCAGTCCGGCGACCTTCCCCTGCTCATAGGCGTCAGGCAAAATAGCGGTCAAAATCCTTTCATCACCGTAAAAATCGGCTGCCTGCGCCACATCGCCCGCCGCCCACACGTTTTCAACCGACGTTCGCATCATAGTGTCAACCAGAATCCCCTGGTCCACCTGGACCCCCGAAGCATCTCCCAAGAAATCCATCCGGGACTTGACTCCGGTCCCCACCAGAAGCAGGTCGGTTTCCACAACTTCCCCGTGACTCAAGGTAACCTTGCTCTTGCCGTTGACGGATTCAACTTCCTTTACTTGAAAATCGAGATTGCACTTGATTCCGTTGTCCAGGAACACCTGGTGAATCAGCTTTCCCGCATTACCATCAAAATAGTTGGGCAGCACCGCCCGTCGCCGTCCTCGGATCAATTCCACCTCCAGACCTTTTTTTCCGAGGCCTTCGGCAGCATGCATGCCTACCAGGCCGGTTCCCATGACGACCGCGTGCTTTGCCGTTTCCGCAGCCTGGTTGATCTTGCGGGCATCTTCCATGGTCCGCAGAACATGGTACTTCGCTTCTTTGAGGCCCGGAACCGGCGGTATGGTCGGCGCGGAACCCGTGCCGATCATGAGTTTCTCGTATTCGATCTTCGTACCGTCGTCCAGGGTCACCGTGGATGATTTTGTATCAACCGTAACAACCTTTTTCCCTTTCAGGAAGGTAATCTTGTTGTCCGTAAAATACTTTTCATCCCTCAAATAAATGAGTTTTTCATCGACTTTCCCCTCGACAATGTAAGGAAGAATTGTCGGGGAATAGGGAAGGCAGTCCTCCATGGAAACCATGGTCAGGGCTCCGTCCTGGTCATGCACCCGGATCTCCTCGGCCGCGGTTAACCCCGCATGGCTACTTCCGATAATAAGGTATTTCGTCTGCATTGTTACTCTCCATAGTGTTTATTAGCGCGTTTACAATTGGTCGATCCAGATTGTTTCCTCCACCACCTTGCCCTGAGCGGCATTCTCTGCGACGTTGATTGTTTCCAACATATGCTCTACCGTAATATCCGTCCCCGCCAAACCACCGATAAAGCTGGTGACGGGTATCTTTTTTTGTAAGAAAGGAACCGTCGCCATAATTTCCTGCCATAAGAATCCCCGGTTCCAACCAAAATTTACCGAGCGATCCACGACTGAAACCGCTTTCACCTTGGAGAGCGTCTGGATAAGCGCGTTTACGGGGAAGGGGCGAAATGTTTTTATCTTGATCAGGCCCACCTTTTGCCCTTTTTCCCGGGCTACATCAACGGCATCCTTCCCGGCGCCGGTCATTGAACCGATAACCACGATGGCGTACTCGGCGTCATCAAACCGATACTCCTCAATGAGGGGCGCAAAATCATGACCGGTCATCTCTTTCCACTCTCGATGTACTTCCGGGATGACCCGAAGAGCGTTCTGCATTCCCTTGCACTGGCCCCTGCGATAGCGGGAAAACATTGCTCCCCCTTCAGGCGTCAAGCCGGTCAGGGGATCGATTCCCATGGGCCGTTCCGGGTCTAAGGCGGCATGCCAGTTTACGTTCTTTTCACCTAAAAACCTGTCCACTATGTCTTGATCGACAATTTCCACCGGCTCGGCCGCATAGGAAAGGAAATTTCCATCAAAACAAACATTCACCGGGAGCATCACATCATGATTCTCGGCGATTTTATAAGCCATTACCACCGTGTCGGTGATTTCCTGATTGTTCTCGCAGTGCATATGAATCCAGCCGACCTCTTTCACCGTCATGGCATCCTGTTGTCCGCCCCACACACATTGGGGGGTGATACCATCTCGACACACGATACCCATGACGATGGGGATCCTGAAATTCGGACAACGAAAATAGGGTTCAAACATGAAGGCCAAACCCTGGCCGCAGGATGCCGTGAAGGTTCTGGCGCCGGCAAACGCCGCTCCCTGCAAAACCGAGAGCACGCTGTGTTCTCCCTCCACATCCATCAGGTCGGCCTGAAGTTCGCCGTCGGCAATAAAGGTTGATAAGGCTTCAGCCACACCTGACTGGGGGGTAATGGGATAAACCGCCACCGTGTCAACTTTGGCTAGGCGGGCACCCCATGCTGCAGCCTCATTTCCGTCAAGGACTATTTTCTCGGGCATTCTTTTTACTCCTTTTCTTCTACCATGATAATTGCATGATGCGGGCACTCGGTCGCACAAATACCGCACCCCTTGCACCTTGACAAATCCGCTTCAAACCACAAGGGCTTTTCCTCGATACACTGGACAGGACAAAATGCCCAACAGGTCGCACACTTTACACACTTCGACCGCATCACCACCGGTCTCTCCGCCCGCCACTCACCGGTCCTCATCACGATGATATCGGTGGCGATAGGACAAAGGTCATCGGGAACGGTGGACGAATCAAACATGTCGTAGTGTCCCTTTTTTCTTTTTACCGTTGCTTCCGTCTTTTTTTCCATAATCATCCCTTCTTCACCTAAACGTCATATACTACTGTCTCATCATAGCCTCTTTTAACCGCAAGGATGTTCTTTTCCAAGGCGGCATCCCTGAAGGCCATTTCTCCCATCGCCTTATTTACGCTATCAATGGAAAGAACCCCGGTTGCTTTCACAAACGCTCCCAACATGATGGTGTTGGTGATTGCCGGCCGTCGGCCGATGGTCTCCAGGGCGATCGCCACTGCATCACACAACGCCACCTTTCTTACGTTAGGA
>JAFGRE010000232.1 GCA_016935335.1 Deltaproteobacteria bacterium
GCGTGGGAGGCGATTAAAGGGGCTAAAAATCCGCGCATACATACTTTCATCTCCACCTCGGATTTTCACCTAAAATACCAGCTTCGCCTGACGCGAGAACAAGTTTTAAAAAAAGCGGTCAAGGCGGTGAAACGGGCCAAATCGTATACGGAGAATGTTGAATTTTCTGCAATGGATGCAACCCGCACCGACCGGGATTACCTGTGCCACGTGGTTGAGGCAGCAATTAATGCGGGAGCTACCAGTATCAATATACCCGATACCGTAGGATACGCCATTCCTCAGGAGTTCGGAGACCTGATCCGGCATCTTCGTGCGAACGTTTCCAACATTGATAAGGTCAGCGTCAGCGTGCATTGCCATAACGATCTGGGATTGGCAGTGGCCAATTCGCTGGCGGCGCTGCTTAACGGTGCGCGCCAAGTTGAATGCGCCGTCAACGGTATCGGGGAACGGGCCGGGAATGCCTCGTTGGAAGAGATTGTTATGGCGATCCGGACACGGAAGGACTTTCTGCATTTGACCACTCAGGTGGTAACCGAGCAAATTTTCTCAGCCAGCCGACTGATAAGCCGTATTACCGGAATCAACGTCCAGCCGAACAAGGCGATTGTGGGCGCCAATGCGTTTTCGCATGAGTCGGGTATCCATCAAGATGGACTTCTGAAGGAGAAGATCACCTATGAGATCATGACGCCCGAGTCCATTGGCGTGCCTCAGTCCACGCTGGTGCTGGGAAAACACAGCGGACGTCATGCGTTTCGAGACCGACTCAAGCAACTGGGTGTTGAGTTAAGTGAGCAGGAACTCACCATTGTATTCAAGCGCTTTAAAGATCTCGCAGATAAAAAGAAAGAGGTCTTTACCGAAGACCTGCAGGCAATCCTGGCAGATGAAATATTGCAGGTTCCCGAGCAATATAAACTCATAAACATGAATGTCGTCAGCGGGACGGTTGCGATTCCTACGGCCACCGTGGAACTGGAAATAAACGGGAAGCGGTTTAAAGACGTCGGATTCGGTGACGGTCCGGTTGATGCGGCCTTCAAGACAATAGCCAAAATGATCGGTACCAAGAGTAAGCTTTTGCAGTATTCGGTAAATTCGATTACCGGCGGGACTGATGCTCAAGGGGAAGTGACTGTCCGGCTGGAAGAAAACGACATTATCGTGAACGGCCAGGGAGCTCATACTGATATCATCATGGCCAGTGTCAAAGCCTATATTAATGCGCTCAATCGCTTGGCTCACCTTACGAAAAGCCAGCAGTCAATGCCTCTTTCTTATTTTTCCTGACACTGATTTTTTGCGTGTAGATAAAAAATTGAACTAATCAGAGAAAAAAGAGTCTACCAATGGACAGTAGGAGGGGAGGGGTATTTTTTAGGAGGAACGGATGACCTTGCGAACAAGAGGGAGATCGCAGAGTCTCTCATAACCGGATCCTGTGCGGATGACGGCGGTACGATCAACGTTCCCAACGAGGTGAGTGAGAACAATGGCAATAAGAGAAATACATAAAGTACTGATAGCCAATCGGGGTGAAATTGCGCTGAGAATCATTCGAACGGTGAAGGAACTGGGCCTTGATGCGGTAGCGGTTTTTGAAAAGCCGGATAGTGAAGCACTGTTTATCAGATTTGCTGATGAGGCCATCCTGATAGGAGACGGACCCAGAAAGGATTACCTTGACATTGACAGGATGATTTGGGCGGCCCGAATCAGCGGAGCAGATGCGATTCATCCAGGGTACGGGTTCTTGGCGGAAAATGCCGAATTCTCCGCTGCCTGCGAAAAGGCCGGGATCGTTTTTATTGGGCCGCCTCCCCAAGTGATTCGTGATCTGGGAGACAAGGTAAAAGCCCGCGAGATTATGAAAGGGGCGAACGTCCCCTTTATTCCCGGGACGGATACCCTCTCCCCGGGTGATTGCGGCATCGAAGAGGCGGCCGCTTTCGGTAAACAGTGGGGATACCCCATTATGTTGAAGGCTTCCTCGGGAGGAGGCGGAAGGGGAATTAGAAAGGTCGGGAGCGAATCCGACCTAAGGCTTCAGCTGCCGCAGGCGCGGGCGGAAGCGCTTTCGGCGTTCAACGATGAGAAAATTTATGTGGAAAAATGTATCGAAGCGCCACGACACATTGAGGTGCAGATATTGGCTGATCACCATGGCAATACGATTCATTTAGGAACCAGGGATTGTTCCATTCAGCGGCGGCATCAAAAACTCCTCGAGATTGCGCCTGCTGATCTTCCCCCGAATGTTTTGAATGCAATTCATGCAGCCGCGATTCAAGTTGCTCATGAGGCCGATTATATTAATGCCGGTACCGTGGAATTTCTTGTCGACGCCGAAACCAACGAGTTTTGGTTTATGGAGATGAACACCCGACTGCAGGTGGAACATACGGTTACCGAAACCTTGACCGTTATAGATATTGTACGAGAACAGATCAGGATCGCGGAGGGGCATGCGCTGAAGATCCCCCTTGAGAGAGTCCAGCTTATGGGTAAGGCGATTCAGGTGAGGATCAATGCCGAGGATCCGAAAAACAATTTCTGGCCGGAGGGCGGTAAAGTCGTCGAGGTCTATCAGTCTCCCGGGGGACCGGGGATTCGCCTGGATGGTAATGTCTATCAGGGGTACCGGATTCCCACGGATTATGATTCCCTCCTTGTTAAAATGACCGTTCGCGGCTTTGACTGGGAACAGGCGGTACAGCGGTTGAAACGGGCCCTGCATGAC
Source organism: Deltaproteobacteria bacterium (assembly GCA_016935335.1). GTDB lineage: Bacteria > Desulfobacterota > WTBG01 > JAGOGO01 > JAGOGO01 > JAFGRE01. Next base: position 2,747 of record JAFGRE010000232.1, read on the forward strand.
TTTCTGATCGTTGGGCCGAAAACGACCATCCCGTTTTATCTCGGGATTTGTGATGACCCTGATTTCCGCGCCGGGAAGTTTGACACCTCTTACCTTGACACCCATACGGAAATTTTCAGATATCCGGAGAGAGAACGGGAAATTGCCAGACTATCGAGACTTATTGCGGAAATCCACGCCAAGAAGACCAATCCTTATGCTTATTAATCTCAGGAGAAGAAGAGCCACTACCTGAAGGAAGACGATAATGAATGGAACGCGAGCACTCGTAGATGAGAGAATTACTCCTCGACAATTGAGAGAGCACGGTGTTCGGCATATCCTCGATACAATGAGGAGGACGGACGGCTACTACATAACCAATACGGAGAGGGATCAATCCCAGTCGGACTTCAAGAACCGTATTCTACCGCATACCCAGGTTCTGGTCGCCGAGGAGAGAAATGCGGCAGGGTTTTTCTCCCTCGAGATATCAGGGGGGGCTTCGATTCATGTGGATATGCTGAGGAAGCAAATGAATCCCTTGGAGAAGCTTGAGGTGTTGAGTAATCTGATGCCTGAAACGCTGTTTCAAAACCTTTGCCGGGGAGTCAATCTATTCGGTTATCGGCCGTATCCGGAAAATGTAATTCGGCTCACCGTTAAAAGCTTTGCCCGATATGTCCACGTGTGGCGAGTCTTTGATTTCCTGAACTATGTGCCTAATATGGTCCCGGTTTTTGAAGAGGTGAAAGCAGCAGGATGTATTCTGGAACCGTGCGTCTGTTTTTCCACCGGACCGGAGCACACCGACGAATTCTACGTAAAAAAGGTGGGAGAACTCCTTGAGGTCACCGGTGAAGATATTATTCTTTGCATCAAGAATCACGGGGGACTGGGTACACCAAAACGAATCGGGGATTTGGTACGCGCAATCGTAGAGAGATACCCGGACCTTATGATTCATTACCACGGTCATAATACTGATGGCAACGATATCGGCAGGATCGTGAGCGCAGTCCAAAACGGTGCAAAAATAGTGGATGCCGGTGATCACGCCTTCACCGGATTTTACGGTCCGCCTCCCATGATAACAATGATTGATAGCCTGGAAGGATACGGATATCGAGCCATGGGCATTGACCGACAAAAAATAATCGATACCTCCAATAAACTCCGACCCCAGAGAGAGTACTATGAAGACTTTGAGTCACAGTTCTTCGGATTCGACCCCACGGTGCAGATTCATAAACTGCCTGGCGGAGCGACAGGATCAAGTTTTGAGCAGGCGGTGAAAGCGGGGTTTCTCCATTTAATGCCGGAGATTTTGCAGAAGGAGCTTCCCAATGTGCATAAGGAACTGGGTAACTGGTGGAGCGTCACTCCGGGGTCGCAGATACTGTGGACCACTGCGGTGAATAATGTCCTCAAGAAGGCACGGTACAAGGACGTTACGGATGATTTAAAGAACCTTATGCTCGGACGATACGGGGAACTACCTTTTTATCGACCCTCCGAAGAAATTTATCGATCTGTTTTCGGACCGGATTGGAAAGGCGTCGTTGAACGAGAAGAGGGGTATCAAAAAATTCATGACATTGATCTGGATATTGAAAGACGGGTTTTGGAACATCGCCTGGGCAGATCCGCTTCTGCGGATGAGCTTGTCTTGTATCTCCAACATCCCAATGATGCGGTGAACTTCTTCAAGTTCGAAGAGAAATACGGCAAGACCTGGGTTTTGCCTCCGAATATATGGTTGAAAAAGGGGGGGTTCAATTTGGGCGACAAATTTGACTTTCTTGATGCTTTGGGAAAGCATCACCTCATTGAGATCGGTCCCCAGAGAAAGATGAAGACCGGATCAGCGGTTACGTATTTAACGATAGACCATCACCCCGAACCCATTCTCACTGAATTGGAACATGAAGCCGAAGAGAAGATCAAACAGATGACACTCACTCCGAAAGAGATTGCGGCTCTGGCTAAATCAGGAGATGTCCGGGCACCGCTCAAGGGTACGGTAAACGAGACGTTGGTCTCTGAAGGAGATGATGTATCAGCCGGCCAGGTCTTGGTTGTTCTTGAAGCAATGAAAATGCTCACCAATGTGGTTGCGGAGATTAACGGGAAGGTGACCGAGGTGCGGATAGCACCGGGTGATGAAGTGAGTGTCGGTGACCACTTGGTGATGATCGAGATAGGTGATTAACTCATAAGAGAAAAAAATCTCGTACGTCTTTTCGCCCTGTTTTTTGTTGACTTTTTTCCGGGAATGGTTTATCAGGGCGGGGAGGAGGTTTCATCTATGAACGGGGAAGAGATTGGATAATGAAAAAAGAAAAACGCCTTGCCGATGAGAAAACCGGGGGCGTTTTTTTGTTGACCCGGATGGATGTATCATTACTCTTTCTCTTTGAGCAAAGACAGGAAAAGGAGCATCAGGGGAGCGCAACGGTATGAACGGCACGTCACAAAAGAAATTTTCCATTGAACTCGGAACCACACTGCAACTCAAAATCCAGGGCTCCGTCGCTCGCCTCAAGGGGGTATTGGTCGGAATGGTTCCCGAGGAGTACCTTATCATCAGAGGGGATTTTACCAGTCTCACCGGCAGATTGCATAAAGGGCGCCGCATTTCGGGTCGATATCTTTACGAAGGTACGATCTGCGAGTTCCATTCTGAATTGATCGAGTTTGTTGACACCCATCGGGAATTGGCCTTCATCCAATACCCAGACAAAATCGAGACTTCCGAACTGCGTTCTCACCGGCGAGTGGGATGTTTTCTCCCGGCTGAGTTGACCATAGGCACGCAAGAGTATCGGAGTGTTATTCTCGATCTGAGTGAAGGAGGCTGCAAATGCGTGGCTGATGTTTCAAAGGAAGAAGAGGCCCAGTCTATCAGACTCAACGGTCAGGTGACGGTGGGGTTTGGATTGCCCGGCGTTGAAGGCAAACATACAATTGTAGGCGACGTGAAAGGCATACAATTTGTTACCGAATCTGACACGGAAGAAACGCGCTTGGGGATCAAATTCCGTGAAGTCGCCCCCGAAGTAAAAAAGAAAATAAGCGATTTTATCTCTTCGATAGAACTTCATTGATTTGGTGGAGATGAGGGGGTGGATTTTTTTATGAAGAGGCGCTTTGTCGCTCTTTTCGCTCTCGTGCTTTGCCTGTCACCGTGGGGGTGCCGCGCAGGTGGAAAGCTTTTGAAACAGGCTCTGTTCCCTACCGACGTTCAAATAGTGCGATACCACGTTAAAGCCAACTTGGAATCTCTGGAAGAATTTACCCGCCGTCTCTATCTTAAGAACCCCAAGTTTGAAAAAGATCTCAAAATGAGGAAAGATAAAATAAACGGGATCTTCCATGGAGGGGAGTTGCCGCAGACTGACTACACCGATAAACCTTCACACATGGTGCTCGAAGCCGCATTCACAGCGAACCCAACCTATCAAGATCGTATTTTTCTTCTCGGTCTCGGATTGGCCAAGAGTATACGGGAGACCTATCATGTCGAAGGAGGACCGGTCGTGAGCAGTATGGAGATATCGCTGGAACAGCTTGAAAAACTCTATCATAATATCAGCCACGTTAAATGGCGCCTGAAGGTGTATCGGGATGAGGGGGGAGATGCGCTTTTTTTAACCAATGAACCCGGAGAAGACGGCTATATCAACATGGGATATGAGGTGATCTTGACGGAGGTGCTTACGAGGATTCAAGATGATATTTTTCTGCGCGGCGGTTCGCCGCCAAAATTATTTTTCACCATGTCGACTCTGTTTCTCTCTATCGCACTTTGAGAAAGGAGGAGACGGATTTTGGGGATCACGGGACGAAGGATAAGCAGATAGAGAGGGCCAAGATAGTATCTGGAGTGACTTGACAAAGAGGGGAGAAAGAGATAATTCTATTTCTCTGCAAAGGCAGCGAAGAGCTACCGGAGCCGGGATGCTTTTTTATCTTGAGGGGCGGCGCATTGAATTGCGAGGACTATTTCGCGCGGAGGATTACATGACGAGTTCTTGCGTTGTCCGGCCAATACCAGGAAATATTACCGGTGAAGCGATCCGTTATTTTTTAAGAAAAGTTGCTGGGCATGGAAAAAGAAAGGTTGCGAATAGCCATCGGAAGTGACCACGCGGGGTACCTCTATAAGGAAGAGATAAAGCGCCATTTAATGAGAAAAGGACACGAGGTGCTGGATTTTGGGACGGATTCCGAAGAGGCAGTGGACTATCCTGACTTCATTCGACCGGCAGCAGAGAGTGTCGCCCGGGGTGAAACTGATCTGGGAATCGTTTTGGGCGGTAGTGGGAACGGTGAGGCCATGGTAGCCAACAAGGTGAAAGGAATCCGATGCGCAGTGTGCTGGAATGAAGATTCGGCGCGATTAGCAAAAGAGCACAATGACGCTAATGTAATCTCCATGGGGCAGCGGTTAATTCCCCGTGAGATGGCTTTCACGATTGTGGATACGTGGTTATCTGCTCGTTTCGAAGGGGGCAGGCACTCACGGAGAATAAAGAAGATTGAATGACGGTTCGTTTCGATACGGTGCCGAATCCGGCCATATCCGGAACCAATGAGAAATAGAAGCGAGCTTGCTCCTATTCGGATGCCTTGCGTACGAAATAATCCTTGTTACTCATTTTCCCACAGGAAGAGATTATGTAAAGTGGCCCGGACTGTGCCTCCTGAGGTACGGTAACCCATACTTTCTTATAGGTCCATTTTACAATCTGTGCTTTAATATCGGGAGCAAAAACGACACTTCCCTGTTTTGTTCCTAATCTATTGCCTCTGATAGTCACTTCTTCGCCCGGCAAGGCTGCTTTCGGCGCAATACTGTTGATATATGGTTTCGGGCAGGGTTCTTCAGACTCTTCGGCTCCGTAAGCATACTTCCCCTCCGAAAATGTCATGAGCAGGAAGCCCGGCAAGAGGATGATGCCGAGCAGTAAAACTCCGAGCGTTTTTAAAAGCAGTTTTTTCATATTCGATCCCCTTTTAGTTCAATCAACGACAGACCACTACCTGGTCCCCCTGTTTTAAGCCGAGCGTTTCCCTTGCATTTCCCTCACGGATTGAGATTTCCAGCAGGTCGGAACTCCCGATCACCGCCAACAATTCGCCGCGGCCGACAGTCTGATAATTCGGGGAGATTCCGGCTATGACGTTTTTCCCAACCGCTATTCTGAGTTTCTTTCCGTCCCCGAGCTTTTGGAGATGATACCTGTCGATATTAGTCAAAAGGTTGCCGAATCCGTCACTAAGAATGATCAAACCGGTAACGGTTTCTTTACGTACGATTGGGACCGGAATGGAGAGGGACCGGTATTTCGGTGTTTCCCGCCCCATTTCTGCAGGCAATACACCGTTGGAAAGATACGCTGCGACGGGAGCAAAAACATCTCGTCCCTGGAAGGTTGCACTTACCGTGCTCCGAAAGAAGGATGGATTGGTTAACTCGAAAACGGAAAAGTGTTGAAACTGACCGTACAATAAGCCAAAGACGCCGTTATCGGGTCCAACAAAGAGGTATCCGTCACCGGAGACGACGATGGCCTTTCTCTCGGTTCCCACACCCGGATCGACTACGGCAACGTGAATGGTACCTTCGGGAAAATACCTGAATGCATTGCTCAGTATAAGTGCGCCTTCGAGAATGTTATGGGGCGAAACACTATGGGAAATATCGACAATCATTGCCGACGGATTAATGGTCAAAATCACCCCCTTCATCACACCGAGGTAGTGGTCTTTATATCCGAAGTCTGTTAGGAGGGTAATGGGAGGAGACATGGCTAATCAATATACTAATTAACTGCTTCTATCCATTAATATTCTATACCTGATTTTTTCGGGAACGGAAACTAATTTCGGCTTTTTGCTTGTTTTTCAACGGATCTTTCTTTATCATAAAAGTGTGGACACGGTTCTTTATGAACGTCTCAAAAAGGAGGATTTATCATGGCAGTAAAAATCCTTATCCGAAGAAGGGTGAAGCCGGGGCAGGAAGAGAAGTTCAATGAGCTGGTTCGGGAGTTGCGTTCCAGGGCGATGCATCTTGCCGGGTTTATTTCAGGAGAGACCCTGCGGTCCATTGAGGATCCTTCCATCCATCTTGTCATCAGCACCTGGAAAAGCATCGAGGATTGGAATGCATGGCTTAAGGGGCCAGACCGAAAAGCAGTCAAAAAGAAATTTGAAAAGGTTTTGGCAGAGCCTGAAACCATGACCCCCTTTCAGTATGAATAACCCTCTTTTGTGGGGCTGATCCAGCCCCTTTTTGTTGGGGATTGATCAGAAGGGTTTGTTTGTGGATTAATGTTTGACCAGGGCGTAGCGCACCATCTTGACGGCTGTAATAATATGATGGGGGAACCGTTTCCCTTAGTCGTCGATAAGAGCCGTACCATTCCATCGCACGTTACAATCCCCGTCAGTATCCGCGGCTTGGGCGTGGACGGAGGTAATCGATGTGCCGGATCCGACACATCCCGCCGATGAATAGATGATGATTGTGTCTGTTTGGCCGAGAGTGAAGGTTTGGTTGTTATTGACTTGGGTGCATGAGGGGTACGCTCCTCCTTGTATATAAATTCGGGGATTTTGGCGGTTGAGCACCGTGTAGGAAGGACAACTGCTTCCGCTTCCTCCCGAGCTGGCGCAGTCGAGTTGTCCATACAATACATTATGATTGAGGGCGGCAACGAGATCGTCGAAGGTGTCCGTCGGATTCTGAGAAAGATAGATTCGGTCCGCGTCTGCATTTTCACCATCCAAAGCACTGTTTTCCCCCTTGCTGATCACAAGGGCAGCAAGGGAAACGGTCACGGCTCCCTGTTGGAGCTGCGGATCGCCGCTCAGTGATGCGAGAGCAGTGCAGAAAGCAGCCTTATCACCCCCTGCCAAAGATGCCAACGAATTATTCACATCATAGGTGAATGAATTTCGCCAGGCGTCTACCGCCCCCAAGCCAAGCTCCGCATACGGAAGCGTTCCCGTGAACTGATTGTTGTCTCCTATGCCGTCAGGGGGTATGGTCGTGTCGGCAAAGGGGAGTCTCCCATGAATGCCCCCATACCCGATGAGCGCTTCTTTTATTTCTTCCATCTGTTTTTGAGTGGATTGATAGTGGCGGTGTTTCGCCATCTGGGAAAGAAGGGGAAGGGTCATTCCTATCAAAAGACCCAAGACCACCAGGATGATCGCCATCTCGATGAGGGTGAAACCCGGCCGGTTTCTCATCTTATTATATTCCAAAATCTTCATTGATGATCCAGCACGAAGGTTATATCCGCCAATAGAGGACGGTAAGGTCGTCGTCGCTCCCGGTATACGCATCATCTGTTCTGATATTCCCCGCGTCATAGGTGCCGTCGTCATGTTTGGCATCGATGGACTGAGCCATCCGGTTGGGGATGTTCGTTACCCTGACATAATTTTGGGAAGAGGCACCGTAAAAGACTTGGTTTCCAAATTCATAGACCCCCCCTCGAACCGGAGAAGCTTTCCTCACCACGCCCATGGCATGAGACAGATCCTGCCAGACATTATCGGCTTCGCCCGGATCAACGAGACCGTCATGGTCACCGTTTGCAGTATCGCCGGGTGGAAAGGCGGTATCATTTTCGTCTCCGGGATACATACCCTGCTGCTCGTAATAGATTAGAAAAACTTTGGCAAAATCCTGCAAGTCCGAGACGATTCTTTGCATGCGGGCGTTATAGAACATCTTTTGCCCCTGAATGACGGCACCCATGAGAAAGCCGATCACCACCAGGACAATGGCCATTTCAACCAGCGTAAACGCCCGATTTTTTCTCATCGGTCGAACCACCAGTAGAGGTTGTTGGCACTGTTGGGATCAGCGGTAGGATCGTAAGCAACTCCTGTCAGGGTTTGCCAACGCACGTTGCCGGTATTCCCCACGCCGTCATCCAGCTTGATGTCGAAAGACTGGGCCACCCACATGGGAATGCGACTTGCGAGAATATAATTATAGTTGCCGTAAGGCGCATCGCCGCCGTCGAAGGTGAATTGTCCATTGAAGACGTGTCGTTCATCGACGTCTTTCAGTATCTGTTGGTATGTGAGTTCGGTCCAGGCGGTTGTATTGTCATCTATTATGCCGTCGGGAGTGGCGGTAGTGTCTCCTGCGTATTCGCCCATACGGTCAAGGTAGGTAAACTGCGCCGACGCTAAGAAGCGAATCTTGGCGTGAAAGTTTTTCTCCTTGGCGTTTTTGATCATTTCCTGCCCCCGCAGGACAGCACCCATCAGAATCCCGATGATGACCATAACAATGGCGACTTCTATAAGGGTGAATCCTCTATTTTCTCGTAATAGCTTCATTCTCTTTCACCTCCCTTACAGTCGCCAATACAGGGTTACCCTTGCCATGGTTACGTAATTCCCGTCGGCCATGATTTCTCCGGTGTTCCAGATGCCGTCGTCATAGGCAAGGTCGATTTCGCGTGCGCGTTCAGCCGGTACATTGGTGGCATACACGGTATTATGATAGTGATTTATACCAGGGCTTTCGCTGGGATGAAAATTGACGGCCATCCAACCGTATATGCCGCCGAAAGGGTTATCGGTTTTTCGCTGGCTGATACTGGCTTTGGCTAAGTCCCTCCAGACATATTGGCCGAAATTGTCGTCTTCGGCACCGTCGATAAACCCGTTGCCATTTCCGTTTTCAGTGTCTCCTTCAGGGGAATTGACGCCCTTGAGATCGTTTTCATCCCCCGGATACTGACCGTAGCGGTCGCAAAAGGTATTGTAGGCGGCCTCGAACTCGCGAAAGTTCGAAACCAGCCGCTTCTTCTTGGCGCTGGCGATCAGGTTTTGGCCGTTGAGAACAACACCCAGGATCAGTCCGATAATAACCAGCACAATAGCCATCTCGATGAGGGTAAAGCCTTCTTGTCTACGGGAGATCATGATTGGCTCCTCAATGGAAAAGAGGCTTGAGAAGAGTTTAATCCCAAGCCTCCCTCTATATCTTCCACTAAAACTCTATGTATAAGGTAACTACACCAGTCGTATAAGCGGCACTCGCCCTAATTCCTCCAGTAGTATTGACACCGTCGTCATAACTCGTGTCAACAATTCTTCCAATCTCGCCGGGGATATTTGTGTAGCTGAACCAATGGGTGGTTTTGGCCGAAGCAGTCAGCCAGGATACAAAAAAATCATCTCCAAAAGCATGTTTTGCATAATTAGTTCCGTCGAATGATCCTGAAATAAAGCCGGCAGCTTCCAGATGATCAAACACGTCAGGAGCCTCTGCCGCTGCGATTTGGGCATTATTGTTGCCTGCAAGAAGTCCGGCTACACCGGTATGACCGGTTGGATCATTGTCATCGCCCGGCAGTTGCTGGTAACGATCTTGGTAGGAGTAGACAGCCGCCCTAATTTCATCCGCCTGTTTTACGATTCTTTTAATCTTCGCATTCTTAATCATTTCCTGGCCTTTAAGAATTCCCCCCAGAATCAACCCGATAATCACCAGCACAATCGCGATTTCAACCAGGGTAAAACCTTTTTGATTTCTCATTCTTCCCATCTTCCTGCCTCCTTGTGTGTTTATACATTAATAACGTGTTGCTTTTGGTCTTATTTCAAAAGCAATTATAGTGCCAAGATTATAACTCACTTATTTTACGGTTGAAAACGGTTATTGTCCTCTGTAAAAGGAGCCTTTTTTGTCGGGATGTTGACAGAAAGGTTTATTTTTGTCGACATCCCGACAGGCCTCTAAAGGATAAGCGGTCGCAAAGCAGGCTCTTTTCCCCCGCGCTTTTTCCCC
>JAFGRE010000233.1 GCA_016935335.1 Deltaproteobacteria bacterium
ATAATTAGTTTATACGAAAAGGCTCTTGATTTCAAAAAAAAATGGTGCGTTTTCCAGGCTCTAAAATATATGCTCAGGATTATTCCATTAGGGAGAAGGTTGAAAAATATTATCGGGGGTTTCCCTGAACCAGGCGCGGCGATCAGAACAGCCGCCTTCCTCTTCATCGATAGATAGACCGGCGGGGGCGCCCACTGAACATAACACTTATTCGGACCTTCTTTGTCGGGTCGCCTAACCCACGGCAAGGGGTATACGCCCTGTGTGATATCGAACCGAGGTCATAAGGTCCTGCCTTCCGATTCATTTCGTCGAGGGAGTATGACCGGAAAACCGACAACAGGAAACTGAAAATACAGCTCATTTATGTAATTACTCCTGACAAGGTATTGAAAAACAATTTTTAGGATATATAGTACCTATCGTAGCGTTAGACGTATAAAAAAGCTGAAGAGGAATCCAACTGCTGAAATCGTGAAGAACGCTGGTATGAAAATCGGCTATCCATGCATAAATCGAACGATTGGGTGCACATGCGGTCGAACATTTCGCCTCAAAAACTTTTCGGAAGACCGATTGGAGGAGACTGTCCGGAGCAACCTTTTGTGTTTGTTGAACATTTTAAAGTTTAATGTCGAGCGCACCATTCTATTTTTCCGAATTACTTCCGATCTTATTCCGTTTGCATCTCATCCTGTCTGTACTTTTCACTGGCAAGAACGGTTTCAAGAACAATTTAAAGAGATAGGTATGTTCATACGACGTCACGATATTCGGATATCAATGCATCCTGACCAATTTGTGGTTATCAATTCCAAAGATGACGCTGTTGTTGAACGAAGTATTAAGGAGTTGGAGTACCACGCTCAGGTCCTCGATCTGCTGGGCTTGGATAGGAGCGCCAAAATCCAGATCCACGTTGGAGGCGTCTATAATGACAAGGAGAAAAGTATGCAGCGTTTTATCGACCGGTATAATGCCCTTGATGACTTGATTAAAAAAAGACTTGTAATCGAAAACGACGACACCAGCTACACCGTAACCGATTGTCTTCGCATACATTTTGCAACCGGTATTCCAGTATTGTTCGACTACTTTCACCATCAGCTCAATAGTTCGGAAGAAAAAATGGCGGACGCATTTGAGTTACTCAGCAGGACCTGGTCAGAGAAAGACGGCATAATGATGGTTGATTACAGTTCTCATCACGGTAGGGGGAGTAAAAGAAGTCATGCGTTTACAATAGATCTCAGGGATTTTACAAGCTTTTTAGAGCAGTCGAAGCCTTTTGACTACGACGTCATGCTGGAGATAAAAGACAAGGAAGAGAGTGCCCTTGCGGCTCTCCAAGCAGTGAAGAAAGATTCCCGTTTCATAAAAGTATGATGTGTCCTACAACCTCATGAAGATGCATCCGCACCGGGTATACCTTTACAAAGATGGCCTGACGACTTCGGGGCCCGTGATATACTGGATGAGTCGCGATCAACGGGTGGATGACAATTGGGCTCTTATCTATGCTCAGAAAAGGGCGTTGGAGAGAAAGGCCCCTCTTGGCGTAATTTTTTGTTTGGCTTCGAATTTTCTTGACGCTACGTGGAGCCAGTACGATTTTATGTTGAGAGGGTTACGGTGTGTTGCAGCAGCCTTAGAGAAAAAGAATATACCCTTGTTTATTCTCAGTGGTCCAGCGGAGGAAACCATACCCGCTTTCATCATCCGTCGTAACGTTGCCGTAGCCGTGACCGATTTTGATCCCCTCAGAATTAAAAAGGAGTGGAGAGAACAAGCAGCGCGTCAGATTACAATCCCTTTCTATGAAGTAGATGCTCACAATATTGTTCCGTGCCGGCTGTCCTCTTTGAAGCAGGAGTATTCCGCCCGCACCTTTCGTCCTAAAATCAGACGGGTACTGAATGAGTTCCTTGATCCATTTCCCCCCATAAAACAGCACCCCTACAAATGGGACACCCTCGCTCATATTTTTTCCTGGGATCAGCTGCCTGGTTTTTTAAAAGCGGATCGATCCGTTCCTGAAGTCAAATGGATTGAGCCTGGTGAAGCCGCGGCACGAAAAATGCTTCGTCTCTTTATTAAAAGCAAATTGACTTCGTACGACGTAATCAGGAATAATCCTTCTGCCGACGGGCAATCACAGTTGTCTCCATATCTTCACTTCGGTCACATTTCGGCACAACGTATTGCCCTGGAAGTGAGACAATCAGGTATTGATAAAAGACTACAGGACTCATTTCTTGAAGAACTCATCGTCCGGCGTGAGCTTTCCGATAATTTTTGTTTTTATAATGAAAGGTACGACACCTTTGACGGCTTTTCTCGCTGGGCTCAGGCGACATTACGCGAACATGCGCGTGACAAGAGAGAATACACCTATTCGCTCAAAGAATTTGAGAATGCGGAAACCCATGATGCGCTCTGGAACGCTGCCCAAATGGAAATGGTAAAGACCGGGAAGATGCATGGCTATATGAGGATGTACTGGGCAAAGAAAATCTTAGAATGGTCGGAAACGGCTGCCGAGGCATTGCATCGCGCCCTGTATCTTAACAATAGATATGAGCTTGACGGCAGGGACCCCAGTGGATATGTCGGCTGCGCATGGGCCATCGGCGGCATTCATGATCGGCCATGGCCGGAGAGATCGGTGTTTGGGAAGATTCGATACATGAGTTATCGAGGGTGCAGATCCAAATTCAATGTTGATGAATATATACAAAAGATCGAGAGCGTGTGACAGTGTCTCCAGTAAAGAATAACCCGCGACTGGATGCCGAACAGATAGAATCTTTCCGGGCGACTGTGTATGACAACTTCAGAAAGTACGGTCGCTCCCTTCCGTGGAGGAAAACCCGTGATCCTTACAAAATCCTGATATCAGAGGTGATGCTGCAACAGACCCAGGTTATGCGGGTTCTTGAGAAATATCGGGTCTTTATCGAGAAATTCCCTAATATTTCTTCGCTCGCGAATGCTTCCGTCCGCGATATTCTCAGTGTTTGGCAGGGTCTGGGGTATAATCGCCGGGTACTTGCCCTCAAGAAACTTGCGGAGAAGATTACAGTCGAACATAACGGCGCGGTACCATCCGAGATCAAAGTGTTAGCAACTTTGCCGGGGATAGGCAAAGCGACAGCCTATGCGATCTGTGCATTCGCTTTTAACCAGCCCGTTGTTTTTGTTGAAACCAACATACGAACAGTGTTCATTCACCATTTTTTTGCAACCCAAAATGCGGTCAGCGACAGTGAAATACTCCCTCTTGTCCAACTGACCCTTGATCTCAGGAACCCGCGGAGGTGGTATAATGCCTTAATGGATTACGGAGTAACTCTTAAAAAGCAGTTCGGAAATCCTGGGAAAAGGAGCGCTCATTACCAGCGACAGGCTTCTTTTGAGGGATCAAATCGCCAAATCAGAGGGGCTATACTCCGGACGCTTGTAAAAAGATCCAGCTGCACTCCTCGGGAATTGATCGATGAGATTCCCTTTGATCCCGCAAGAGTAAGGACAATGCTTATGCAACTGCTCAAGGAGGGGCTTGTGGCTAAGAATGGGAAGAGCTTCGTGCTTCCATCATAACCAAGAGGAAATCATCCGTTTTTTTGATTGTACAGCCTCTGCTTCATTCTGTTTCGGCCACTTTTTCGTGCCGGTGTTTTCGGACGTGGGGTCGGTATTTGTGGTTACCCGTCAGAGTATGGTAGGTCGGAATGGCGAACAGCTTTCCATCACATGGGGAATAATCAGGGAAAGAGTGCGAAGGTGCGCTGGAGGTCAGTGGGCAGGCTCCCCTCAGGATACCATGATGACCAATCCTATAGTACCCACCTGAAAGACACGCTTTTTTATTCCGTTGCCAAATGCTTCCGGGAGCATAAAAAACACTCTCTCATGCCTTATTCCGGGGAGCCTTGCGAAGTCTCTCCCGCGAAACCACGAGGTTCGATTACCTTGCGCAGCTCTTCCCAAAATGCTGTTCGCTTCGGTGATTCGGGGGATTCTTGAGCGGGGAATTCCAAGAAGGGGATTACAAGTGATTCTTTCCCCAATTCTTCAGAAAGGATTTCAGCCATAATGCCCATCAGAATGGGGTCGTTCGGATCAGGATTTTCTACCGGATTCGGTGATTCCGTCAGATACTTATTGACTTTGTGTTTTCCCCAGTGAATACCGCAGGTCGGACTGTTTTCCAGGCCGATGAAACAGGTCAGACGGTACTTGTTCTTGATGAATTCCCTCACCATGAGCATCGGAATTTTTAAAAGCTCCTTACAGTGTTCCCGAAAGAATATATTGTCATACTGTTGCCGTCCCTGAGGGTTCCGCTGAAGACCCATGGCGGTAGTCTCCGGGCAGGGATACTGAATAATGCCCACCCGACGATCCATCAGGTAATTCATAAGCTCGTGAGAAAGAGGAAAATTTTGTCCTAGAATATGAACCCGGCAGTAAGGATTTACGAGACACTGAGAGATGAGAATGATTTTTTTATCTTTTTTACTCATTGACAATCCCCTCTCAGCGGTTGAGAAAGCGATTTACTGGACAATCTGTTTGTGCGGTGGTGATTTGCTTTCACCACCGCTGTTTCCATTGGTAAAGTTTGCCTACTTTTCGACAACCTTAAAAATTAACATCGCCAAGGTTCTTCGCTCTTCAGGTGTTCCAGCATCCCACAATTCTTTCAACAATTCTTCTTCTTTGGTCGCCGGACACACCTTGGTTGCCAGATAGTCCCCTACTTTTACGGCCATGTCCTGAATTTTTGTATCCGATACTCCGAGTTTTCGGGCTTGTTGAATACCGTCTTTGAGCGTTTCTCGCCACGTCTTCCAATCCTTTACAAAATCCATGGCGGCGCAGACTTTTGCTTTGTCCATAATAACCCTCCGTTTCTTATCAAAAAGGTTGAAGTAAACCGGAAGCGCATCGACATGCTTCCGGAACGAGCACTTCTATAACAAGTGCAGACTGAGAGAACGCGTTGAGCCGGTTGTAATCCCGTTAGCGGGTATTTATTGGGCAAAGAACTGGTCATGTGATAGAGGGCAAGTTTCTGAAAAAGACCTCGCATTCGAATTATGGTGGAGGAATGTTCGAGGACATCCCGGACTTAAGTCGTGCATTTCCTAAATGCTCTTTTGGAGAGCCTTTGCGTAAAAGATCACAGCGCTTTCTCTCATCCGTTAGGTGATCTTGTAACGTTAAGGCTTAAACCTTTAGCTCCGAATTAACGATTTAATGCTTCAAGAACCCTTTCGCTTGCACGTCTTCCTGAAACCAAAGCCCAGTGAAGCGACGCAAGACTCCTATATTCTCCGCAATAAAAAAGCCATGAGGATTTTTTAACCGAGGTGGTAAGTGGATTGGGTGTCGGAGGCGTTTGTAGTGGCAGGGCATGGTGGATTTTATAGATTCGGAGTAACTCCCAGGTATCAACCGAAGGTCCAAACCAGTCACTGAGTTGATTTTTCACTGCAGTGACGATTGCCTGCTCGGAAGTCATTGGAACCCCGATTATTGTCGCTGCAATCAGGGACTTTCCCGCCGGGGCATAGGACGGAGCGACAATACTCGGAACACAACAGTTTACAATCGGTCCTTTTCCCTCCCCGTTAAGGACAAGAAGTGGCTCGGAAAGCGGAGGCTCCAAGGCCGAGAAATAGCAGCAGGTCATGCTGCGTGAGGCAGGGATTGTTTTTTCTTCAAGAAGCCGCGCGACTTCCGGTCCTTCTGTGGCGAGGACTACGGCCTTACCAAAAATTGCCTCGCCCGAGGCAAGGAGGACACCTTTTTCTTGAAGCTTAGTCACCTTGGCGTTGGTACGAATACTCTCTTCCGGAAGACGTGAGGCGATTTGCTGAGGCAATGATACCATGCCAGCTGCTGGAAGTGCTGTACCTCCCTGTGAAAACATTCGAAAGCCAAACTCAAACATTCGGCTGGAGACGCTGAGCTCGCTGTCAAAAAAAACACCACCGAGGAAGGGACGAAAGAAACGATTTATCATGTTTTCCGAGAATCCTAGTCCTTTGAGCGTTTCTAATGCAGTCGATTCAGGGCGCTGGAAGAGTTCGGCAATTGATCCACTCGTTGCTTGGTGACGAAGACGGGCGATGCGTAATTTATCGGAAAGGCTTCCGAGAGGAGAAAAGAGGACACTTAGTGCTTTTAGGGGAAGCCGCCAAGGGTCAACGAGGCGATGAAACCGCTCATCGAAACGCACTAAAGCGCCCGGCGCGAAGTAGTGAAGGTTAAGCGCTTCGTAATTTAGGACCGCCTTCGCTTCCGGGTATGCGGTAAGGAGCACCTGAAAGCCCCGATCGAGAAGAAACCCGTCTTTACTATCGGTTCGCAGTCTTCCGCCAATCCCATCGGAAGACTCGAGTACGAGGGCAGAGATACCATTCCGATGTAAATGAAAGGCACAGGAAAGACCGGAGATCCCTGATCCTACAATAATGACGTCAGGATTAACCATGCTCCAACCCCACCGGAGGGTTCTTTTTACTATAGTGCTATGGTAATATTCAGAGGAAACGCCTTACAGGTTTTAGACCTTGATACGTCTTTTTTAGCAGATTCGGGCTTCCAGTCTCCATCAAATGCACATTTTATAATATAACAACTATA
>JAFGRE010000045.1 GCA_016935335.1 Deltaproteobacteria bacterium
TGGCTGAGCAAGATGAATCTCACTGAATCAGACGCGCGTTCCGAACTGGGAAATGAAATCGCCATTCAGCAGTTCATCGATACCCAGGTGGGAATGAATATCACCGTTTCCGATGAAGAGGCAAAAACCTTTTACGACACCCACCAAGATCTCTTTAAACAACCCCCACAAGTCAAAGCAAGCCACATCTTAATAAAAACCGACGCCCAGGCTGACCAGAAGCAGAAGGACGAAGCGCTCAATAAGATCAAGGAGATCAAGAACAAACTCACCAATGGCGGAGATTTTGCGACACTCGCTAAAGAGTTTTCAGGCTGCCCAAGCAGCGCCAGCGGCGGTGATCTCGGGTATTTTGGTCAAGGCCAGATGGTAAAACCTTTCGAAGATGCGGCGTTTGCACTTCAGACTGGGGAAACAAGCAATATCGTGGAGACGGTTTTCGGCTATCACTTGATCAAGGTGACCGATAAGAAGCCGGCGACAGTAATTCCCTATCAGGATGTTCAGCAAACGTTAAAGGAAAATCTTAAACGCGAAAAGACGAACCGCGAGGTCGGAGCATATCTTGAAAAGCTCAGGGGAGCCGCAACGATCGACCGGCTTTTGCCCACCAACTAGCTGAGGGCAGCTTCCCGTCCGTGGCGTATGCTTGACAACGGAAGCAACTAGTTTTATAGAGGCTCAAAGGAGCGTCGGCATCGATGCGGTCAGTTGTTCAAAGACCCAAGGCGGCTGGACTCTGAGGGGTAATCGGCAACGCCGAGACTTTTACAAAAGGAGGGTCAGGAGTTGGCAGAAGGCATTGTAAAATGGTTTAGCGATAAGAAAGGGTTCGGTTTTATAAGGAAGGAGGACGGTCAGGAGATTTTTGTCCACTACTCTTCCATCAACTCACCGGGGTTTAAATCACTCGCTGAAGGAGATCCGGTAACGTTTGACGTTGAAGAGGGTACCCGGGGACCGGTAGCAAAAAACGTCATCAAGCTCTAGCCTCTTTTCGGTTACCTGCAAGGATATCTCATCCGAAGTAACATCGGACGCTTCCGCGCCATGACTGTGATTAGGCCGTGAACGAAGCGTTAACAACGGCGAGAAAATCGCTTTCGGAGAGAATTGGTACCCCCAGCTTTTGGGCCATAACATATTTTGAACCCGGCTCACTCCCCACAACAACATAGTCAGTCCTTTTACTTACTGAGGAGCCGGCCTTCCCTCCCAAGGATGCTACCATTTTTTCCGCTTCCGCCCGGCTGAACCGCTGCAGTGTCCCCGTAAAAACAAACGTTTTTCCACGGAGATCGGTACGTTGGGCTTTTTTGGGGAAAACCATTTTTATGCCCACTTGCTTCAAGCGGCCGATCATATCCCGATTGCTTTCAAGCCCGAAAAAACACCGAACGCTTCGGGCAACTTCAGGCCCGATTTCATCGAGTGCCATCAACTCCTCTTCCGAGACCCCCATCAACTCTTCGATATCGGGATACCGATCCAGTAACACATGCGCTACGTGCTCACCGACGTGCCGTATTCCCAGTGCGTACAGCAGACGGTCTGTTTCCTTCTGTTTGCTTGTTTGAACGGCTGAGATGATATTGCCGGCCGATTTAGCGGCCATCCTATCCAAACCGATAAGCTCCTCAGCCTTGAGGGTATAGAGATCCGCCACGGTGCGGACCAGACCCTTATCAACCAGTTGGCTGATCAACTTATCTCCCAGGCCGTCAATGTCCATAGCTCTTTTGGAGGCAAAATGTCCAATCGTCTTCTTCACCTGGGCCGGACAGGAAACATTTATACAGCGATGAATCGCCTCTCCTTCTAATCGAACCACCGGTGATCCGCAAGCCGGGCATTTGGCCGGCATGAGGAACGGAATCTCTTTGCCGGTTCTTTTCTCTTTCACGACACAGACTATTTCCGGGATGACATCGCCGGCCCTACGAACAATAACCGTGTCGCCGACACGGATCTCCTTCTTCTCAATCTCATCCTGATTATGAAGCGTGGCTCGGCTGATCCTGACACCCGATAGAAAAACCGGGTTCATCACCGCTACCGGCGTAACTGCCCCGGTTCGCCCCACTTGTGCTTTAATCTCAATGACCGTGGTAGTAGCCTGTCGTGGAGAAAATTTGTAGGCGATTGCCCACCGCGGGCTGCGAGAAACCGCGCCCAGCCTGTTCTGAAGGGCAATGCTGTTGACCTTGATGACAACGCCGTCAATTTCATAATCCAGATTCTCTCGCAGGCCTTCAATATCCTGATAGGCACCCATCGCCCCACGAATATCTCGACATGCACGAACATGAGAATTGACCTTAAACCCCCAACCGCCAAGCGTTTGCAGAACATCCCAGTGGGTCGAAAAGCTGCGCCCCTCTACCACCCCCACCCCGTAACAAAATAAATCAAGAGGTCGCCTCGCGGTTATGGATGAATCAAGCTGACGAAGTGAACCGGCAGCTGCATTACGGGGATTGGCAAATCGGGATTCACCCGCTTCGACGCGAATACGATTCAGTTCATTAAAAGCCTTTTTCCCCATAATAACTTCCCCACGCACTTCCACCACCGGGGGTATGGGCACATTTTTTGTCGAGAGGAGTCTCAAAGGAATTGATCTGATGGTCTTGAGATTCTGCGTCACATCTTCACCGGTAAAGCCATCGCCGCGGGTTGACCCGACCTCGAATAAGCCGTCTCTATACACAAGTTCCACCGCCAGACCGTCAAGTTTCGGTTCAGCAACATACTCAACCACGTCTTCACTTTTTAGAAACCTCTTTATCCGTCGATCAAATTCAACAACTTCCTCGACGTCAAATGCATTCCCAAGGCTCAGCATGGGAATCGCATGGGTGACCGACCCAAATTCTCTCAGAGGAGGTGCGCCAACCCGTTGCGTCGGGGAATCAGGGGTGACCAGATCCGGATATTTTCCCTCCAGGTCCTGCAGTTCGCGAAAGAGCCTATCATATTCCTGATCATCAACCTCCGGATCATCGAGAACATAGTAACGATAATTATGAAAATTGATTATCTCTCGAAGATCCTGGATTCTCTTCTGAGGATACGACATGGTTATACCATTCCTAGGCACCAAATTTCTTCAACCGTCTTGCATGGGCGAGGGCGAGCGTCATCAAATCTTTTGTGTAGAGATGACCCAACACGCCATTGAGACAGCTTATTTCATCAAAAGTCACCACCGAATCGACACGACTTGTTTCGGCGCAGATCAAGAGGGGCAGCTCATGCCAACTGTGTCCTGCCATTCTGGCTGGCGTGGAGTGATCTCCGGTTACAACAACCACGTCAAAGTCCAGGGATAATATATCGGGAAGTAACTCGTCAATCTCCTCGATAACCTTTACTTTTCCGCTGAAATTACCATCCTCACCGCGAGAGTCGGTGTGCTTGATGTGGAAGAAGAAAAAATCATAATCATCGTAATTGTCCCTCAATGCCCCAATCTGCGCTGCATAAGTGGTCAAGTCCGGTATAACATCCATACCCACCAGGTGCGCGATACCCTTGTACATCGGATACATTGCAATTGCCACCGCCTCAAGACCAAAACGTTCTTCTAGAGACGCAAAACCGGTGTTCTTGGCAAAGCCCCTCAACAAAACCGTATTACCCTTCCCTTCATCACGCAGTAACGCATTTGCCTGCTGAACAAACTCTTTCACTATTTCAGCGGACTGCACCGCCCCGGGATGGGTCGGCGACGGATCAAGAGGCATGAGGCCGACTTGTTGCGGGTCGGTGTCATTGATGTCGCCACTCAATCCATCTCCGCGGAATACCACAACGCCCCTATGCTCCTTTACTGTTTCAATGAAGACTTCAATCCCTTTCTTCAAAGAAATCCCTTGCCGCAAATTTTTACAAATTCGCTCATTCTCCTCTGTTGAGATCCGGCCGGCCCGTCGGTCGATAATTTTTCCATCCTTGTCGGCGGTGGCAAAGTTAAACCGCGCGGCCACGTCTTTATTTTGGAGCGGAAACCCGATTCCGGCCGCCTCTTGTACCCCCCTCCCGACATTCGTCTTTATCGGATCATACCCAAAGAGCGCAAAGTGCCCCGGACCGCTGCCGGGGGTGATGCCAGGAGCAATGGGGGTCAACAAACCACAGGACGACTTGCTTGCAAGAGCATCGAAATTCGGAGTCCGCGCCACTTGCAACTCCGTACCCCCTCCCTGCCCGTTCCCGAGCCCCCCCAATCCATCAAGAATGAGGAATAATATCTTCGAATCATTTTGAACGACAAGGCTATCTGGAAGATCACTGTACATGGGCTACCTCCTTTTCATGAAGAAGCAGTTAACTTCTCGATCGCGGCCACAGCCTCCATCACCTCAGAGGGGAGATTAAAACCCATTCCCTGCGGATTCTCCCCGTTCACTCTTCGCATCAAACGTCTCCGTCGTTTTGCTTCCCGGATCATCTCTGAACCAACCGGATCAAGGTGGCAGCAAACAGCTTCATCCGGGCAGCGAAGAAAATCAATGGTCAAGTAGAAAGAGACTTTTTTAAAAAATTCAACATATTCCTGCGGCACCTCCCAACGCGAATTCTCCGAAACAATCACCACCGTCTTCTGCCACTGCTCCAAATCACAGAGGCGAATGGTGGACGTATAAATACGCTTCTTTGTCTTAAATGAAAGCATCCGGTGAGAGACTCTTTGGGAAACGAATAGATCATTTCTCCGATCGTGCGTGGCCACGATATCTCGAGCTACCTTCCAGCATTGCTTATCGGTAAACATGTCGGATCGAAATTCCCAGTACAGATGACCAAGTCTCGTGGTCGTAGACGTTCTGTAGAGTTGATTGGGTATATAAAAATTGTGGGCCACGGTATCCGCCGCCAGATGACAAAGATAACCATACGCAAAGGCTTTCTCGGAAGAAGTTCCCGCCTCGGAAAGCATCTTCTTTCCGGTCGACCAATTATGGCAGTGATCGTCGCGCCTCCGGGATCCCTTGCCGATAAAGATATCCGCACTGATACATCCGTAAAGAAATTCCACCGAATAGGATTGAAGCAACTCCCGCACGCAGGGCAAAACCAGACCAAGGTGGTTCAGGACGAATTCACCCTGGACAATGTGTATTCCAGGCCCCCATGCGAATACACTGTCGCAGGAGAAAATAAAGAAAGAAGCGATGAATGACGTTAGAAATATCGCAAACATACCAGTTTTCATACTGAAGCCTTATAAAGGGCTTTGCGTCACAATTTCCGGAGGAATAGAATCTTCCAGATATGCGCGCCAGGAATCATACATCACCTCCATGGCTTCATAATCCCTTTCACTGTCGATATCAATTGCTGCACCCGCTGTTGTCATTTCAACAAGTTTAAACTTGACGCCGAGGGTCTCCCCTATGGCCGACTCTATATCATGCATGCTGGTCAGCCGTCTAAATAAAGCGGTCAAAAATTCAAAACCATAGCGAGAAAGAAGAAGATTTAAATGAAGAACAAGATAGAACAAAATGTTTTTTGCTCTGACGTCGTCTCTACAGAAAGCCCCCAGCAGTTTTCCGAAATTACCGACATCCTTCTGATACCGATAATCATAGACTCTTTGAATGAAATGAATGTTTTTTATCCGGGAAGGCTTGGTTAGGTGGAGATTGTTATGCCGATACTTGGCTTCCTTTAAATAGAAATACGCCATCTTAATTCCCGGGCTCTCCCCCGACGAATAAAACGGCTTCAGCGCCTTCTCCGGGCATACGCCCACAAAGTAATCGTATCCGTGCAGGTCGCACTTCTCTATAAACCCGTCGATTTCATAGGACGTCACCAAAGGGATATCCCCCGACAAAAACAAAACCGCCTCCTCGTCCTTCGCCGCTCCGTTTCCCAGACGCGAACCCCCATCCAATTCCTCGGCTTTTCTTAATGCGATGAGGGCGTTTTCTATCAAGCTCTCCCCCTGTTCCAGCACTACGATATCCTTCGGATCTGTAAACTTACGGCCGCTTTTCCGCATAAGCGTTTCAACCCGCGTCCTGTCCCCGACAATAAAAGTCCTCTTTATCCACCGGGATTTCTGCAAGCAATCAAGGACGTGGAGAAACAGCGGAGTATCCTTCAGCATCAGAAAGTTTTTGTTCTCCCCCCGAATCGGAACGCTTTTTCCGGTATCTCCAATCAGAAGAACTGCATCCACGCTCATAGAGTAAAGATTACCTGGTAATAATATCAAATAGTTTTGAATAACCCGGCCCCGTCTCCCCCAGGCCGATCCTATCATCTTTGCGGTTGGTCGCCCCGCCGACCTAGTTCTCCTCCCAGGCATATTCCCCGATCAGAGGTACAAAAATACAGAGGATTAAATTTTCTTCCATCAGTTGGCCCTTCCGTTTGGTAATTCGGTACAGACTCTGCGAATGCCGCGTCCCAACCGGTACTACCATCCGCCCTTCCTCGTTAAGCTGTTCCCCCAGGACGCTAGAGATGTTCGGAGCGCCGGCAGTCACGATAATGCCCTCAAACGGCCCCCTCTCGGGCCATCCATAAGTGCCGTCACCGACTTTAAAAAATATGTTCCCGTATCCCGCCTCATCCAAAAGGCCCTGGGCTCGTTCGGATAATTCAGGAATTCTTTCAATAGTGTAAACCTCCTCCGCCAGTTCCGCGAGGATAGCCGTCTGATAGCCGGAGCCCGTTCCGATTTCCAATACCCTTTCATCTCCGCGCAAGCGGAGACATTCCGTCATGAAGGCTACCATGTAAGGTTGGGATATCGTCTGGCCTTTTCCGATAGAAAGGGGACAGTCATCATACGCGCACTTTCTCAACGGGTCCGGGACAAAATCATGACGAGGCACCTTCCTCATCGATTGAATAACTCGGTTGTCCTTGATACCCCGTTTGACCAGTTGACTATCCACCATATGCTGACGTTTTTCATTCCAGGTCACCGTCTTGATTCCTTCCTGATTGAACAGCCGCACTTAACCCGCACAACTCGATGGTGCCGGTTTCCCGAAGATTATGAAGAACAGGCTAATAGCTGTGCAAGGACATAGGTGCGTATCTCCTGCGGGCGGGGAAAGTCATTCGCAGCCACGCCACCAACAATAAGCGACATAGTCAAAGCTTCCATCGTCTTTCCGCAGTCACAATCCTTTGCTGAATCGTTTCGGGGAAGGACCTGCGTTTTAAAACATTGCGGACACCGGTAGACTACTTTTACTCCTGATTTCTTTCCCCGCTTAGCGATCGGCTTTCCGTCCACATGAACAATGTCCATAGAGAAGTCCACTATGGGAGCGTCGGAAATACTCGTTCCGATTCCATACGCATCAACAACTCCGTTGAGTTCACGGATAGCCTTGACATCAATGTTGCCGCTCACGTAAATCTTAACATCCTCAAATCCCCGTATATCAAGCTCCCACCGAATTTCCTCGATGAGCTTCAGAAAATTCCCCCGCCGGGACGCAGGAGTGTCGAGACGAACCGCATACAAATCATCCCCCAGTGCTTCCGCCACTTCCAGGGCGGCAAACTTCTCGTCATGAAAGGTATCGATCAATGAAATCCGGGGCACTCTTACCGAGATGACCTCATTAAAGGCCTTCGTAGCCTCCACGGTATCCCCCACAAGAAGAATCACCGCATGGGGCATCGTCCCAACCGGTTCTATCCCGATAACCTCGGCACTCTTCACGACCGCAACCCCATCGCATCCGCCAATGTAGGCGCTTCTTTCCACCATCGGCGCAATCGCAGGATGCATCCGGCGAGCGCCGAAACTCATGACGGGCTTTTCTCCAGCCGCCTTTTTGCACTGCGCCGCCGCGGTAGCGACTCCACTCGCCTGGCAGAGAAACCCCAGCACTGCCGTTTCCAGCACGGCGAAATCCTCGTAGAATCCCTCGATTTCCAAAACCGGATCCCCGGCATGAAAAACCGTGCCTTCTTTGAGGCCTCTACACTCTACCGGTCTCCCCTTCAACAACTCCAGGCACTCTTCTATTCCGGCCAGCACCGCCCACTCCCATTCCTGGGGAAGTGCTTTGGCCGCAACTTCAGCCACCACGCGTTTGTGGATACCCCTCGCCCTCAGGATTTCAAGAGCCCGGAGAAAATAAACGTCGGTAACCCTGCCGGCCTTAATTTCCGCTTCCGTAGCAATGTGAAACATGGATAGACCCCTCGCCCGGTCCATTCACCACCAAACCAACCACGCGACAATGACCAAAGGCGTTACCCGCCGAAGGCCTTACGGCCCGGATAGACCGCACATTTCCCCAGTTCCTCTTCAATACGCATAAGCTGGTTATATTTCTCCAATCGTTCACCACGGCAAGGCGCCCCCGTCTTCAACTGCCCCGTACCCATAGCCACCGTGAAATCAGCGATGAACCCGTCGATGGTTTCTCCACTCCGATGGGAAATCATCGAAGCCCACCCCGCCTTACGCGCCATTTCGATGGCCGCAACCGTCTCCGTCAATGTTCCTATTTGATTGAGCTTAATGAGGACAGCGTTAGCCGCCTTTTCCTGAATACCGCGAGCAATTCGCTCCACATTCGTTACAAAAAGGTCATCTCCAACCAGCTCGATCCGCTTCCCAAGTCTCTCATTGAGTAGCTTCCAGCCCTCCCAATCATCCTCCCCAAGACCATCCTCTATGGAAATAAGGGGGTATTTCTCAACCCAGGACGCAAACATGTCTACCATTTCTTCCGCCGAAGCTTTGCGCTTCTCCGTACGAAGGTTATACATATCCCCTTCGTACAATTCACTGGCCGCCCCGTCAATTGCCACGGCAATATCGTCGCCCGGTCGATAACCGGCCTTCTCGATGGCCTCCACTATCACTTCAATCGCTTCGGAATTTGCCTTCAGCCCGGGCGAAAATCCACCCTCGTCACCTACTCCTACCGCATACCCCTTTTTCTTAAGGACGGCTTTGAGCGCATGGTATGTCTCGCTTGCCCACCGCAATGCCTCTGCAAAGTTCGGAGCACCCACCGGACAAATCATAAACTCCTGCAAGTCCGTCGACTGCCAATTGCCATGAGCGCCTCCATTGAGTACGTTCAACATCGGCACAGGCAGGGTCGCGGCGTTTACTCCCCCCAGGTAACGGTACAAAGGCAAGCCCACAGCATCGGCGGCAGCCCGCGCCACGGCGAGGCTTACCCCTAAAATCGCATTGGCACCCAGCCTCGCCTTGTTTGGTGTGCCGTCCAATTCTATCATGGTCATATCGATGAACGGTTGATCAAGCGCGTCCATCCCTAAAATCGCCTGGGCAATCTCCGTATTCACATGCCCAACTGCCTTGAGAACACCTTTCCCGCCATACCGCTTTTCATCCCCGTCACGAAGCTCCAAAGCTTCATGGGTTCCGGTCGATGCACCGGATGGAACTGCGGCGCGGCCCATTGCACCAGACTCCAGGCACACATCTACCTCGACGGTAGGATTTCCCCGTGAATCTAAAATCTCCCGTGCATAAACATCAACGATCTCGCTCATCTATTTCTCCTTGCGTCTTATTTTAAAAAAACAACCTTTTGACTGCAATCACTCGGATTTTACTACTACATAAAGGGTATCCGTTCCCCGCTTAACAAAAAACAAGATATTTTCACCTGCCGTAACCCCATTAATGGCCTCCACATACTCCCGGACATTCTTAATCGGCTTCCTATTAATCTCAACTATGATATCCCCTCTTCTGACGCCCGCCTCTCCCGCGGCACCATCAGGATCAACACTTCGCACGATTACCCCTTCCTCGTCATAAAGACCCAAACGGTTAGCCAACTCTGGAGTGAGATCCTGAACCGCCATCCCCAGACTCTCCTCTTTATCTTTCTCAAAACCGACAACCTTTTCCTCCGGCATCTCGCCGACCACAACGCTCACGCTTTTTTCCTTTCCTTCTCGGAAAATTAGAGCCTTCACTTCCTCACCTATCGGCGTCGCCGCCACCAATCTCGGAAGCTCATTCATTTCAACAATATCTTTGCCATTGAACTTTATGATAATATCTCCTTTTTTAATCCCCGCTTTATCGGCAGGGCTGTCCTCCTCAACCTTTCCGACCAGCGCACCCTTTCCTTCCTTGAGCCCGAAAGACTCACCTAATTCCGGTGTCACCTTCTGAACCATCACACCCAACCAGCCTCTGACAACTCGGCCTTTATCTTTAAGCTGGGGCAGTATCTCCCTTGCCATGTCAATAGGAATCGCAAACCCTATCCCCTGTCCCTGAGCAACAATGGCAGTGTTGATCCCGATCACCTCGCCTCTTGTATTGACCAGCGGACCACCGCTGTTGCCGGGGTTGATGGAGGCATCCGTTTGAATAAAATCATCATACGGCCCCGCCCCAATCACCCGCCCTAAGGCACTTACCACTCCGACGGTAACCGTATGTTCCAAACCAAAGGGGTTACCGATTGCCATAACCCACTCTCCCACTTCCAGCGCGTCGGATGATCCCAGTTTGACCGCCGGCAAAGAATCGTCGCTTTGAACCTTGACCAAAGCAATATCCGTCTTCGGATCCTTGCCAACGACCGTCCCCTCCAACTCCCGCTCGTTGGAGAGAATCACCTTGATCTTGTCGGCATCCTCTACCACATGGTTGTTGGTGAGAATATATCCATCGTTACTGATAATGAACCCCGAACCCAGACTCCGTTCCTTATGTTCCCTTTCAGGCATCCCGCCAAAAAACCGTTCAAAAAACTCATCCCACGGAGATGATCCCGGCGGGCCGAAATTGTAAGGAACCCGCCTCTCCATTTCCTTCACGGTCTTAACGGTACGAATATTGACTACGGCGGGTTTCAGCTCCTTCGATAACGCCACAAACGATGGCCTGTCATTGGTATCGGAATCCTGGGCATAACAACGATTCACGCCAGGGTAAAGAAGACCCAAAATCAATGCGGTTACCATGACCAGACCCAGGAAACCCCACCCGCCAAAACAATAATTTCTTCTACGCACCTCATTTTTCCCAAAAGCACCGCTCATCAGCAAACTCCTTTCAACGTTATGAACCAACAAACTCCCTCACCGCCACCAGCGGAAGAACCATGGCCACTGACGCGGAAGGAATCTAAACCTATCATACCTTTTTTCGCAATGGACGATCTCAACCGGCCGGACAATTCCCCACTTACTCACTATAATTGTTTCCTATTATACCCTGCAAACGAAAAACGTCAATTTTTTCCCGATATCCATACCCCTTCTCTTGACCCCGGAACCATCCTAAAGATTATCGGCACCGATCCCATCCTGCCTTACTCAACCGCTTAAACGGTCCCCGATGACTTATTTACACCAGTTTCCTTTCGAGGCGAATATACTCTTGGAGGACTTCTGAATACCACCTGTGGGCAAGAACCCGCCGTCTGTTCACCATTCGAAGATTCTCGGGGTCAAGGAATAATTGCTTCCTGCAAATCTCCCAGCTTTTATCCTCATACCGTTCTTCCCAGCCGGTCGATGAGATGCAATAACGCTAACGAGACGACATATCCCGCATTACCGGCGCACTCCCGGGAAAAGATGAAAAGGCTCCATTTCCAAGATCACGGCGTCGCAGTAATACCCAGGGCCGCACTCGCGGCAGAGACCACAGCAACCTTTCCTCTTGATTAAAAACGCCGGAAAGAGTACAAAAGCCTTGAACCCCGTACGTAACACAACGGATTCGGCAAAGCGGAATTTCACCTGTGACAGAAAGGCCGATAAAAAATCTGTCGCTATTACACGGTGGCAATCCCCTTTCACCCAAGCCAGCGGGGGAGCCGGTTTGATGCACGGAAAACTCCAAATAATGGCAGCCCGACAGACCGGCCTTCCCACCGTAGCAGCAAAAGGGTTCAATTTCGTCACGAGCAGGACGCACCATGAACCTCCACGGGGCATGTTACGGATATTACTTAAGACAGGGCAAGGAACATTCCGTTCCTCTCATGCAAGCCAAAGCCTCATGATTTCAAATCGATCATCAGAGATTCCTCCGTTTTTGGTCATGGAAGTGCTGGAAAAGGCATACGACATGGAAAGAGAAGGAGAGAATATCATTCACCTCGAGGTAGGCGAGACCGACTTCGAAACACCCCAGTGCATCAAAGACGCTTGTACCAAAGCGCTGAGAGAAGGAAAGACACGATACACTCACAGCCTGGGGCTGTGGGAGCTTCGAGAAGCCGTCGCTCGATATCTCCTTCGGCGCTACAGCGTGGATATTTCTCCGCACAGGATAGTGATCACGATGGGAACCTCCCCTGCCTTATTCCTGCTTTTCTCGACCCTTCTGGACAGAGGCGATGAAATAATCATAACCAACCCCTACTACTCCTGTTATCCCAACATGATCCGGTTCCTCGGTGGCAAAGTCGTTCCCGTCAACGTTCGCGAAGAACACGGCTACCAGTACCAAATTGAAACGCTGCTCCCTAAATTGACAAAAAAGACGAAGGCTGTGCTCATCAATTCCCCTGCCAATCCCACGGGCGCACTCCTCTCTCCGCAGATAATGCGGGAAATTGCCGCCATGGGACATTACATCATTTCGGATGAAATATACCACGGCTTGGTCTATGCAACTCGCGAGCATTCCATCCTCGAATTCACGAATAATGCGTTTGTTCTTGGAGGCTTCTCTAAAAAGTACGCCATGACCGGATGGCGCCTCGGATATCTTATCGTCCCCGAAAAGTTTGTTCGTCCCTTACAAAAGGTTCAACAGAACTTCTTCATTAGTGCCAATTCATTTGTCCAATGGGCCGCCATCGCCGCTCTCGAAGAAGCTGAAAACGACGTGGAAATAATGAGAAAAACCCTCAATGAGCGCCGGCTCTTTATCCTTCAACGGCTGCGCGAACTAGGGTTTCAATTACGGTTCGAACCGCAAGGCGCATTTTACGTATTAGCCAATGCTAAGCGATTCTCCAACGATTCCCGGTCATTTGCTTTTGATATTCTCTCCAAGGCAAAGGTAGCGGTAGCCCCTGGAATAGACTTCGGAGACAACGCGGAAGGGCATATCCGCTTCTCCTATGCGAATTCCCTGCAGAATATACAGGAAGCCATGAATCGTCTGCAGAGATATTTTGCAGCCCTTTAGGGTTTATACTGGCGCTCTGCGGTCGTCTTGGAACGGCCTTTCCCCTGCCATGCTACTGCGTTGGGATAACAATTCGGTGACACTTTTCCTTGCGATTCATCAGAACTGCAGTATACTGCTCCCTACCCCCGGCCACAAATAAGTTACGACATCCCTGCCGGGCGCAATAATCATTTTTCGCATCTTCCGAAATCCTTTTGTAATATGATCAGCGCAGACAACCTAATCAAAAGCTTTGCCGACCAACTTCTCTTCGACGGCATTTCGTTCAAAATCAACTCCCGCGAACGAGTCGGCCTCGTGGGACGCAACGGCCATGGAAAAACCACGTTGTTCCGCATTCTGGTGGGAGAAGCGCATCCCGATTCGGGCGTCATCGTCATTCCCAGCGGCTACCGCATCGGTTACGTGCATCAGGAAATAGAATTTATGGAAACCACCGTTCTTAAAGAGGGGATGCGGGGCCTTCCTGAAAACGAAAGGACCCATCATTGGAAGGTTGAAAAAATCCTCTCGGGACTCGGGTTCTCGGATCAGGATTTCCACCGAAGCCCCCATGAATTTTCAGGCGGCTTCCAGGTCCGCCTGAATCTGGCCAAAGTCCTCGTTTCCGATCCCGACCTTTTGCTTCTCGATGAGCCCACCAACTATCTCGATATAGCCTCGATACGCTGGATAGAACGGTTCTTGCTTTCGTGGCCCCATGAAGTAATGCTCATCACCCATGACAGAACCTTTATGGACAGAATCGTTACCCATGTTATGGGAATCCACCGACGCAAGCTCCGAAAAGTCAAGGGTGATACCGAAAAATACTACTCTCAAATTGCCGATGAAGAGGAGATTTATGAAAAAACCCGAAAGAACGATGCGCGTCGGCAAAAAGATACCGAACTCTTCATCAGTCGTTTCAGGGCCAAGGCCCGCCTCGCCAACCTGGTACAATCACGGATAAAAACCCTTCAAAAAATGCAAAAACGCAATCCCCTGGAGAAAATCAAGACCCTGGACTTTTCCTTCTCCTCCAAACCATTTAAGGGAAAGTACGTGCTTCACGCCCAAAATGTCTCGTTCGGCTATCCAACAACCGCACCGCTTATTCGAAACTTCAGTCTGAGCGTCGGGGCTCATGACCGGATCTTCGTGGTCGGAAGAAACGGCAAGGGGAAAACCACCCTCTTAAAAATTCTCGCCGGACTTCTGGCCCTCCACGAAGGAGAGACAATTCTCAGCCCCGGAGCCGCCACAGGATATTTTGAGCAGACCAACACCAAGAATCTCAACAACAACAAGACCGTCGAGGAGGAAATCCTTTCCGCTCAGTCTTCCCATGATCGACAACAGGCCCGAAACATTTGCGGCGCCATGATGTTTGAAAGTGACTCGGCTCTTAAAAAAATCGAGATCCTCTCCGGGGGAGAAAAGAGCCGAGTTTTGTTGGGACAGCTCCTGGTCACTCCCTGCAACCTTCTGCTTCTCGATGAACCGACCAATCACCTTGATATGGAATCATGTGACGCGTTGCTTGCCGCTCTCGATAGTTTTGATGGTGCGGTGATCATGGTCACTCACAATGAAATGTATCTTCACGCCCTAGCGGAACGGCTTGTCGTATTTCAAGACGATCGCGTCTACCCCTTCGAGGGAACCTACCAGCAATTTCTTGAAGCAGGAGGTTGGCGAGACGAAGAACCTACTCTCGGCGTAACGCCGAAGAGCGAGACCACCAAGCGTGTTGAGAAGCCGACCAAAAAGGACATGCGCCGTCGGCGCTCGGATATAATAAGCGAGCGATCAAAAGCTTTACGTCCTCTTGAACTCCGCATGGTCCAAACAGAAAATGAAATCGAGACAAACGAAAGAGAGATTGCCTCCCTCACTGAAGCCTTGGAAAAGGCCTTGACTCGCAAGGATGCCCTCGAAATTGTTGAATTATCCCAGTCCATTCACAACCGTCAAAAGCTCATCGAATGCCTCTTTCAAGAGCTTGAGAGCCTCATGGAAACCTTAGAAAACAAACGTGCCCGGTTCGATCAAAGGTTGAAAGAGTGCGAGTCACAGAATGTCTGACATTCCTTTTTTCACCGACCGAATCTCATGAAAGCAGTCAATTCTTACACACATACCCCCCAGGAAAGAAAACAGGGACTCTCCTCCACTGCGCTTCAAACCATCATGATCTTTCAACAGAACGGCAACGGTGCCGGCAAAATAGCGGGCATAGCCGAACACGGTCATGGACTCTTTTCACTTAATACAGTCTCAATCAACGACCCCCTGCCTCCCGTTATCGACGATCCCACACGATACTTACCCACCGCCATTGAGGCTGATCTGGTCTTGAATTTCTTGAAACATCCCGACCTATCGCACGACCTCGCATCTTTCTGTTCCCGTCGCGCTATCCCGGTCGTCGCTCCCGGAAAGAGATTTACCATGCCCGGTGTCTTCACCCCGATCACCTGATGCAGCCTTCCCAGGCAGGCGTGTCTGGGCCTTTTTGGTGAAACATTCGGCACACCAACCTTTATTCTGGAGATCTGCAAGAATAGGATCACCGCTATCACAACGCATCGGGGCGCACCTTGCGGAGCCACCTGGAGGGCGGCGCGTCGGATACGAGGAATGTCTGTCGAAGATGCCCTAACCCGCGTCGGGCTTGAGATTCAGCTAGCCTGCTCTGCTGACCCGGCAGCCTGGGACCCTCTCGTCGGAACCAGCCCCCTCCATCACGCCGCGGCTATCCACGTAAAGGCACTCACAGAAGCCGCCCACCTTTTTCTCCACTCCGGGACCTGCGGAGATAAAACTTGACCAAGCTCTTCCGAGTCATCGCCCGCCGCTAATGACTTCTTTTAAGCCCGCCGATTCTTCACCTCGTCTCCATTATAATCGGGGAAGCACTTTGGTCGAACGGGTTGGTTCTCATGGCAAGCGAAAATAGGTAGGAATAATTGTTTTTTAGATACTTCATATAGTCCAACCACTGACGAACAAGGATCACATAAGCTCTCTTAACATCCATGGCGAGGTGCTGCAGATCGGCAGCAGGCAGCCCTTTCATATCCTTCCTGCACGCCAACTCTTCCGTTAAATGGAAAACCGCTCTCAGGAGTTCGGTAAACTCTTCGTGCTCCAAGAGATTGGGATTTTCCAACAATCGCAGCAGAAAATCCCGTTCTGTAAGAAGAAATCTGCGGAGATGATTGAGCGCTCCTTCATGAATTTCCACATCAAACTCGTATCTCCTCAGTTTGGAATTTACCGTTTCGAACTTCCGGTCCGACCAGTTGCCCTCAACGATAAGTTCCCTCTTGATCTCATCCAGCCGGGGATCAAAATCAGAGAAATATGCTATCAATCCGGTTCCCACTTCGCTGAAAAAAGCACCTATTACCATGTTCAGTTTTTCCAGCCGCGCTTGCTTGTCCCGCTCTTCAAGCAAACGGTGAATAATGAGGGTAACCAACAGGACTTCAATGAATACAAAAGCAACATCCCCCACAAAAAAGATGAAAATGTGGTGGGGATCCCTGAAGATCATAAAGTGAATAAAGTAGAAAACGATCGACAATAAAACCAATGACAATCCGATGAGTGACAAACGGGGAACCTCTTTCCTGAATAGTTTCATGGCGAATAGTCTCCTCTTCATAGAAATGTTGAGATTTTTTTATTATAGCATAAGAGTTCAGGGCTTACACACATTGTCCATGAAACCAATCTGCCCGGACAACCCGTAACCCGCTCCATGAGCATTCCATAGTATGGAAAAGGACTATTTTTTTCTTGTCCTCCTCGCACCTTTCGATTATCTATTATAAGTTGAGAATTAGGTTTCCAAGAATCCCTGCGCTAGCCTGAAAGGCCCAGAGCTTCGCTTGAGGAGCAGAAACATGAAGAACGTCACGTTGCGGTTCGAGAATCACCACTACTTTCGCCAGATTCTTATGGCGGTCCTCGTATGCCTGGCAAGGTTTCTCTCTTATATATTTACCAAACACCATGTTATTCAATCGCTCAGGAAGCTGGATCAGCATACCAGGACTTCCTTCGACGCTCCCCTGCTTCGAGACGAGCTTCTCAAAAGAATTTCCTCCATTGCCCCCACGAGCGTGTTCCAGGCCCCCGCCGGCCATGATCTTGCAACTCTGGCGTCATCAGTTTTAGAAAAGGAACAGCCTGGCGGGACCTCAAAGCATCTCCCACAACCCAGCGATCGCCTTTCCCAATGAAAAAAAATTTCGAAACCCTTATTGTCTTGATTATACTGATCTCAGCCTGCGTCCCCCCCCCGTCCACGATCCCCCCCTCCCCCCCGCCGTCGCTTTCTGAGGCAGAGATTATCTCCGCGGTCAGTCGCTCAACCACCGCAACCTCATCTCTCAAGTCCTGGGTGGAAGCACAAATTCACTATGAACGCCACAGCACCCTAAAAAGGCGCTCCTTTAACGGAGCCATCGTCTGGAGGGAACAACCGGACCAGCTTCGCTTTCAGGCATTCGGTCCCTTCGGCGGAACCCTCTTCGATATTCTCTACGACTCCGAGGACCTCATCGTGTTCATTCCCTCTTCATCACGGGTATACACCGGAATCATATCAGACCTGACGGGAATGCCTGACGCCGATATCCTATCCATTTTAAGAAGGTTGCTTCCCGGAGTTGAAAAATCCTATCGGATGGATGAATGCAGAGTTGAGAGAGATACCTATACGGTCTGGTTCACGGATAATGGCTTGATAAACGGTTTGACCATCGATCCCAAAACCCTTCTTATTCGAAGGAAGACAGTCCTTCGTGAGGAAAAAACGGTTGCCACAATTCTTTACGCCGACTACAAAGAGATCACCGGGACGGCGTTCCCGACTTCTATCAATATCAGCCTTCCCCTTGACGGATTTACCTTGAGACTTCAGTTCGCCAACCCCTCAATCAATCCCAAACTAAGGGACAGTCAATTTTTCATCTCACTTCCCCCTGACACGCAACGATCCTCCCTTTCGGAACTTCCGGGCGAAATGCTGAAGTAATGCTGCTCTCCCAGTCAGCGGTTTTCTTCTCCAAAGACAATCGCACGGTAGGTATAAATATCGGTATCTTGGTGCCGCCAACAACCGTAAGGCATTCCCCCCTTCCTGCAAAGTGCCTGTAAAAAACTCTCCGCGTCGGGGAAATGCTCCCACACCTGGGGGAGAAAGGTCGCCTGCTGCCGACCCTGAACCAAAACCACCCCGTCTTTCCCTGCCGCCAGGTGGTCCAAAAGCTCTTCGCGGTCCTGAACCTGAAGTTTCTCCGGCTCCGTAAGCACACTGATTTCAAAATTAATCAAAGCAAGTTCATTGCTGCCAACCGGAGTCGGAAAACGCGTATCATGGAACGCCGCATTGATGGCATTTTCTATCACACAATCACACAGTTCACTTCGCGGTTGAAGATACCCAATGCATCCTCGTAACTTGCCATCTTTCAGCAAGGTCACAAAGCACCCCCGCTTCCCCCGGGCTGCCGGGGATAGACTTTCCGCACGGCCGCTGATTCGTAGCCCTTCACTCAAATACCGCGTCACCGCTTCCCGGGCAAGGGAAAGAAGATACTCTTTATCGCTCGCTGTCAAACCATCTGATTGGGCCGAATCAAAACGCTCCTTTTTTGCTTCATCCATGGGGACCTCTTCGGCATCCGTAACAATAATCCCCCGGGTCAGGTTCAAGGCCAGCCCTAACAGAACCATTACAATTGATTTGCCCACAGTACGTATCTTCATCCGAAACCACAAACCTCAGCTACGGACTTTGGAATCGCACTCGGTCTACCTTCGCCATTGATGCAGCCCAACCGTATTTTAGCCCGAGCCAATAAAGTGCTTTCGCCCTTTCTCCGTATCGTCTGGTCAAAAACCAGGGTCACTTTTTTCATCTTTTCAATTTCAGACTGAACGACTAAAATGTCGCCGTACCGAGCGGGTGCAAAATACAAAACTTCCGCTCTCGAAACAACAAAACTAATGCCCTCTTTTATGTAATCTCGAATCGAGACCCCTCGATCTGCGAAGTATTCCGTTCGCCCTCTCTCGCAATACCGCAAATAATTCGCGTGATAAACAACTCCGCCGCAATCAGTATCTTCGTAGTAAATCTTAATTTCCAGCTCACTCATAACATTCTCCGAACACCCTCTACTCCAAATGATTCCAGAAACTCCCTCCATCCCAGATTCCTCCGCCCGCTCTCTGATTTTCCTCCTCACGCCCTTAAAAACCGCGCACCTCGATCATACATCCAAAACTGCCCTCTTCCAAGCAACATCCGTGACCATGGCTCGTTCCTAACCCATCCTCCCGATCATAATAAAAGGGCCCCACTCTTTGCAGTAAGGGCCCTCTCCGAATAAAACAATCGCCATTCTATCCTTTAACCCGCACCTTAACCCGCGTATTCATGCTAATGCATCCCGCCAGGGCTTCCCGTCGGTGCTCCGCCGAGGCCTCCCTCCCCCACCACTACCGACAGCTCGCCCATCGCTTGGCACTGACTCGTTATATCGCTCCCTACGTAGACTCTGAGAATATAATCATTCTCCCCCGAAGGTGTCCATACTACACTGTTACTGGCGGAATAACCCTGAATCTCTTCCCATTCCCCGAAGCCCTCAGTGCAATAACCGGGGCTGATATAATACTTA
Source organism: Deltaproteobacteria bacterium (assembly GCA_016935335.1). Taxonomy (GTDB): domain Bacteria; phylum Desulfobacterota; class WTBG01; order JAGOGO01; family JAGOGO01; genus JAFGRE01. The sequence continues at coordinate 19,822 of JAFGRE010000045.1, forward strand.
TAGAACAGGGGTGAGGCCTGCCCCATCGCCTGGGTGGTAAAAGTGATGGGTGTATCCACCGGATGAGGTACAACGGAGCTGTTGGATGTAACACGAATGATATTAACCCGTAACGCGCCCTCCTCCGTGAAGGCAGGGATAAACCGCGGATTCAGTTGAATTACATACCGTCCGTACCAACTTCCCACCCAAAGATAAAGCCCATCCCAGGTCATCCCATAGCTACCGTTGTCGGGAGCAGGCTTCCCGGTGTCGGAAATCGTTTCCGTCTCCATGTTCATTCTCCAAATCTGATCAGAGGCATACGTGCTGATCCAGAGATAGTCTCCGTCATAGGCCAGGCCAAGAGGAAAACCATCTTCGGCATCGAGCTGATTTTTGATGGTTCTCAGCACAGCACCGGTCGCGGAGTCGACTTTATAAATCCAATAGTTGGAGTATTCGTACACGTACGTCTCCGGGTTCAACGCCATATGATATCCCGCAACCCAGAAATACTCACCATCCCATGCAAGCCCTGTATAAAAATCCGTGGGGTCACTCGTGGGCGTCGGTATCGAACTTATAACGTGCTTGGTGGTCGGATCAATCTTATAAATCTTGTGGTCGGTTTGGTCCAGGTTCCATAAGTAGGTTCCGTCCCAAGCCAGGCCTTGGGGATTCGGACCGGGACTGAAGAAATAGTCCAGGTATCTATCCTTTTCGTCAATCCCCTCGGTCACAACATCCATCTTGTAAATAACGGAAAACGAGTGGTTTCCCTGACAGACCCACATTGCGCTCCCATCCCACGCCAGGCCTTTGGTGTCATCATCGGGACCTTGGAAGTTGCCCCGACAGTAGCCGGGGTTCTCCTCGCAAAACGCCATCGGATCCCCCCCCGCCACCGGGCCGGTTCCACCTCCCAACGTATTCACCGGTATCACTTCCCCGGTTGCCCCGTTCAGATCAAAAACATACCAGTTCGTCCCGTACCCGGACGGAACCGTAAACGAGCTAATCAAGCCGCTACCGCTGTACACATCAACCCTCGCACCTGACTGGCCGAGGGCGGTTGCATTCGGATTCGCATCGACTTCAGGACTACTTCCTCCTCCACTGCTGTAATCAAGAATGTGATACTGATACATTCCCTGGTGTTGTTCAAAAATCGTCACCGTCTCCGGACCATAGCTGGTAACATCATCTACATCCAAATTCGCCCCCGCGTTTGCAGGCTCCCGGTTTGCATAATAGACATGGAAGGTCCCGCTTGATCCATCGGGTCCGGTCAGGTGGGAATCGAGATCCCTCGGCGTCTCGCCCCAGGTAAGAACAATTCTGGTTTCTCCTGCGGCAAGGCCCGGAGACAAGGCAACTGTGCTAAAGATGGTCTCATTTCCGGGGATGCGTACTTCTTGTTCTGCCGTGATGTAAGTAGGATGACTAACCTGTAACTCATAGGCCCCCGACGCTATACCGGCTATCGTTGCCCTCCCCTCTTCGTTGGTGGTGGCGCTGAGTCCCCCCACTGCCGCTACAGCCCCCTCAATGGTGTCGCCCGTGGTAGCGTCCTTCACTTCCACCTCTAGACTGCCCAGCGAATAAACTCCGAGGGAAAGCCGGGCAACCGCAGGACAGATGTCATCGGTGACGTCGGTAACATACACGGCAATCACATAATTTCCTTCCTCGGTCGGCGTCCAGGTAAAGACATTGTTGGTTGAATAATCATACTCTATCCAGGTTAAATCGTAATCCGGGCTGCAGTAATCAGGGACGATCCAATATTTGTAATGCAATGGTCCTTCACTGTCACTGATCGCCTGAGCGGCAAACGTAATTGGGATATTCGGGGAAGCGGGGTACGTAGCGCAACTGCTCTCGAATTTAGTAATTTGAATAAGCGAATCCGTGGTAACCGCCTCCGATACTCTAATAAAATCCCGCTTGATCTCGATATTTGAGTTGTTGTCGTTATCATAAACAACGAGTCGAACCGTGTAGGTACCGATTTCATTGTAGACGTAACTCGGACTCCGAACCGTACTGTCAACGATTCCATTATTGTCAAAATCCCATTCCCATCGCGTCGCTTCCGGACTGGAAAGATCTATAAAATTGACAAGCAAAGGGGGCTGTCCGGACGCGGGGAGCGCGGAAAACTCCGCGTTTAAAGAAACACCCACTTCGATTCCGCCTTCCAGAATCACTTCCGCAGTATTTTCGGAGGCATCGCTCACCTCCAGCCTTACCGTGTAGGTACCCGTTTCTATATACTGGTGGGTAGGATTCTGATCCTGACTCGTACCACCGTCGCCGAATTCCCACGACCAGAAAACGATATTGCCCGTTGATTCGTCGGTAAAATTAACCGTCAAGGGTGCGGGACCGGACACGGGGCTGGCACTAAATGCTGCCACAGGCCCCGCTTGTGCGAAGGCCTCGCTTGCTCCCTTCTCCTGTATCCCCAACCCCAGGACTAACAGCCCGACCAGATAAAACGTGCCTTTACACAATTTCTTTATCCTTTTCACGGCGATTCTCCTCTCTCGTGATAAACGATGGTCACCTTTCTTGCTGCAAAATCGTGCTCTTTCCTCAGGTAAAA
>JAFGRE010000046.1 GCA_016935335.1 Deltaproteobacteria bacterium
GATTACAATAACAGCACTGATAATGAATCCCCTAATTGTCTCTTCCCTCAGGTCGTTACGGAAATTATCTTCCTGCAGTTGTTTTGACGGGTGCGGTCAGGCCATAAGTAGTCGGTTGGGTAGATCATCCGGTTCCGGGAGCTTAAACGCACCGATCCTCGCTTTGCTTGCCACAGCAGGGGGTCCGCTGAAATCTTATTTGAGAATGACCTACTCCTTGACTAATGATGAAAGCATATGAAACGACGCGATTTTCTGAAATATACCGGTGAATTCGGCTTCATGATCGCCCTTTCCGGAGCAGGGATTACGCTCTCTTCCAGCGGATACTACGTGAGGCCGCCTGGCGCAATTGTTGAAGAAAGATTTTTCAAAAAATGCGTTAAATGCGGAATATGCGTGCAGGTATGCCCTACCCGATCCCTTGATTTCGTGGGACTGACCACGGATTTAAAAAATATAGGGACTCCCACGCTGAATATCGAGAAGGGAGGGTGCATTGCCTGGAGACAACCATGTTTAAAATGTACGGAAGCTTGCCCTACCGACGCTCTCTCGAAGCCACCGGATATAAAAAAAATCCGCATGGGAAGCGCTTTGATCCGCGAGAAGGAATGCATTAATTGCTTGATGTGCTTTCTCGAATGCCCTGTTGATGGCAGTATTCTTTTTCCCAATCCTCAGGGAAAACCGTTCCTGAAGACGAAAGAAATCCCCTCCTCCCTAAGTCATCGCAAGTCCTCCTACAAGCCTTACATTGACAATTTTAAATGCATCGGTTGCGGGCTATGCGCTGCCATTTGTCCGGTACGCTGCATTGATATAACTCCTGAAAAAGAAGTGCGTATGGCGGTATGACTTTCAAAAAAGTAAGGGCATGGTTCGGATGTGGTATTCTGGGGTTGATAGTTGTCGGGACTTTGTGGGAGATGGGCGTCGGCTCCTTCTGTTTTTTGCATCTTGGACTGGTTCGTCTGATCTGCCCCATCGGGTTCTTTGAGATCTGTCTAAGCAACCGCAAAATTTACTGGGACCTGGTGCCCGCGCTTCTCATTGTTATGGGATTAGTAATCCTTGTGGGCCGGATGTTTTGCTCTTGGGCCTGTCCGGTGGCATTTATCTTCGACTGGTTTTACAAAGCCTTAAACGCAATTCTGCCGGCAAAATTCAATGGCTTTCGGGTAAGAGTAAAAATGATCGTAGTTCGGAAACTTCCCAACCTGGGAGCCAAGGACGGCATTGCCTTACTGGCAGGCGCGTTTGCCGGCATCGCCATATTCGGATACCCCGTTATCAGCACGTTTTGCCCCATCGGAGTGTTCACGAGAAATGCCATCAGCTTCGCCGCGCACTTCACGCTGCATGGTGATCTTCTCCTTCTGCCACTTGTAGCCTTGGTGGGATGTCTTTTTGTAAACGGCTGGAGAGATTGCTGCCCTGCAGGCATGCTGTGCAGTGTCGTCGCAAAAACAAACCGTTTTTTCGTTCCGGAGGTAAACAAGGAGAAATGTACCTTGTGTGGAACGTGCGAGAACATCTGTCCGGCTCATCTTTGTTTATCAAAGAAGAACTACGATACCAGTATCTGCTGTAAATGTTTAAGATGTATTGATAACTGTCCTAACCAGGCTCTCCATCTGGCGGGGTTGCCTGTGAGCAAAAGGGAAAGACCGGTTAATCCGGAAAACATCCGCTAGGGCGGGAAACATATAGAAGATGTTGGCGATGGGCGGTATACTCACTGCTCCTGCCCAAGGCGGTTTCCATTGTATTTTTCTGTTTCAAGCGACAACCATAGCCGGTCAATTTGTCAAAAGCTTCTATTGCACTCAGCAAAAGATGACACTGTTTCTCAACCAAAGGCGCAAGGAGGTGGAACTTATGGGTACGTTTACTCTGCATAAGCATGACGCCACCAATTCGAAAGTAGGCGGCGGTAATACTACTTTGGGGCGGCGTGAGTTTCTTCAGGCCGGGGCTGCGGGGGCAACGTTTGGACTGGCTGCCTTTCTAGCCGCAAAGCGCGGCGCTGCATCGTCTGCCGGCAGTCGTACCGCAATTGGAGAATCAGATGGTTTTCCCAACAAGATCACCGATGCCTGCCGACCCTTTGACCAAAAATATACCATCTTTGCCCGGGGTTTATGGGACCCGGAGGTACAAAGCAAGTGGGTGAAATTCGCGACGGCACCCACAAGCAAGGAAAGCGGCCGCACCCAGCTCGACAAGGCCTTATATAATGCCGGGTGGGCGGTTGAATACCGATTTGCGGAATGGAGTATGAACGGCCAGCCGGACACCGATGCCTATCAATGGAATACCTGGACAAATCCACGGAAGTGGGAGTTTGAGAATGTTCAAGATGCTTCAAACAAGGTTAAAAAGGCTGCGAAATTCCTGGGAGCTTGTCTGGTCGGAATAGCACGGTATGATCCTCTCTGGACATATTCTTCCCTTCTCAAGATCGTCAAGTTTCAAGAGAGCCAACCGGAACACTGGCTGCGGCCTCCTGCGGGCATCGAGCACATTCCCACGCGCCTCCCCTTTGAACCGAAGTCGGTGGTGGTCATGGCTGTTGAAATGGACTACGGTGCGATAGCGTGTTCGCCGACGCACATTGCCGGTGCCGGCACCGGCCTCGGCTATTCCCGAATGGCTGAACTTGGATGGTCGGTAAGAAGGTTCTTGAGTGAACTTGGGTATCGATCTTTTGCATGCGGCAACGATACCGCTCTCAGTATCCCGTACGCAGTGGCTGCAGGTCTCGGGGAGATAGGGCGGCAGGGCTGTCTTATTACCAGAGAATTCGGCCCCCGGGTAAGATTGGTTAAGGTGTTCACTGAGCTTGAGCTTAAGCCGGACACGCCGCAAACATTCGGCGTAGCCGCTTTCTGCAAAAAATGCAAACGGTGTGCGGAAAGCTGTCCCGCCAAGGCAATACCGTTTGGGGATCCTACCCTTGAAGGGCCGACCATATCTAATAATCCCGGAGTTGAGAAGTGGTATCTCAATCCGGAAAAGTGCTTTGATTTCTGGGTGGAAAACGGCGTTGACTGTGCGAACTGTATTACAAGCTGCCCCTATAATAAGACTGAAATGTGGAACCACCGCCTGATTTCACGGCTCACAGCCCTTCCTGGTGACCAACTTCATTACCTGATGGCAAGGATGGATAAAATCTTCGGTTATGGAAACACCTTCGATAAAAGGGCAAATGCCGAATGGTGGAAAGAGGAATAAAACCGCTCACATCCTTTAGGAAAGGAGAAACACTATGTCACTGATGTGGTTCATATTCGGTGCCTTCGTTGTCGTTTTTCTAATAACAGTGAAAACGTGGATTGCACGAAAAGAGATAATCCTATCCAAGTTGTGGTTGGTCGGGATCATTTTTAGCACCATGCTCTTATTCTTTGCCATAGCATGGTGTATGACCAGTATTATTGAAGGGGAGAATCGGGCGGCGGCAATGGGGTTTCTCTTTTTTGGGGCTCCCGCCCTCACGGTTTTTGGCTTGGCCGGAAAAAAATTGAGCAAGGGTATAACAGCGCGTCCCTCCACCAAAAAAGTAGCCCTGCCTACTGACTATCGATTCGTCCTATGACCACCGGCCGTGATTGCTATTGCGGCACACGGATTAGCGTGTGCCCGTGACTTCGGCAACGATCATAGAACCGGAGGAAAGGGCATTTATCTGTCTGGATAGGTATGCGTTCTGGGAATTTTCTTATAAAAATGCACCCCCGCAAAGAAAATGACTACTCTGGCAAGGGGCCCTCTGCTCGTTCAAAAAATATGGCAATGGTGAGAAAAGACCAGAAGAATATCATCGGCCGTGATCGGTCCGTTTTTTACTTGATTTCGGGTTCGGACGCCCTGCCTTCAGCTTCGGAGATCTCGTGGAGAATTTTGTCGATCCTGTTTCCGTATTCCAGCGACTTGTCGAATCTGAATTCGATGATTGGGGTAAAGCGCAAAGCCAGCCTTCGCCCTAATTGCCCCTGGATAAACTTCGTGGCTCGCTTCAACCCAACTCCGGCGTCCCTGACCTCTTTTTCTGTTCCCAATCTGCTATAGTAAATATGGGCATAGCGAAGATCCTTACTCACCACAACGTCAGTGATGGTCGCCATACCGATACGAGGATCCTTAACCTCTCTGGCAAGCATTTCGGCCACCTCTTTTTTGATGAGGTGAGCAACACGATTTGCTCGATTGCTCTCCATGCGATTTCCTCCTGAATGATCTCCATTGCTTTATTAACAACACTAAAGTAGCGATCACGAACCTCCTCGGGCTCGGCACGCAGTCGTTTAAATGATGAATAAATGCTTTTCGCTATAGCCTGTGTCGGGTGAAAAAACGAAAGAAGGATCACAACGCTTGAGACGTCCGGGCGAGGGAGGGACGAGACAAGACGTTTAGGTCAGTAGTGGATAATTTCCCATTCAGAGTCAACTATTTCCGCAATATTCAGTTCTTCAACAAACCTTGTTACCGTATCGAGTACAGAATTTATAAAACGTTTGTCATTCCCCACCACCGAAAAGCCGATTTTTGCGCTCTGCCACAGGTCATTATCTCCCACCTCAGCAATTGCAATGTTGAATTTGCTCCTGGTGCGCTCAATGATCCTTTTAATGACCTGCCGCTTACCTTTTAGAGAATTATTGCCGTGGATTCGGATGTCAAGCCGACAGATTCCAACTACCATTCGCTTTACTTAAAAAATCATTCGATTCTCTGGGCCACTTCTTCGTAAACGAACGCTTCGATAATGTCATTTAAGTGAACATCGTTAAAATTTTCCAGCTTTATCCCGCATTCAAACCCGGCGAGGACTTCTTTGACATCATCCTTAAATCTTCTCAGCGTTGAGATTTTCCCTTCATGGACAATCACATTATTACGGAAAAGTCGTGCCTGCGCCCCCCGAATCATCTTCCCATCAACTATTTTGCTTCCGGCGATTGTACCGACTTTGGAAACGTGAAAAACTTCCGTTACCTCGGCACGACCCAAAATTTTCTCTTTTTGAATGGGGGAGAGGAGACCTTCCATCGCTTTTTTGATATCGTCGATCACTTCATAGATAATACTATAGGTGCGGATATCAACATTCTCTGCGGCGGCAAGCTCCTGGGCCTTGTTATCAGCCGTCACGTTAAAACCAATAATAATGGCATTAGAAGCCGAGGCCAACATCACATCGGACTCATTGATAGCACCGATGGTTCCATGAATAAGATTGAGCTTGACTTCACCTTTGGCGTCGATGTCGCGTATGGCTTTCTCCAAGGCCTCGATAGAGCCGTGCACATCAGCCTTGATAATTAACTTAAACTCCTTGAATTCCTCTGTTCTTATCTTGTCGTACAGATTTTCCAATGTCACCTTGCCGGTTTGGGTAAGGCCCATTTGTCGCGCCTTCTCCTGGCGATGTTCGACCGCGAGGCGGGCTTTCCGCTCTTCACTAACCACGATAAAGGTATTGCCGGCCTCAGCGGGACCGTTAAATCCCACCACTTCTACCGGCATGGAAGGTCCGGCTTTCTTTATTTTTTTGCCTCTATCAGTTAGCATCGCCCGGACCTTTCCGAAAACCTGGCCGCTCACGAAGGGGTCACCCGCCTTTAAGGTTCCCTCTTGTATAAGAACTGTCGCCACCGGACCCTGTCCCTTATCGACGCGGGACTCAATCACCACCCCCCGGGCTAATTTATCAGGATTCGCCTTGAGTTCTAAAACCTCAGCCTGAATAAGAATCATTTCCAATAACTTGTCGATATTCGTCTTTTCTTTTGCAGAGAGTTCAACATAGATCGTATCTCCTCCCCATGCTTCCGGAATCAATCCGTGGTCCGAAAGCTCACGCGTCACCCGTTCCGGGTCTGCTTCCGCAAGATCCATCTTATTAACGGCTACAATGATCGGAACCTTGGCTGCCTTTGCATGATTAATAGCCTCAACCGTCTGCTCCTTGACCCCTTCACTGGCAGCTACCACAAGCACGACGATATCGGTAACCTGTGACCCTCGGGCACGCATGGCAGTAAAAGCTTCGTGTCCCGGCGTATCAATAAAGACAATCTCTCCCTGCTCAAGTTTAACATGATAGGCGCCAATGTGCTGCGTTATTCCTCCCGCCTCCATGCCCATTACATTCGTTTCTCGGATAGCATCAAGCAACTTGGTCTTTCCATGGTCAACGTGACCCATTACCGTAATCACCGGAGGACGGTGAACCAAGTGGGCGATGTCATCTTCCTCACGAGCCAAAATTTCTTCCGCCTCTAAAGAAACCTTCTCAATTTCGTATCCAAATTCTTCAGCTACCAGTTGAGCGGTATCCGCATCAATTGACTGGTTGATGTTGGCCATAAGGCCAAGTTCCCACAATTTCTGTATGACTTCACTGGCCTTGATGCCCATTCGTTTCGAGAGATCACCAACAGTAATCACTTCGGATATCTTAAGTTTTCGCTTAATTGCCTTCGGCGTGGTAATTTCGGTTTTCTTGTGAATAACACGCTCAACTTTCTTCCCCTTAACAACCCTTCGCTCTCGCCCATGCTTAACTTTAGGAACTTCTATTATGGAGCGTTCCGCTTTTCTCCCCGTCTTATGGGCAACCGTTTCCGTTTCAGGAACACCGTGGGAAACAAAGACCCGCTTCTTTTTTGGCCGCGATGGTTCCTTCTTTTTCTCTGTATCGGTCTTGGCTTCTTCGGCGGGAGGAGGTATCGGCTTGCTGATTACCTTGGCCGGCTCGTCCTTCGGTCTCTTTTTCAAGCCTTTTTTTCGTTCTGCTGCAAATGGTCCGCGCACCCCGCTCACAGTCGGCGCTTCTACCGTTGTCTCCTTTATCGCTCCTCTCCTATCCTCGAGTTTTTTCTCTGCAGCCGATTCCGTGACCGCTTCACCCTCCGCGGGCTCATCCGGCGAGACAGGGAGTTCTTCGGTAATCTCTTCTTGAGGAGCCGGGCTCGTGAGATCAGCCTCCGCAATAAGCTCCTCAGTTTTCCCCTCAGCTTCTGTTTCGGCAGGAGGTTCGCTTGGCACCGTCTCAAGCTCAGGCTCAGGCATGACCACCGTCTCGGGTTCGGGCTTCAGCCTTTGAACTCGGCGTCTAATAACAGACGGTTTTATTCGCTTCTCGATAACCTCCTTTTCTTCCGGGGGAGTATAGTATTGAAGCACTCTCTCAACATCAATGCTATCAAGCGCACTCATGTGGTTGGATACGGGAATCCCCATTTCTTTAATCGCTTTGATCAATTCTTTACTGTTCAGATCGAGTTCTTTCGCTAATTCGTAGACTCTCTTGCTCGTCATTGACTTCCTAGTACATTTGTTGTGATTTACGGCTTCTCTTCTTCGCCTGTGTCCTCTAGGTTCGTACCCGCTTCCTCTTGTTGCAAGTATTCCTCCGCAGCCGCTCTAATATTATGTGCCTTCTTCTCTCCAATACCCGGGATTTTCATCAATTCTTCAACACTCACCGCAACAAGATCTTGAGCGGAGGAGAACCCCTCATTAAAGAGAATCTCGGCGGTAATTCCTCCTATTCCTTGCACAGCCGAGAGATTCTTGAACGCAGCTTGCGACATCTCCTTCACTCGAGAACGACTCTTAATATCAATTTTCCAGCCTGTCAACATCACCGCCAAGCGAACATTCTGTCCCCGCTTTCCGATCGCCAAGGAAAGTTGATCATCAGCTACGACAATCTCCATGGCCCTTCCCGCTTCATCAATAATCACTTCTGAAATCTCGGCTGGCAGGAGTGCATTACAGACAAACTTCGTTGGGTCATCGGACCAAGGGATGATGTCTATTTTTTCTCCGCGCAGTTCCTGGACGACTCCCTGCACTCGGGAGCCTTTAGACCCGACACAGGCACCCACGGGATCCACATCAGGATCTTGCGAGGCGACGGCTATTTTGGATCTAATACCCGGCTCTCGGGCAACGCTTCTAATTTTCACTATCCCGTCAGCTATTTCAGGCACTTCAAGTTCGAACAGTTTAGCCATGAATTGAGGGCTGGTTCGCGAAAGGACAATCTGAGGATCTCTGGTCCCCTTTCTGATATCAATAATATAAGCTTTAAGTCTGTCACCTTGATGGTATACTTCTCCCGGAACCTGTTCGGAATAAGGCAGAATCGCTTCAGTACGACCGAGGTTGACAATGATATTGTTCTTATTGAAGCGGTGAACAGTACCAGCAATAATTTCACCCTTCCGACTTTTGAAATCTTGATAAATATTTTCGCCTTCGGCGTCACGGATCTTTTGAATAATGACTTGTTTGGCGGTTTGTGCGGCAATTCGACCAAAATCTCTTGTCTCCAGCTTAATTCCTAAGCTGTCCCCGATTTCCACTTCGGGATCAAGGAGTTGTGCTTCCGCCAATGAAATTTCGTTTTGGTCGTTGCGCGCTTTTTCCACTACCACCCGGAAACTAAAAAGTTCAATCTCTCCTCGCTCAGGATTAAACTGGGCTTCTAAGTCCATCCGAGGCCCGTATTTTTTCCTTGCTGCCGTTAACAAAGCAGCTTTAAGCGCTTCAATAATAACCGCCTTATCGATACCTTTATCACGGCGAATCTCTGTTAAGATTCGTTCCAATGAATACTGATCAACCTTTTCTGCCATAGCGACCTTTTAATATTAAATTTTTGCTGGAGCGTTTAGGGGCTGTGTTGAGTTTTTTTCGGTATCTCGTAAACCAACTTAGCCTTATCAATATTTCCTAGTCCGATTTCCCATTCCTTTCCGTCAACATCAACATAAACACGCCCCTCGTGGATTGATTTCAGGACTCCTTTGAAATTTTTTCGTCCCTCCACCTCGCCGGATGTTCTGACGGAAACCCTTCGCCCCACATATCTCTCAAAATCCGGTGGCGTCTTCAAAGGACGTTCCACCCCAGGGGAGGAGACTTCCAGGTTGTACGAGGTCGGAATTACCTCCTTAATCTCTAAAACGTATCCGATCTCTCTGCTGACTTTCGTACAATCATCCAGGGTTACGCCACCTTGCTTGTCGATAACGATGCGAAGCACCCATCCCTGCCTTCCCCGAATATACTCAAGATCAACCAGTTCTAAGCCAAGTTCTTCAATGACGGGGTTCGCCAAGTCACGAACCGTAGACAAAAATCCTACATCCATGGTTAAAACAATTATACGGTCTTTTCAGGTCACGTTAATCGATGACCGCGCTCCGCCGAATAGCTGCATTCTCATAAAGCAATATCCAATAAAAAAGTGGGCAGCGTTGCCCACTTTCCAAGGACTATAGTCTATATTATATAAACTATCGACTAAAATCAATCAAAATCTTCCCAGCGGGCGAATCATGCTCTCAAAACAGTGGGAAGCTTGTCCTCACCGATACGCGACAAACACCCCCGCTTTCGCGGGAGCAGGTGCATTTGGTGATAAGCGGGCAACGGGATTCGAACCCGCGACATCAAGCTTGGGAAGCTTGCACTCTACCAGCTGAGTTATGCCCGCACGCCTTCGGTGCGATAAGAATAGAAAAAGATGATCTGTTTGTCAATCTTATTTTGCCTAATCATTTTCACGACGGATCGCATTACCCTGCCGGTTATCATCCCCCGGTTCGCCTTCCGGAGAAAAGCGATTATCCCATTCTCAAAATCAATCGCAGGGTCTCCGCCACTATCGCATCCCGGTTGCCCGATGTTACCTCGAAACGAGTTACATCCCGCCGTTTCTTTATCTCCGCAATAATGCCGCTGCCGGTTAGAGAAATGGTTGCCACCACCGGCTTAGAGGAGTCAAAAATCTCTTTTATAAGAGCCGTAAAGGTGTCTGAAAAACATTCCATTTTTCCGATCTCGTCAATGATAACAAGCTCGGTTGCGGAGTGAAAAAAGGGGATCGTGCGAAGAAAGTCTTCAAACCCCTTAACATCAATGGCGTATTTGCCAACCCTGAACCTGCTTATTATCCTTACATGCGACAGCATGCCCTTCCTCCCCTCGAGACTTATCAACTCGAGGCCTTCCCGAACACCGTGCTCACGGATTTCCTGGGTATAAAACCCGGCAGGATTCAAAGAAACAGCTTTTTTCGCAATTTTTCTGACAAGGGTTGTCTTGCCAATACCGGGCCGACCGGTGATGAGGATATTCTTGTGTGCTCGGGACTCTCCATCCATCCAATTCGATGCTAAACAGGTCTTTCCCATGCGCGACCACCCCAAACCCCTCCACCCGTGCTGCGCTTATACGCCCTGTGGCTGGAGTTCTCTGCAAAAACAACACATTCGCGTGTTCACACTTTCATCTGTTCATGACTCGCAATAAACCGGTTCCCGTTCAGGAGCAGGGGATTTCTTTATCCGCCAACACCGCCCGAATCGTTCGCCGGCGCCTCCGAAAGGCTAAGGCACCCCTGCTTTTTCCCGGTTGCCCGTTCGGCTGCCCTCGAAACCCTTGAGGGCTTCCCCGGGTACTCGAAAGACTGACCGGCCCTTTCTCAACGTCCCCACGGTACATTCTCCGCCGCAGTCCATTGAGTACCAACGGTTCTAATTCATCCCATCACCGCAACGAACCACTGCGGGTGAGACTCAAGGAGATTACTGATTGTTGCAGACTATGCATGCATCATATATA
>JAFGRE010000234.1 GCA_016935335.1 Deltaproteobacteria bacterium
GCGCATCCATCATCGAGAAGGGCCCCGGTATAGCCAAGGCCGATTCGCAGGTCGACAACCGCTTTTTCCGGAACTTTTGACGCTATATATTCTTTAATCCGATCGTTTATCATTGTTGAATGTCATTTCCTGCGAGAGAGGTACGGTGGGTGCTCCCCTCCAAGAGGGGTAACCTGTCAGCTGAACTCTCCGTAACGGCGTCATCGTTTATGGTACGGCGTTTTCCAGGACTCCCGCTTGGAGGCAAGGTAGTCGACCAGGGCGGCCTTGAGGGCATTGGAGGCCAATTGGGCGCAATGCTCGCTCTCCTTGGGGAGTCCCTCCAGCTCTTTGAGGATCAGATCTTTGCTGATCCGAAAAGCCTCCTGAATAGTTTTTTTCTGGGCTAGTTCCGTTACCATGCTGCCGGCGGCAAGGGTTGTGCCGCACCCATCCGTGAGGAATGTGGCTTCCACTATCCGGTCTTTTACGATTCTTAAGAAGATTTCTATCGTATCCTCACACTGACCGGTCATCTTCCCATAACCCTGAGGATTCTCGATAGTCCGTAAATTGTTGGGGTGAAGCCAGCGATCTATTACTTTGTGAGAATAAACCTTCCGGGCTTGTTCGATGATTTCCGCTTGTAATTGTTCCAGGAATTCATCTTCAATTTTGTCGTTCATTGTCGAAAACGTCCTCTGTCAGCAGGATTGTTTTTTTATTATGCTATCTCCGACATTGACATGTAAATGAGTTGCAATCATGCGGCACTTTGCCTTGAAAAGGAAAAAAATTTCCCCTGGTTCGTCGCTCAAAGATTCGTAATTGCCTTGCCCTTTGGCGATGATCATATCTGCACGATGAAACGTTTCCCTGAAGAACGGGGAACATTCGGAGAGAATCGTGGCTGGAGCATCGGAACCGTTGGAGATAACTGTTGCGACGGTATCGATTCCGACAAACTTCGCATCCTCCATGGTGGCGTCATTAATAACGGGTTTTTCTCGGACAGCAAAGATGATTTCAGTGTTGCCGTGGTTAAGGAGTGTTTCCATTAAAAGCCGATCAAAGACGATTTCACCGGCATTGTCTCCAAGGTAGAGAATCGTGCGAGCTTTGCGCAACGACTCTTTCAACGCATCATAGTGGTTGACGGTTACCGGCAACGAAAGGGTTGTAAAAATTTCTCCCTCGATATCTGTCACCTCTCGTTCAATGCCCAAGTCGATACTATTGCCGGCGATAGCAAGACGGAGGGCATAAAAAAGCGGATCATCCGCCTCGTGGGTCATCTCTCTGAATTTCGGATATAAGCCGAGGGTTATTTCATTGTGCCTCTTTTTTATCGCTGCATAGGGGTCTTCATTTCCGGTGATCTTCCGGATAATCTCGTACACTTCTTGAGCTATCCGGGGAGGGGGAGAATGCAACGGCAACCTGATGAGCTTTTTCATCACGCGATCGAGAATTTCGCGTTGGATCGTTTCGTCGGAGGTTGCGAGCCGCCCTGTTCGCAGGGCTTGATTCACAAAACAGGGTATGCAATCTAAATAGGTCTTCACAATTTGATATTTTTCTATTAAGGGATCTTCACGCTAGGATTGTCGGGAGATTTGTCCTGGAGAGAAGCCATAATCCTATTCCACATTTGCTTTACGCCTTCGGATACAAAACTATCATTATATTCGATAATCGACTGACCTGCCACCATAGCCTTGGTAACTGCAGGATCAAAGGGAATTTCTCCGGCAATCCCGAGGTGGTTGCGTTTGCAGTAGGTTCGGATTGTGGCGGTATTGTCGGGATTAATGTCCGCTTTGTTGATACAGACCAGAGCGGGAACAGCGAAGTGACGAGCAACGCCCAAAACCCTCTCCAGGTCATGAATCCCCGAAAGCGTCGGTTCAGTTACCACGAGCACAAGATCGACACCGGCAATAGCGGCGATGACCGGACAGCCGATACCCGGCGGTCCGTCGATGATGATCAGGTCTTTCTTGTCGGTTTCGCTGGCTAATCGGGCTTGCTCGCGAACGAGGGTTACCAGCTTGCCGGAGTTTTCCGCTGCAATCCCGAGTCGGGCATGAATGAGCGGACCGAAGCGGGTGTCACTACGAAACCAGTGTCCGTTTTGGGTTTCTTCCATGATGATGGCCTTGCGGGGACAGACGTGAGCACAGACGCCGCACCCCTCGCAGGCTATGGGGTCGATAGTGAATGCATGAATTGCGTCGAAGCGGCACTGGTCGGCACAAATGCCGCATTCATCGCAGATGTCGCGATCCAGCACAGGAAGACGGCCGCCGAAAAACGGTTCTTCTTTGCGGATCACCGGATCCAGGATCAGGTGGAGATCGGCGGCGTCGACATCGCAATCAGCGATAACGTGGTTATGCGCCAAGGCTGCAAACGCAGCGGTAATACTGGTTTTACCGGTTCCACCCTTGCCGCTGATCACCGTGAGTTGCTTCATGAGGCTGTCCTTTGTCGGATGGTGTGGTAAAGATCTGAAAACTTTTCTTTATATTCGGGAAATGCGTTCACCAAGGGGATTCCTCGTGAGTAAGCCTCGGCTATTCGCCGGTCAAAGGGAATCTCCATGAGAATGGGAAGGCCTTCTCGCTCGCAGTATGTCCAAACATCTTTGTTTCCGATATCGGCGAGGTTGACGATGACTCCGGCGGGAATGCCGAGAACGCGCACCATTTCTACCGCTAATGTCAAATCATGGAGCCCGAACGGTGTGGGCTCGGTGACCAGAACACAGAAGTCGGTTCCGCTGATCGCCTGAACCACCGGACAGGATGTTCCGGGCGGGGCATCAATAATAATGGTCTTATCATGATCGAGAAATGTTTTCTCCTTTCGTATCAGAGGCGGCGCCATGGGCTCGCCGATATTGAGGCGGGCTTGAAGGAAGGTCTTCGCTCCGATGATACCTTTTTCAATTATCCCGATTTCCCGCTCCACCTCCTCAATGGCATCGACAGGGCACATATAGGTACATCCCCCGCACCCATGACAAAGTTCGGAAAAAAGCAATACCTTGTCCTTGATAACGACGATGGCATGGTATTCACAAACATCAGCGCAGAGGCCGCAGTGGGTGCAGAGCGATTCATCAACCCTGGGAACGGGTATCCCCCCGGAGACGCGTTCGGTGATGCGTGGATCCAGAAAAATATGCCCGTTCGGCTCCTCAACGTCACAGTCTACATAGAGAGTATTATCGACTGATAGGGCGAGGCTGGTCGCAATCGTGGTTTTTCCGGTTCCTCCTTTTCCGCTCGCAACTGAAATCTGCATCTTTTTTTCATCCGTTTCTAAACGTTTCTTTCCGCAGGGTCGTTATTCGATCCGTTTACCCGCATTCGGTCCGGGAGCGACGTTGTATATATCGGTGATTCTTAAAATAACCGCTCCTTTCGAACGAAGCGGAAGATTCGAGGCCTCACCGACTTCCTGTATCCACTTGGCGGTCTTCTCAAACCGTTCCCCGGAGGTTTCGATGGTGATGGTTCCCTTAATCTGGTATCCTTCAAGGCCATCCCAGAAGGTGATTGCCGCGCGGGGATTGTCGTTGAAGTTCTTCAGGGTTTTATCGAAGTACTGATCTGAAATAAGAATGGTCTCATCATCGAGTATTTTCTTAGCGTTAATGGGGACCACATTCGGAAGCCCGTCTTTGGTTGCCGTAGCCAGCACCACAGGCATCTGTTTTTCAAAGATCTCTTTCATTCGCTGATTCAGCTTTGGCATCTCGGTGAACTCCTTTAAGGGAACCTCTAAAAAAAGCTGTTTAGAGGTCAACCGTTTTAATTATTAAGTGGTGGTATGTTTTTGAATATATTCGAGTACA
>JAFGRE010000047.1 GCA_016935335.1 Deltaproteobacteria bacterium
GGACCTGCAATGAGTAAGGGGATATTTTATGAAAGAACGGTCTCTCCCGCTCGTTACGATTTCTTATCGATGAGAGGGCGCACCTCCGTTATGGTGAATTTTATTGCCGCTTTGAGCATATCGGCCGCTGCTTTGCCGGCTCTGTTGGCAGTTTCTCCTTTGATTTTGTCGAAAAGACCGCCCTCGCTTTCGACGGCCACGGCCTCCAGGTAGACCCTTATTCCCTTCCACTCGGCCGGGGTTTGGCCTGGTTCCATGACAATAAAAGCCGCTTTCGGATTTTTTTTAAGATTTTTATAGGAGCGGTTGTCTCCGATTCCCATGACCACCGTGTTTCCATCGATCATGTGCGGAGAACCGAATACCGCCACGTTTACCGCTCCCTTGCCGTCGGATGTACTCAATGTTCCGATGCGGGGCCGCTTATTGAACATATCCATCAGTTCTTTTCTGTCCATGGGTTTCCTCCCGTTTGAACTGTTCCTGAAATATTCCGATTATAATTATAAATCATAATTTACATAAACGGGTTGGTCAACCGTTTTTGATGAAATCGCCGGATTTTGGCGAGGCGCCGATTGCCATCTTTCCAGACTTGATATATAAAGTTTTTAGGGAGGAGAAGAGATATCGAAGAGGAAGGATGGGGATATATCCTCGATCTCAACGACGTCAAAGAGGCAGAGAAGACCCAATCCCCGGTATAGAGAATAGGGCGTCCCTTTACCGGGCTTCCGGTCGTGCTTTGCCGGGAAATTGTTGAGAAGGGTGTAAATCAAAACCATGGGATGAAGGAGGTTGCGCGTGCGGATACGGGAGCCGGGGAAGATTCGAGAGGGGTTGTGGATGTTGGGACGTGCGGAATCGTGTGTCTACGTGGTTGAGGGGACAACGGAATCAATGATCATAAGCGGCGGAATTAGTTACCTTGTTCCCTCTCTGCTCGAACAGTTTGATACCTTCGGCATAGACCCCACGCGGATAACGAAGCTTTTGATCCTCCACGCCCATTTTGATCATGTGGGGATTGTGCCCTTCTTTAAACGGCGCTATCCGCATCTGAATGTCTACGCCTCCGCACGCGGCTGGGAGATCCTGGAAATGGTAAAGGCCCGCAGAATTATCAACGAATTCAGCCGAGCGGTTTCCCTGCGGATGGGAAAAGAGGGAGTATGCGACCGATACGACGTGGACTGGCGAGATGACGTTACCGGGAACGCTCTTTCCGAAGGTGATCGCCTTGAGCTGGGGAATCTCGACGTGTTGATCCACGAGACTCCGGGACACTCCTCATGCTCTATCACCGCGTATGTGCCGCAGCTCAAAGCACTCTTTGCATCGGACGCCGGGGGCATCCCCTATAAGGAGACAATTCTTACCTATGGAAACTCAAATTTCACGATGTATCAGCAGAGCCTTGAAAAGATAAAGGATCTGGATGCAGAGTATGTCTGCGCCGACCACTATGGTTGCGTGGTGGGGGCTGAGGCTAAGGATTTCACCCGAGCGACCGCTGTTAAGGCTCGAGAGTATCGTGCCTTACTGGAGAAAACTTACCGTCGCACCGGGGATATTCAAACGGCGGCGCGGGAATTGGCGTCCGCTTTTCAGAGGGAGCATCCGGACAACATTCTTACCCGGGAAATATCCGAAGAGGTCATCAAACAGATGATTCAGCATATCGCTCATGGTGATTGAACCGGAGCCCGATGTCTCATCCGCCTTAAAGATAGATCGTGGTGACTTGTCAGTTGGGCTGATCTTGCCGGCCGGTGCCGTGCTGCGACCGGACGGCATTATTGAGGGTTTGGACCGCGTCGGGTTTTTGGATGCAAGGACCGGCGGCCATTTTCATCCTTAGGGCGTCATCGCGGTTGCTCTGTGGGGAGGCGATGGAGGCGATTGTAATACAAATAGCCCGGCAGGAGCGCATAGGCCAGGGCATTCCGGTCAAATTCCGGATCGAGAGGTGTCGGCGTCAGCTTGCCGTGTTTGTAGAGGAATTGTGTCGGGTCTCCATGGAGCCGATGGATAGCCACTCTGTCATCAACCAGTAAAGCGTGGCTGGTCCCGTACTGCATTATAGCCCTTCCGGCGGCGTTTTCCGGAAGCGTCAACAACGATCTTCCAACAAGTGGGTGCTCTGCATTGATGCCCATGAAATCGAGCAGCGTGGGCGCCATATCGATAAGGCTTGCTATTTTATCATAGGTTCCCGGCAATACATTGGGCCCCATAATCAAACCGGGTATATGGAACTTGTGGATTGGAATGAGATCTTCTCCTTCCAGTCTGGTGCCGTGGTCGGCGATGATCAGATAGAGGGTATTCCGGTGATAGGATTCCTGCTTCGCAGCTTCAAAGAATTTCCCGAGGGAATAATCAGCGTACTTAACCGCGTTGTGACGGGTTTTTTTCGGTTCCTCGCACAGTTCAATGCGTCCGTCGGGAAATTCAAAAGGAGTGTGGTTTGATGTCGTAAGAATAAGGGCAAAGAAAGGTTGGTCGCCATAGGTTTTGAGCACTTCATTCGCTTTCAGGAACAGGTATTCGTCGGAGACTCCCCAGGTGCCTCGAAAAATGTGTTCCTCGAAGTCCTTTTCCTCATAAATTTTCTGGATACCGTTGTTTTTAAAAAATTCCCGCATATTGTCGAAGTGGCTGTTGCCGCCATAAATAAAGGCAGTGGCATACCCGTAGCGACGGAGCAGTTCGGCGATTGTAAAGAAATTTGTTCTGGAGCGTTCGAGTTTAATAGTGCTTTTGCCGGGGGTCGGCAAAAATCCGGAAACAACCGCTTCGATGCCCCGAGCCGTCCGGGTCCCGGTAGCAAAAAGACGGGTAAAAAGCAGCCCTTCCTTAGTGAGTTCATCGAAAGAAGGGGTGAGAGGGAGACCGTCAAGACAACCGACATATTCCGCTCCGAGACTCTCTTCTATAATGATTACGAGGTTATAAGGGCGCTGCTGCGGAGAATGTGACGGCTGGAGGTGGAGCAGCGGAATTTGAGGATTTTGGCACGCCTCGGGAGGAATAAAGGCAGTTTTCCTTATTCTTTCCAACAGTTCCGGCGGGTCCATGGTGCCGTAGAGTCTTCCGGCGTCTTTTTCAGGCCTCTTCATGTCGATATACGCGGAAATTAAAGAATAGGTTGAGTTGAGGCCAAGCTGATTAACAATATGACTGGTGGAAAACATCGTATCGCTGACATTGATCGGGCGGTGTTTGAGACTGGACCGGGCACCCATAAAAAGGAATGGCACGATAATGAAAACAACGATGCCTCGTTGCATAAGCTGGTAGGAACCGTATTCGGAAAACCGTTTTTGTGAAAACGAGAATACCAGTCGGCCAATGATTGACGTTGCGGCCAACCCGATTAGCACCGTACCCGGATACCCTTTCCAGATGGTGGTAAAAACTTCCCGCACCTGGACCATGTGTTCATAAAAGAGACGGTCAGGCCGGGTGTAGAACTCTTCCATAAACGGAAAGGTGGAGATTTCAAGAAAAACAAAAAGTGAAGCCAGAAGGGAAAAATAGAATGAAAATCCCCCTTGCATTTTTCGGATGTATGCCGAGGGAAGAATGATGACGGAAAGGAATGGCACTATGAGGCTGTAACATAATATTACCGTATCGATTCGCAAACCGATAACGAACAAAAAAAGGCTGTTTCCAACGGCGTCGACTCGGTCGAAATAGATGAGGCAGAGAATAATCCTGAAAAAAAGAAAAATAAGAAGACCGGTTACATAAAAGCTGAGAAGAGGGGATAGCATCCCCCTGAAAGCCCTTATCCCTTTAAGGGTATCCGGTTGATCGGTTTGCTGGAACCGATTGGACAATGCATTACTATTTAGTTGCTTCAAATCTTTCTCCAGGTATACTCACAAGATAATGGAAATACATTTTTTTCTAAATTTGAGAGCTTTTGTCAAGGAGAAAGTATCGGGAGGCGATAATTTTATGCGGTCGGAAAAGGATGAGGGATGGTTCGCCTCGTGATGGAAAAGGGATCTTCCCCTTGGGTTGAGGCGACCCGGGTTGTTGAAAGGTTCATTTTCTTGGCGGAAAAGCGCGGTAATGAGAAGTCCTTGCCCGGTAGTGTGCTCCCGGTTTCAGTCTCATGAAAAGTATGGTAGAATTAAGACAACCGCACGTTTTTACTAGATGTTTATCATTATAAATCGAAGGAACCGGCAATGGCGCGGATACTGAGTGCGTGCGTAAGTTCCGGAAAAGGCGCGGCGAAGAAGCCTGTCCCCGTGATAACGCTTATTCCGAATCATGGGGTTGAGGGCGATGCTCATGCCGGCGAGTGGCACCGGCAGATTAGCCTCCTCGCGCAGGAGTCACACGAGACGATGCTGCGGATGGGGGTCGAAGTGAAACACGGAGATTTCGGTGAAAACATTGTAACTGAGGGTATAATTCTCAAAGACCTCCCGGTGGGGACACTTCTTCGGCTTGGGGAATCCGCTGTTGTCAGGGTAACCCAGATCGGCAAGGAGTGTCATGATCGCTGCGCCATTTATGCAAGGGTCGGTGACTGCGTTATGCCGCGTGAAGGTGTTTTCGTGGAAGTCATTCACGGCGGCACGGTTAAGCCGAATGATGAAATCGAGCGAGCCGAGCCATAGAGTGAGGTGGGTGCTGGCGAGTGGTTCCTCGTTGCGGGATCCGACGCAAATTCGACGTCATTTTTTTAGCGAAAGGAGCATAGCATGAAGGTATTTTTAAACGCCGATGAAGTTTTTGAGATGGCAATACAGATCGAGACCAACGGTGCGGCATTCTATAGGAAAGCCGCCGGTTTGCAGTCCGATGCGCGGAACGTGGAGTTTCTGAACGGTCTGGCTGCCATGGAAGATCAGCACAAGAAGACATTTGCGGAATTGCGTGAAAAACTGACGGCAGGAGAAATGTACCAGCAGGCGTTTGATCCTGAAGGCGAGGCATCTTTGTACCTTCAGGCAGTAGCTGATACCCACGGCGGTGAAGGTAGCCCGTCGGTTGCAGACTCGCTTACCGGCAGAGAGACCATGGAGGAGATAATTCGCATTGCCCTGGATTTGGAAAACAAGTCAATTCTTTACTATGTTGGCCTTAAAGAGATGGTGCGCCCCGATGAAGAGAAAAAGAAGGTCGACAACATACTATCGGAAGAGCATAAGCACGTAGCCCAGCTGACCAAAGCACTCAAGAAAGCATAACTCCCGAGACCCCGACTCCCCCCTAGAGGGCCGCGAAGAACCGGTGACTTCGATCACTGAGGGGATGGATGTTGAGATGTGCCTCCTGATTGCAGACACTACCCGTTGGTATTTGACGAGGGACGGCATGGTTGCGGAATGCAAAGAGGTGGGAGTTCCGCCCGTCGAGAAAAATGCCAGGGTTACTGTTCCCAACCGCTGTCGAGGGATTGGATGCATTTAGTAAAGAGGAGAAGAGAGTGCACCGCTCAAGATATCGCACAATTAAAAAGTTGTTTTCTTCGGCAGATATCGTGATCGACGGCGAGCGCCCCTGGGATATTCTGGTTCATGATGATGATTTCTACAGACGAGTCGCTGCAGAGGGGTCAATCGCTTTGGGTGAGTCATACGTGGACGGTTGGTGGGATTGCCCACGTCTTGATGAATTTTTTCTGAGAATACTACGCGCTGATTTAGATGAAAAAGTCAGACTCCGGACAGAACTTCTCGATATCCTGAAGGCCAAGGTCTTCAACCTTCAGAAGCCCTCCCGGGCCTACTTCATAGGAAAACGCCACTACGATATCGGAAATCGATTTTACCGGCACATGCTCGACAAACGCCTTATCTATAGCTGCGGCTATTGGGAAAACGCTTCAACCCTTGATGAAGCCCAGGAGGCCAAGCTGGACCTCGTGTGCGGAAAATTGGGCTTGAAGCCCGGAATGCGAATTCTGGATATCGGCTGCGGCTGGGGAGGAACAGCTCAATTTGTCGCTGAAAAATACCGGGTTTGCGTCATAGGCATAACCGTATCGGAAGAACAGGCCCGGTTTGCTCGCGAGTTTTGCGGAGGGCTCTCTGTCGAAATCCGCCGGCAAGACTACCGCGAACTGGATGAACCTTTTGACCGTATCCTTTCGATTGGTATGTTTGAGCATGTAGGGGTGAAGAATTATCGTACGTTCATGTCGGTTGTTAGAAAATGTTTAAAAGAAGACGGGCTCTTTCTCCTTCAGACGATTGGCAGGAATCGGTCGGTTTCCGCTAACGATCCCTGGATCGAAAAGTATATTTTCCCAAATTCAATGCTCCCGTCGGCGAAACAGATTTGCTCGGCTGTCGAGGGGCTGTTTGTGATCGAGGACTGGCACGGTTTTGGGCACCATTATGATACGACCCTTGTGCACTGGTTCCGGAATTTTCATGAGAACTGGGATGCCGTCAAAGACTTCTATGACGAACGTTTTTACCGGATGTGGAAGTATTATCTGCTTTCGTGCGCCGGTTCTTTCAGAGCACGCAAAAACCAGTTGTGGCAGATCGTTTTTTCTCCTCATGGAGTCACCGGCGGGTATCGGTCGCTTCGGTAAAAAAACGACTGCTGCGGGAACGAAACAAAGGGGCGCGGCTTTGAAGGAATTACCTACCGATTCTCTTCTCGACCGTACGATACATTTTTTCAAGAGCTGAGTTTGACATCACCAAAAGGGATGTGTTTCGAACGATCCGTCTCACGTCATTTCTTCCAATCTTTACTACTTCCCCCTCGAACAAACTGCCCTCTCCGTAGACCCTCGCCAGCGTCTCAACGGCCATGAAAAGAGGCCATAAACAGAAAAGGCGATAGCGGACAAGCGTCCTGGGAATGTCCAATGTATAGAGGAGCGCTTCGTCAAGATAGGCCAGGGCAATATGGACAAGCCGCTTGTGAACGCGGAGATAGGCATCAGCCTTGTCAGAGTAAGTGTCGATAAGAGGATCGATCCCTGCTTCAAGGAAAAACGAACGAGGAACGTAACACCAGCCGCGCTGACGATCCCCGAAAAAATCCTTGGCAATGTTGGTGATCTGCAATCCGAGCCCGAACTGCACACTTCTCTTTTCGAGCCTTTTTTGGATAATTCCCGTTACCTTCCGGGAAGATTCGGAAAAGACGGTGGTGATCATGAGACCGACGGTACCGGCCACAAAATAACAATATCGTTCAAGGTCATTTTGATCCTCTAAGAAGGCAAGAGAGCGCTTCTTCCCCCTTTCTTGAAACTCAGCCATCCCCTGCGCCATTTCTCTCACATGATGAGAGATAACCGCAATCATATTAGCGGGTAGCTTTACTAATTCATTAAAAACACGATGAGTGTTGAGCAAAAGGGCGATGCAGTCATTCTGATGCGTGAAAGACATATCGCTCAAAAAGGTCTCTATTTTCTTTGGAAAGTCTTTTGATGGGGGGAAAAGACGGGAATAGTCACGAAGTTTTTGCGCTTTGTGCTGTGCGGGGAAGTATCCGTCATCCTCAATGGTGTCGGCTATCCGGCACAAAAGATACGCGAGCAGGATTCCTCGATAAGGGGTTCCACGCAATACATTGATATTTAATGAGAATGTTCGTGACACCTTGTCCAAATACTGTTTGCAGAATGCTAAGTCTTTCCGGGGCATTCGGGAGGCGTCGTAGATTTTTGGAGAGTCAACCACGATTAGGCTCGATAACGTCGGAAATTTTTCCCCTGACAGAAGGGTTATACAATAACGTTACCCTGTTGAGATGTCAAGGAATTGAAGGCATGCCGAACAGCATGGCTTCCAGCGCTTGGAGGTTTGCTTGCCGTGGCGGCTGGAACCGCTCCGGGGAGAGTGAGAGGGGCGATGCTGTTTCCGGGACAATCAAAAAGGACGACCGCTTGTGGCGCATCAAAAAAACCATCACCGGGCACAGTTGGGACCGCAATTCCGGTGATGGTTTTGGTATGACGACTTACTCCTCATCGATTCACTGCAATAGCCGGAACACGGCACGTGCAATGATGAGGATGGCCGGCAGGTGCTTACAGACCAAGTTTGTCGAACTCTTGGCGGACCCGGAGTTCGAGAAAATCAGCTCCATTCTTAAAACGTACGGTTTCGTCGACAATTTCCGCTGGCGCCACTGCGCACGTGTTCAATTGCGCAGGGGCTCTTTGTCCGCTTTCAAGGCCCGCCAGGTGATTCGGGAAGGGGGCTTCAGGCAAATTGTCGAACAGGCTTTTATAGTCCGCCGTGAGGGCGCAGGGAAAGCGATTGAGCCGTCCTTCACCTGACAGAGAAGAACCCTGGCGCTCTCCCGACACCTTGATGGGAAGCACCAAATCCGCCTTTTCGCAGGTGGGAGTAACAAAGGCATCAGCCACGATGACAACTTCGGATCCTTTAAGAGCGTTGTTCCCTTCGACGCCGTCGGCGGCGCAGCCGAAGGGGTCTTCTCCGAAGATGAAAAGAGCTTTGCGCGGCGAGATGTCATCAATAAATCCCATTTCCACCACTCCTGCGGCATTGGCCTTCGGAGAGTGGTAGAGCAGGGGAGCATTGAGCAGAATACTGAGGTTGGCAGCCCATCGCACGGCGGACTTTCCTGCTTCGCCGGAAACGACGATTACCGGTTTTTGGGCGTTGCGAAATCTTTGCAGCACGGCGTCATTGGTGTCGAGGTTCAGAGCCTTTATGGTGGAGACCATTTCCTCATAGCCTCGCACGGTGCTGTCCGCTTTCTTTTCGATACCGCGGCAAAGCCCCGCAAGAAACGCGGCGTATGATTCCGTTACGTAGAACTCATCGAAAATGTGGGCGAGCTTTTGAAACCCCTCACGGCCGAGTCCCATGAGAGCAGCACCGTTGGCCTTGGCAGTCCGCATTTTTACGCCCAGAACGTTCATAAAATCGGCCTCGGTAAGTCCCACGGAAAAGACGAAATCAGCAGCGTCAACCTCGTCATATGCCCAGGGAGATCCCGCGGAGGAATAGGCTTCGGACAGAACTTTGACGCCGATGACGGAATCATACGCAAAGGTACTTTTCAGAGCACCGGGCAGCCTCTTTTCTGCAAAGTCTTTGACTTGTGCCAGTTCCTCAAGGCTCAGGCGACTTCCCGCAAAGATTCCCCAGTCCTTGGCCGGGATATTCTTCATTTTCTCTTCAATGAAACGATGGGCGTCATCCCAGGTTATTGGTTTCAAGGCGCCGTTCTCACGCTTGAGAGGCTGTTTAACCCGTTCAAGCGCAGTAATGTAACGGGTTCCGTAACGGCCGAATTTGCACAGCAGGGCATTATTGGGGATTTGATTCAATGCTCGGGTTGAAACCAATCGACCATCGACGTTGCTAAGTCCTACCTGGCAGCCAAACCCGCAGAATGTGCAGATTCCCGGAGTGTCGACCACGTCCTCGGGTACCGGCTTGATACCCTGGAATCGTTCACCGAGGGACCCGGTGGGACAAGCCTGAACACACGTGCCGCAGGTTTCGCATTCCGTCTCCTGAAGCGGTTTGCCAAAGGAAGGCTGGACAGTGGTGATATACCCTCGTTCCACAAATCCCCACGCACCGACCTGGCGTAATTCGTCGCAGGCCCTCACACATGACCCGCACAAGATGCATTTATTCTGATCCTTCATGATAAACGGATGGCGAAGGTCCGGTTCGTAATGAATTTCTCCCGGTGTCTTCAAGGCGACCGGGTCTGCGCCGACGGTTTTTCCCAACCGGCGGAGTTCGCAATCATACTGCGACAAACAGCCGCACTCGAGACAACGAGCGGCGTCACGTTTTATCTCAGCGTCGCTGAATCCGGTTTCACATTCGACAAAACTCTTTATTCGCTCCTTGGGGTCCAGCATCGGCATAACGGCCCGCGGTTCAGAAGGAAACCGTTCTTTCCATTCATTCTCGAAGGGTCTGAGTTCTTCGAGAGAGACTCCTCGTTGGACGGAATATTCTTCTTCAAGCGGCGGTATCTCTTTGCCCGTGAGAAACTTGTCCATCTGAGCAGCCGCCCTGCGGCCGTCTCCGACAGATTCGACAACCGTGCTGGGTCCCCGTACCGCATCACCGCCGGCAAAAACACTGGGGATATCGGTCTGGAATGTTTGCTCATTTATCTGAAAGGTTGCCCATCTGGTTGCCTTGATGCCGGTTGCCTCGTCGATACAGGTGGGGTCAGGTTCCTGCCCGATGGCCATGATAATGGTGTCAGCCTGGATTTTGTATTCCGATCCGTCCACGACGACGGGTCTTCGGCGGCCGGACTCATCCGGCTCTCCAAGTTCCATTTTGACGCATTCGATGGAATCCATACGACCCGTTCCATGAATTTTAACGGGATTGGTAAGGAAGTGGAATTGGACGCCTTCCTCTTCCGCATCATGTATTTCAATGGGATCAGCCGGCATTTCCGTGCGGCTGCGGCGGTAGACAATGTAGCAATTCTCAGCGCCCAAGCGAAGAGAAGTCCGGACTGCATCAATGGCGGTGTTACCGCCGCCAACCACGACGACGGTTTGACCAAGATCGAATTTCGTGCCGAGTTTGACTTCTATCAGAAAGTCGATTCCCTGATACACGCCTTCCAATTCTTCTCCCGGAATTCCCATGGATTTACTGTTCCATGCGCCGATGGCCAAAAATACCGCATCGTAATCTTGCTGCAGTTGGTCGAGGCTGATGTCCTTGCCGAGCCGAGTATTGTACCTGATTTCAACGCCAAGGGCTTCGACTTCGGCGATCTCCGCATCAAGCATATCTTGCGGCATGCGGTAATCAGGGATCCCGTACCTGGTCATCCCTCCGGCTTTCGGTTGTTGCTCGAATACTACGCATTTATGACCTTTTTGAGCGAGGTAATAGGCGCACGACAAGCCCGCCGGCCCCGCGCCCACGATAGCTACCGTCTTACCGCTTGGCTCCGCCACGGCGGGGACATACCGAGTGCTATGAGAAAAATTATAGTCGGAGACAAAGCGTTTTATGTGCTTGATGGAGACAGCGTCTTCAACGAGATTTCGCCGGCATTCTGCTTGGCAGGGAGCAGGGCAGACTCTTCCCAGCACGCCCGGGAACGGAAGGCGCTGTTTTATCAGTTTTTCAGCAGCGGCAAATTCGCCGTTTGCTGCGAGTCCGACATATCCTTGAATGTCGATTCCCGCAGGGCAGGTGAGGTTGCATGGTGCCACGCAATCTGCGAAGTGATTCGAAAAGAGAAGTTCGAGATCGAGTTTCCTGAGCGCCTTGATTTGCTCGGTGTCGGTATTAACCACCATCTCGTCGAATATGGGCGTGGCACAGGCCACAACGGGAAATCGCGCATTTTTTTGCTCCACAAGACAGATTCGACAGCTTCCGAAGGGATCAAGCTGAGAATGATCGCATAGAACAGGAATTCCTATGCCATTTCGTTGCGCAACATCACGGATCGTTTCGCCCTGTTGCCCCTCATATTCCTTTCCATTAATTGTAACTTTGATAGCCATGGGTATAAATCCTCCTAGTCAACGACAATAGCATTGAATTTGCATGCATCTCGGCAAAATCCGCATCGAGTACACAGTTCGGGGTCAATTTTATGGGGTTCCTTGGGATTCCCTGAGGTCGCGCCAACCGGACATATCTTAATGCATAGATGGCAACCATTGCACTTCTCTTCGTCAACCCGGTAAGTGATCAGAGCCTTGCATTTCTTGGCAGGGCATTTGTGGTCCTTGATATGGGCGTCGTATTCATGTCTGAAGTAGCGCAACGTAGTCAAAACCGGATTCGGCGCGGTTTGGCCCAAGCCGCAGAGGGAGCCTTTAATAATTGATTCCCCGAGGGACTGAAGGATCTCCATATCGTCTTCTTTTCCTTGTCCCTTGGTTATTCGCTCAAGAATCTCGAGCATTCTCTTGGTGCCGATCCGGCAGAAGGTGCATTTTCCGCAGGATTCTTCCACAGTAAATGAAAGGAAAAATCTGGCCACATCTACCATACAGGTCTCATCATCCATGAAAACCATTCCGCCGGATCCCATAATGGCTCCGGTTGCGGTGATACTCTCATAGTCAATCGGAGTATGGTGCAGATCGGCTGGTATACAACCCCCGGAAGGACCGCCCATTTGCACGGCCTTACAGTTACCGTTGTTTTGAATGCCGCCGCCGATATCGTTAACAACCTCATTGATGGTGATTCCCATGGGAACTTCAATCATGCCCCCGCGGTTGATTTTCCCGGCAAGAGCAAAGACCTTGGTTCCCTTGGATTTTTCCGTACCATATTTTGAGAATTCGGATGCACCGTTACGGATGATCCAGGGAATGTTGGCATAGGTTTCGACATTGTTGTTATTAGTCGGTTTCGACCAAATACCGGAGTTCGCCGGAAACGGCGGGCGGGTGCGCGGCATCCCCCGCTTTCCCTCAATTGAGGCAATCAGAGCGGTCTCTTCACCGCAGACGAAAGCCCCGGCGCCCTCAACAAGATGGAGCCGGAGACTGAAGTCGCTTCCGAAAATGTTGTCGCCGAGAAACCCTTTTGCTTCCGCTTGCTGGATGGCTAACTTGAGTCGCTTTACGGCCAGGGGATATTCGGCCCTCACATAAAAGAATCCTTCCTTGGCACCGACTGCGTAAGCTCCGATGGCCAAACCCTCGATGACTCCGTGCGGGTCGCCTTCAAGCGTCGATCGGTCCATGAAAGCCCCGGGATCCCCCTCGTCGCCGTTACAGATCATATATTTTTCGTCACCCGGTGCATCCTTGGCGAACTGCCATTTCATCCCGCAGGGGAATCCGGCGCCACCCCGGCCGCGGAGGCCGGAGGCCTTTATCTCATTGATAAGATCCTGAGCGGACATGGTTTTCACGACCTTCTCGAGGGCTTTATAACCATCAGCGGCCAGGTAATCGTCGATACTCTCAGGATCAATCACGCCGATATTTTTCGTAGCGATTTTGATTTGTTTGGAGCCGTAGGAAGAATGCTCGGTCTCCTTGTCAGGGTGAACGACGATCCATTCTTCGATGTGCTCGTCTTTTTCCAGAGCCGCTA
>JAFGRE010000235.1 GCA_016935335.1 Deltaproteobacteria bacterium
GTGCGTAAGCGAGACCGGGTGTGACTGTGTAATCTCCGCTAGTAACTCCCTCACCGCCTCGGGTCGAGGGAAGCAAGAAGAACCCACCACGCCATGCTCAGCAGAGGGCAACCCACCACGACCACCTGTTGCTGCGTCTGCTTCAAGAAGGTGAACCATGCCGTCCTGCCAGTCCTTTTCATCTTTCTACCCATAAAAAACAATACCCGAATTTGAAAAATCCCCGTCCGGATCCGTATTGAATCTTCAGGAAAAGGGGCACTCCTGTTTTCTAGAGTTCTGAACCGGGGAAGCGAAGGCGCTCCCATATCAGGTTGACCCAGACGGATATCTTGTGCGTGATGGAGGCGAACCGTGAAACGGGATTCTCGAAGTGTGAAAAAATAACAACTCTTTTTGATCCCTGGAATGCACCATTAGGTACTTCCTAACAATGCCGGCGTATTTTTCCAAGAGTGCTGCTATCATTACTTTTGACAACCCTTGTCATGTGTTTTATGCAACTGTAGGGTTAAATGGGTGGTGAAAATGAAAGAAAAATAGTGATTTTTAAATAATGCATATTGTTATAGCGGTCGATGTTTATGGAGTGAAAAGAGTAGCAAATGGAACGGATATATCCTAACCTAAGCTATCTTCTGCGTTATTTTCCTCTCGTGTCAGGTCATCGGCCATGGAGGGGGATGATTTGAGGGAGTAAAAGCTATGCGTTATGTGATGGTCACCCACCGGTCCCGGCACTGGGATCATCTCGGAGACGAAGAGACTTATTATCCTAAAGATCTCATGCAGGAAGGCATGGCCCCGAGTCATGTCAGGGAAGGGACAGAAACGCTTTACATCAAGCTCGACCCGGACATGGCCTGAGTTTTTAAAGGGAATTGTACATTGGAAAAGCGTCAAATGCCTGACAGAAGTTGCAGGATCTTGACGAAAACAGAAAGAAATCAAGTCTAATAATCTGCGAGTCTTTCCCCTCCCTCTTCTTTACTGTTCCCTTCATTATAAATGGGTCTCCAGACATGGATTCAGTATTGATGCGGCTTTCTGCCCCTATGATTTTTTCAACTGATCAAGAAAAGCTTAAGATTATTAGATGCCAGGACGATTAATTTAAATGATGCATTTTAGTGTTATGGCTGCAAATTTTCTGAACCTGCTATTTCATGAGGATATTACTGAATGGGGAGAACGGACATGCCTGAAAATCGTGTCCAGACTCCAAATGAAATGAGCTGATGCTGAATGGTGTCCCTTGCGGTCACCTTGGTACTTCGACGGAACAGAGTGAGTGGAGGCGGTTATGACCAACCTGAAAACATCGCAGGGATATGCCATCGAAAATGGCGAAAGATTCAGGCATCTTTATGAAAATGCAACAGATCTCATCTATCTTCATGATTTGGACTGGAAGATCGTGTCAGTAAATCCAAGCGTGCAAAAGGTCCTTGGATATACCGTTGAAGAGGTCATCGGCAGGAGTATCCTGGAATTTATACCCCCTTACTTGGTTCCTCAAATCCGAATCCGTCTTAAGTCAAGGCTTGAAAAACCTCAATTGGAATATGCACCACTCGAACTAATCGTATGCACAAAGGACGGCCGGGAGAAATGGTTCGATATCAAATCAAGCATTATGACCTCACCGGACGGGGTCCCCATTGCCGTCCAGGGCATCGCTCGGGACATAACCGACCGGAAACGCATGGAAGAGGAGTTGCGGGAGAGTGAGCAGGAATACCGGGCGATCTTTGAAAATACCCATTCCGCAATGTGCATTCTAGAGGAGGACAACATCCTCTCGCTCGTAAACAGCGAATTTACGAAGTTGTCGGGTTGTGCCAGGGAAGAGGTCGAAGGGCGTCGAACATGGATGTCATTCGTCGATCCCAAGGACCTTCAGCGAATGAGAGGCTACCATGAATCCCGGATGAAAGGCGAATATGCACCTAGAAATTATGAGTTCAGATTTACGTGTAAAAACGAAGGGTTCAAGCATGTATTCGTTACCGTAGCATTTATTACCGGCACCAGGCGGCGGGTTATATCTCTGACCGATTTGACCGATCGAAAAAGGGCCGATGAGATTTTAAAAGTTGCCGAAGCGCGTTATCGGGCCTTTCTGGATGCCACATCCGATTCAACGTACCTGAAGGATGAGAACTTTCGTTACCTTTTCGCCAACAGACCATTTCTTAAAATATGTGGTTTTAGTGAAGAAGGGGAGATACTCGGGAAAAGTGATGATGAGATAGACTCCGCGGATTTTGTCGAAATTGCCAGGAGATCGGAAAAACTCGCACTTAACGCCGGTAAACGTGTTGTTGTGGAGGAACGGCTGCGCAACATGATATTGGAAGCCCGCAAGTTTCCCGTTCCCCTCCAAAACGGCAAAATGGGGGTCGGGGCCCTTATCAGGAATATTACTGAGATGAGGCAGGCGGAAGAGGAGAAAAAGAAACTGGAAATCGCGCTCGAACGGGCAGGCAAAATGGAAGCTTTGGGCACCCTTGCCGGGGGTGTTGCCCATGATCTTAACAATGTTCTCGGGGGAGTGGTGAGCCTGCCGGAACTTCTTATGATGGAGCTCCCCGACGACAACCCGATGAAAAAGTCGCTTGGAGTCATTAAAAAATCCGGGGAAAAGGCAGCCGCCATTGTTCAGGACATGCTGACGCTGACCCGAAGGGGCGTTTCAAATGCCACAGTCGTAAGTCTTAACGAGATTGTGTCAAAGCATTTTAAAACGCCGGAACAACAAAAACTGCAGTTCTACCACCCGAACGCCAAGTGTGAGATATGTCTGGATGATCACCTGCTGAATATCCTGGGATCTCCCGTTCATCTTTCCAAAACGCTGATGAACCTCTTGTCCAATGCAGCAGAAGCCATGCCGGAGGGGGGGACGGTCACCATAACAACAGAAAACCGTTATGTGGATAAACCCATCAGCGGATATGACGATGTAAAGAAGGGGGACTACGCGGTCCTCACGGTATCCGACACCGGGATGGGCATTTCATCTGACCAAATCGATCGGATATTCGAACCGTTCTATACCAAGAAGGTCATGGGAAGGAGCGGAACGGGATTGGGGATGACCGTTGTTTGGGGGACGGTCAAGGACCATAACGGTTATATTGATGTTCAGAGCAAAGAGGGTAAAGGAACGACTATTACTATATATTTTCCCGTCACGAGAAAGACTGCGAAAAAAGAAAGGGATCATGCGTCGATTGAAGATTTAAAGGGAAAGGGACAGAAGATTCTCATCGTTGACGATGCTCCCGATCAGCTCGAGCTCGCCTCCAAAATGCTTTCCACACTTGGTTATGAAACTGCCACCGCCCAGAGCGGGGAGATTGCGGTAAGATATCTGCAAAAGCATTCCGTCGAACTTGTCGTTCTGGACATGATCATGGACCCCGGCATTGACGGCCTCGAAACATACCGGAGAATACTTGAGAAACATCCGGGCCAGAAGGCGATCATCACCAGTGGTTATTCCAAGACAGAACGTATCAGAGCGGCACAGAAACTGGGTGCGGGAGCCTATGTTAAAAAACCTTATCTGCTGGAAAAGATGGCCGTTGCCGTTCTGGATGAACTGGAAGGGAATAAGTGAACATCTAAGAATTTAGAGGTGCGCCAAAACGGGGCCAGGGTTTCTATGCTGCAGTAAATTTAGGCTCTTCCCTTGAAGGCTTCCCGGGCAATGTTTCCGAGTCATTTTCGCGCCTCCGCGTTGATCGCTCCGACAAAGGCAATCAGTCGATTTTCTGCTTTGTTTTTGTAGCATTTACTCTCGGATCCTCAACCTTATCCTCCCTAAACTATCAAACGGTTGTTTGGCATTCCCATGCAATCCTTGATCACTTATTCTATTATGCGAATCCTTGCCCGAAGCAATGGCTTACTTGCTCCAAGGGGAAAAGTTATGACCAAAGCGGATATCTTCATTCAGATCATGTTCGAAGTCTCCGGCAAACCAAAAATGAAAATTTCAGACACACTTCAACATTTCCGCAAAGTACATCCAGGCGGCAATTGGGATGTTGAAGTCCCATGCGAGAAAGAAAAAAAATTGCTCGATGACCTCCGTAAGGAAGTGCCCGGAATTCTTGCCTGGTCGGTTAAGGGCGCGGTTGAAGTCTCCAAGTTCGAAGACAACGACTGATCTTTTGAATTCATAAGACAAAAAGGGCCTCAGTTTTTCTTCGGTTGCCGAATCCCCTCCGTTTTCTCTTTTCTTCCTCGCCCCGTGTCCCCCCGACTTCTCATTTGCCTTTTTCATTCGTCTCTTCCTGGAGCTCCTTCATGGAATAGGCGGTCATTTTCCGGAACCATTCATCGATGTTGTCGGAGTGGCCATGGTAAGCTCCGTTTATGATCCTCACAGGCATCCCCAGCTTGACATAATGCTCAAACGCGGGCCTAGACATCTCGTAATAATCCATTATGTCCTGGGCCTTCCTGAAGACCTTCCTGCGTGTGTCGTTTGTTGTCATGGCTTAATAATCACCTCGTCATAAATTTTGATTTTACTACCGGGGTTTTCAAGACCTTCCGCCCCGTATCTTCCGCCTTTTGCGTTTCCTCTTCGGGTTTCTTCCAGAACCGCAACCCCAACACGTCCACGGCCACAAGGTTCAAATAAGAGTAGTCCCAAAGGTGATTGGCCCGGCCCTCCGGACACTGCCAAAATCCTCTATCGTCCTGATACTCGGCGCACATCTGCCGGGCGAAATTCTCCGTGGCCTCCGAACACAAATGCCAGGCCCCGGGATCCCCGGGGTTGATCTCAAGCTTTCGGGCGAGCTGGTTCTTGAAAAATGTGCTGTCCGCCCGAAGCAACCGGATCCCGCCCGGGATGGGCTTTGTGGTGCCCGGGTACACATCGATCTTGCTCCAGGTATGGGGCTGAGCAAGCTTTTGTTCTCCTTTGAAGGGGATCACGCCTTTATTTAGCCGGGTAAAGTCGTAAACGTCGGCGGTCCTGTGCCCCATTGCGTCCTGAACGGCAGGGCGCACAAAATACTCTTTGCCATCCACATCCAGGTATCTATGGTTGACCAGGATCTCCTTAAGGGCCTCGAAGGTCTCTATAAAGCCAAAACGCACCTGCCAGCTTTCCAAATTAACACCCCAACCCCAAGCCCGGATCTCGTAATAAAAGCCCTTGTCCTGGGTATCCACGCCCGATGTAAGGCATGAAATCACGCCGCCCGAGGGAACAAGGCCCATAGAACGCTCATCCCGGAGGGCCAGGATTTTATCTTCCTTGCGCTCAACCGTGTAATCCTTCCAGGGACCCGCCTCGTGCTTGTTCTGGAAATTTTTGAACTTGGTCTTATCCTTCAGGCCACGAAGAAAGGCGGCCGCGATCTCCCCGAAAGATACGAAGTGGGAAAGCCAGGAAAAAGTGCACCAATTAAAATGATCGAAATGCGATAAAAATTGATTGACAAACGGCAAAATCAACGATATGAACAACCTAAAAATATAAGCAGGAGGTGCTCCCGTGGACAATTTGTTGAAAATTAAAAGTTTTAGTAAATACCTTCATTTGCTGCTTTCCTTCTTGTTGGTGATGATGCCTTTATATTATATCTTTTACTGGGCGGTTATTAATTATTTGCCTGAAACATTAATCAACGTAAATATCCATCCGACTCCGCTAAGCCCGAATGAATTGTCAGTCAAGCTACAGATTATAGGATTTATTACAAGTTTGATTCCTCTTTCTGCATTAATTTACGTGATTTTAAATATTCGAAAACTTTTTTCATTTTACAAAGAGGGCGAGATATTTTCTTTTGAGCATGTCCGTCTTTTTAAAAAAACTGCCAATGCTCTTATATCGTGGGTTGTATTGTCAATATTTTATGAATCCGCCAAAAGTGTTATATTTTCAGTTGGCAATCCTCCGGGCAGTAGGGTTATTTCCGTTGGGTTTAGTACGGCAGAAATTACCACACTTCTGGTGGGAGGAATTGTTTTTATCATTGCATGGGTAATGGATGAGGGTAGAATTTTAAATGAAGAAAATAAACTAACTGTTTAGCTGGAGCCGTTATGCCTATTATTGTAAATTTGGATGTGGTTCTGGCAAAGCGCAAAATGAAATCAGTCGAACTTGCAAAATTGATTGGAATCACAGAACAAAATTTATCGATTCTTAAGACGGGAAAAGCCAAAGCTATTCGCCTTTCGACTTTGGATGCCATATGTGAGCATCTTGAATGTCAACCCGGGGACATTCTTGAATATAAGAAGCTCTAACGCACAGTGAATGGGGTTGCATCTTGAATTGGAAAGGGCAGGAACGTCGTTAATTAAATACCTCGATTTTGCATCTAGAAATTAAAAGTTCTTGAAAAACCATCTGGGAATCCTGTTATTAAAGGATACCCAAAAAACCAAAGCCTAAACAGGAGGTTACCCAGATGGTTAAACTGAAAAAGGACGTTATCACGAAAAGCCTTACCAGTAAAGGTTTCGAAGAGGGAAGCCAGAGAGCCAGTAAAATTAATGCTTTCACGCCTTTTGGCACTTGTGCGGAGCGATTAAGCCCATTTGGCGGGCTTTTGGGATTGATCAAACTCCTGGATCTTGTCAGATTTGATGAGATTTTTTCAAATCTCTATGTAGCGCCTCGGCGCAAACCCAATCTGGGCCATTATCGGATGATTATCGGGATAGAGCATGAAAGCCTGTATGGAAGAAGGCTTTGACTTCATAATCGCCAATAAAGGCGTCCGTCCCCCTTTTGACTCAAGGGGATGGTACCAGCCAAAAAAACGCAAACCTTTTGAGTATAACAGCATGCTGTATCAGCCTACAGGATGGGAGATACCCTGCCGATTTGTTGCCATGCGAATCCCAAAAGAGTTGAAATCAACTCCCGGCAAACCTTTGCAATGTGAACTGTTTGAAGATGATCGGTACACTTACCGCATCTTCTGCGAGGACCTGTTCTCGGTCGGATATTTTGTCATTAACCATGAAAAATGTTAGTCCGCTATCAAAGGGAAGTTCTTTATACTTCTAACCCAACGTTCGGGCAAGCTGGTCGATGGTCGTTCCTTCGGTGACGTCCACCAGATCTTGTTCAACCCCTGACAGGGCTTTAAACAAACTGGCAAATTTTACAGTAATCTGCATCGTAACCTGATAACCATGAAAGCCCCGCCTGAACTTCATCGTCAAGCGGAACCTTCGTTCTCATTTTTTGGTATTATCGCCGGCCTATAAACCAAGGGCAGCAATCACATCTTCCATACCACCCAACTTTTCAAGTGAACTGCGGCTGGGCTTTCCGGTTGTCTCATCCCATGAGATGGCCTGAAAGAAGTTACGAATCATGGCCTTATGGTCAACAGTAACGCCCTCCAAAGGCCCTTGGGTCTGGGGAGGTTCACCAACACAACGTTCGGGCAGTTGAAAGTCGGCGGGTTTTAATCCCTCACGCAGGTTGAAGGCGTGCCGCATATTAAAAATTCTCAGTCCCGCATTCTTCTCTTCCTCGGCGCCGAAGGTCCAACCGGTCACGGGTGGTATTAATTTCAAAGAAATATCCTGCACACCACTGAAGTCTTTAAACAGACACAGACCGACCGCGTTGATAATTTCCTGAACGACCGTGCCTTGAAGATCCGGTTCACCACTGCCTTCGGGATTGTACTTGGCAGGATCAGGCGAGTTCATCTGCCTGAAACCTATCCCGCCCTTGACGTGACGGGCCGGAGTGGGATCTATGGCATATGTTCTTGCCAGGCCCGGACCGAGCTTTGGATCGTGCATAGGCACCTCGATGCCTTTTACGGTGACCAAATATTCTTCCCCTTTGCCGATTTTTTTGGCTGCTGCAGCCGAACCAAGGGCCATCAATTGACCGAAGGCTGTAGTTTGATCCGCCATCTCCTGGGTTGCCTGCACGATGGCCGGGGCATTCCCCCAGGTGAGTTCGATGCCGCCGGTATCCTCTTTGGTCAACACACCGTTTTCATAACATTCAATGGCCCAGCTCACGGTAGCGCCCGCGGAAATCGTATCCAGTCCGTACATATTACAAATGTGGTTGCATTTGATAAGTGCTTCGACATCACTATTGAGCATCAGGGAGCCAAAGGCGGAGGACGTCTCATATTCCGGTCGACTCGTTTCACCGACCGGCCATTTCCCGTCCTTGACATCATAGATGGCCCCGCAGCCCATGGGACAATTGGCACAGGCATACTTTTTAATCCTGTATTTGGGATCCATCGCAGTGCCGTCGAAGCTTTTGGCAGCATCTTCACCATAATCGACAACGCCTATGCCCCCCCAATTCTTGACCGGTGAATCACCGCTTAATGCTGAACCCGCTGTCAGAATAGTGGTGCCAAAAGTTGAAAAAGCGGCTGTCCTCTGCGCAGCCGGACCGTTTTTCATCGTATCCAGTATATCCTGGTTGACTGCTTTCAACTGATCGGCATCGGCCACCGGCACGTTGCCGGTTCCCCGCACAACCACGGCCTTTAAATTCTTTGAGCCCATGACGGCCCCGCAGCCACCTCTTCCTGCCGCTCGATGACCGTCGTTCATCACTGCGGCCATGAGAGACCGTTTTTCGCCGGCCGGACCGATCAGGGCGGCCCTGAGCTTGGGCTCTTTCAATTCGGCCCTAAGGGCTTCCTCGGTTTCGAGGATATCTTTACCCCATAGATGGGATGCGTCTTTGATTTCTACTTTGCCGTCATTGATCCATACATAAACGTGTGTTAGAGAGGCCCCAAGCAAAAAGACGGCATCAAAGCCCGCCTTTTTAAGTTCAGGTCCAAAATATCCGCCGGAGTTGGCATCGTTCCAACCGCCGGTCACCGGCGATTTGCAGACGACGGTGTAACGACCGCTAAAAAGGGCTCCCGTACCGGTTAAGGGGCCGGTGGTAAAGCCCAAGATATTGTCCGGCCCCAAGGCATCCGCACCTGGTTTCATCATTTGGAACAATATCTTGGCGCCGATACCGTACCCACCGATAAAGTGTTTGGCCATCTCCTCTCTAAGGACCTTTTCCTTATAACTCCCCTTTGTTAAATCCACAAAGAGCATCTTTCCGCAATACCCGTTCATACTTGTACCCCCGTTTAATAACAAATGCCTACAACTAGGCATATCAAAAAAGCTCCCTACTTCTCTATGCTATCTCTCTGGTTTTCCTTAACTATTTAAGTATGCCAACAAGCAAAGCCTATGTCAAGTTTCTGTAATTTGATCCTGCCACGAAGCAGCACGAAACAATTGGCATCATCTGTATGATAATATATCTAATTTGGTTTAAATTATCTCAATGTAGATGAATATACGGAGCGATTAAAACACCATTTAAGAGGGCAGTTGGACTATGGCTGAACTATGGCTCAAGTCATGGTGAAAAGGGGTTTTTGAGAGTAGTTTATGGTGGGGTCACTTCTCGTTACTATTTGAAATGACTTGATATTGTTGATATTTTACTTCTCTCTTTACGGACTTAAAATCTTTCGGCCATAGGGCTGTACGAGTTTTATTCTCGTCCCAGGCATTATAGATTAAAATGTATAGCGGATCTCTCCCATGACTCCATTAGACGTATAGCCCTCGCGGAATTCGCCTCTATACCTCAATGATGTTGAAAAACCGCTCTGATGAATGAACGTCAACCCTGCACCAAGTATCGCTCCGTGTTTTTCGACATCCTGCCCCTCCATCGAAAACGAAGATCCAGGAGAGCCGGCAAAAGAGGCCTTCACCACATGATCATCAATGTCAAAATCATAACTCCAGGCTAGACTGACCTCGGGAAGGAGGTTGCCATCCTTGCCTTTGAAGCAGCCGACCATTCGAAGACCCAATTCTGAGACCAAGGCATCCGTCTGCCGGTCATCGACCCTCAGGCTGATCGCCCCCGCCCCTCTCTCCTCGAAACTCTCTTCATCCAGACGGATGTACTGGAGAGAAGCGTAAGGTCCGAGTGACCATGGTTTGAGATCAAAGTAATACCCACTCCCCAAGTAACCGGAGAAGAGACGGGCATCGTGTTCGCTTGAGGCCTGCCTCGAGATCCCGCCAATCGTAATGCTCCGGCTATTGTCATACCGGTTTCGACCGTAAGAGAGAATCGCATCCACATACAAGTTCTTATCAAAATAGCTTCCGTAGAGGGAGCCAAAGAGGCTCCTCACGTAACCGCTTCCCTGGTTTCGGTCAAGATCGATATCCGAGCTGGAGTACCCGAGACTGAGACCTGCCGTCAGGTTATCCAACAGGCGATGGTCAAATCCCAGAATTACTCCGCGAGTGAAGTAATCGTAACCTGTAAAGCCATCTTTCTCAGTCTGATCGCCCCATTGGCCAAAACCATCCAGCCAGACGCCGTTTTTGCCCTGGACCTGTGAAAACTCTCCAGGGGTGAAGAGCTGACCAATGCTTGCATTGGACCCGGAGTAGGCAAGAAGGATGGGTTTCTTATTATCCGAGGTGCCGGCCATGACGTGGTACCGGACATTATTCATTCGGTACTGCAAGGATTTGGTGTATTGCTGGGTAGTGAAAAGCGTGCTTCTCGTATAGTTGTCATAAGAATCCGGGCTCAGACTTGAGAAGGCTGTACTGAACTCCGATAAGGACAAAGACTGGAACTCTCCGAGTACATTCGACAAATCACCGGTGGCCGTTGGCATGATCCTGTCGAGATAATTGCCCATGATGAATCCTACCCGGTTCTTTGCGACAGTGGTGCTTTTTGGCGCGTAGACCTCTACTTCCACGGTATTGGGGAGCTGATTTACACCAAAGCGGAGGAGGGGTCTTGGCTTGGGTAGAAGGAGATTGCTGAACGCCCCGCTAATGCCCGCCGGGCCCTTGACCTCGATAATATCGTATGTCGTCCCATTTATATATGGCCGTTGTCCTCTCGTTACCACAAGCGTTCCATCGAGAGAAGCAGAATCACCATTTACATCCAGTTTGTCATGTTCTCCATTTTCATATACCTCTACCTCAAAGGTACCCGAACTGCTTTGTACGAAATTGCCAGTAAGGGTTGTTGTCACAGGATTTCCTTGGCCGCCTGGTGACAGTGTGCCGACATTTGTGAGCATGTCCCCGGTGCCAAGATTAACTATTGTTCCAGAGTTGAAGGTCGCGTTCACGTTGTTATGAAATGCGTTTGTTCCCGTTCCGAGATCTACAATGCCGGTTACGGTTCCATAGTTGTTGATTGCGTCGTTGCCGCTGGTGCCGATGATCGCATTGCCGGCCACGCCATCTTTACTCGTGATTGTTCCGTAACTCGTAAGGGTGTTCGTGGACCCTTCCGTGATCCGTACTGCGGCCCCTGTCCCCGAACCGCCCTGCACCGTCCCACCGAGGATAGTCGCGGAAATATCGCCGCCGCCGGTACCTCCGACACTTTGCGCCAGAATACCGTCAGAGTTGGCGCCTTCGGCCAGGATATTGCCGCTATTGGTCACCGTTATGCTGCCGCCTGATCCCGTCCCACCCGCACTCTGGGCAAAAATGCCGTGTGAAAACGCACCCTGGGTACTGATGTTGCCGTTGTTCGTGACCGTTACACTGCCCCCCGAACCGTTACCGCCAACACTGCCCGCAAAACTTACGCCTGAACCTTCGTGTGAAATCAGGATACCCTGCATGTTCGAACCGAAGCTCGTCGTGGTCACGCCCAGCCCGTTGCTGATTCCCGCGAGACCGCCGCCGCCCCCCACACTCTGGGCGATTATGCCGTGGGAAAATATACCTTCAGCCACAATGTCTCCGCTGTTGGTGACCGTCACGCCTCCACCGTTACCCGAAGAACCATTATTGCCTTTCAGATGTATATCCAAACTCCCATTCTCTATGCTATCCGTGATATCGGCTATTTTGCTACCTTCGACAGTGGCTTCCATTGTGGCGATATAACCTCCCAGGCCGCCGCCGCCGCCCACGCTCTGAGCGACAAGGCCATGGGAAAACACACCCTCAGTCACAATGTTTCCGCTATTGGTAACCGTTACATCCCCACCATTACCACTGCCGGCTTGACCGCCGATGGAAAGACTCATTTTTAGGCCAACACTGTGGGAGAGATCAGCGATGTTCTGGAGGTTATTCTGATCGGGGCTGACGTTCAGATTGGCACCTCCTGTTCCTCCTCCACCCCCTACAGTCTGGGCCAAAATACCGGAAGAAAATGAGCCAGTGGTCCAAATCGTGTTGATGTTATCAACGGAGACTGTCCCCCCATCACCGCCACTGCCGCCTTGGCCGCCGATGGAAGATTCGATGCTAACTCCCACTATCGGTGATGAATTATTCAGAAATCCTTGTTCGGTGCTGACGGTAATACTGGAACCGCCGTTGCCGCCACCCCCTCCCACACTCTGGGCAAGGATGCCGTAAGAATTGTCACCGAAGGTTAAGATGCTCCCACTGTTGGCAACCGTTACGCTTCCGCCGTCTCCGCCGTTGCCGCCTGATGCGCCTACAGACGATGAAGAAATGATTTTTACATCCAGCGGTGACTCGTTCAAGACCCCCTGGCCCGAGCTGACGGTTGTGCTGAAGCCGCCATTGCCACCGCCTCCGCCCACGCTCTGGGCAAGAATGCCGCTGGAATAGGCACCCTGTGTTTCGATAAGACCGGAATTGTCCACATTCACAGCGCCGCCCTGGCCGCCAGACACGCTACTGCCGCCGATAGACTCTGCATAGCTGATTCCCAGGCTTGGTGATGTAAAATTCAGGTATTTTTTATCTGCGCTGAAAGTTATGCTGGAACCGCCGTTACCGCCGCCCCC
This sequence comes from Deltaproteobacteria bacterium, assembly GCA_016935335.1. GTDB lineage: Bacteria > Desulfobacterota > WTBG01 > JAGOGO01 > JAGOGO01 > JAFGRE01. The sequence goes on from JAFGRE010000235.1 coordinate 12,822, forward strand.
TCCCACACTCTGGGCTAGGATGCCGTTAGAATTGTCACCGAGGGTTAAGATGCTTCCGCTGTTGGCAACCGTTACACTACCGCCGCCTCCGCCGTCACCGCCGGACCCGCCAATGGACGATGAATACCCGATAGTCACCTCCGGCGCGAGTTTTATCGACGCAGTTGCGATACTTTCTTGTAAGCTGACGGTTTCGCTGTACCCGCCACTACCGCCGCCTCCCCCCACACTCTGGGCCAGGATGCCGTCAGAATAGTCGGCTTGTGTTTCGATCAGACCGGAATTGTCCACATCCACAGTGCCGCCCTTCCCACCGCTGCCGCCCGAGCCACCGATGGATGACGAATATGATCCTTTTAGTGAGGGCACTCCTATGAGATCTTTCCATTCTGTTGGAATTGTTGCCGCTAAGATGCTGATATCGTAGTTCATGAACACGCTATTGCCGCCATTGCCGCCGCCTCCCCCCACGCTCTGGGCAACGATGCCGTTGGAATAAGCACCCTGCGTATTGATACTCATACTTTCGCCGTTGGTGACCGTCACGTTCCCACCGCTGCCGCCGGTGCCGCCAGTACCACCAATAGATGCTGTAAGCGAACCAGAGAAATCCGGCAAGGGAATTTGATCCGTACCCGGCACATCCGGCAAGGGCACCTTCACGTCAGCACTGACCAGTATACTTTCGCCGCCACTACCGCCGCCTCCCCCCACACTCTGGGCCAGGATGCCGTCAGAATTGTCGCCCAAGGTACCGATACTCCCGCTATTGCCGATTGTTACTGTGCCGCCCCCACCGCCGTTGCCACCGGATCCGCCAATCCCCACGTCACGGTTAAAATTGGTATTTACAGAA
>JAFGRE010000236.1 GCA_016935335.1 Deltaproteobacteria bacterium
GCGAAGAGCGTCGCAAGGAGAAGACGGTCCAGATATTTTAGGATCCTATAGAAAATTTCGGTTTCAAACCTGTCTGTCGTGGGAGATTTGGTATCGATAGAATTCATGGATACTGCGCCGTTACTCTTCTTCTTCCAGGCCTTCGCCACGGTGAGAAGGGGTTTCTCGGCAGCGAACCTTTGCTATTGCGAGGAGAAACAAGACTATAAAGATCGTACCCCCTATGAGGAGAACCATGGAGGATGAGAAGAACAGCACTATGAACTCAAGAGGATTGTTGAGGGAGTACGAAAGTACGAGTCTATAGGTTCCGTGGACGGTAAAAATTCCTGCTAAAACGATTCCACTGATTAAAAACGGCCATTTGATTTCAGACAGTTGAGGTTGCTTGGTGCTTTTCACGAGACTTACCGAACCCCGATTGTGAGCCCGGCTGATTGCGGTTGCTCCGGGGCATTGGTGAAGGGTTCTGAAACCAGGACATAGACACGATAGCATCCCGCCTCTTGAGGGGTCCAAAGGCATGTGCCGGATGAACTATAATCCTGCAAGAGGTTCCAGGAGGTGCCCTCGATGTCGCTACGGGATACCCAGAACTGATAGACCGGGGGTAAAAGTCCGCCGGTTGCCTGAGCGATTATGGGGATTTCCTCGCGGCTTACTATCTGCCCGGAAGTCTGCACCTCAAGGCTGGTAATGTAGGGGCGAGTGGGGGTGAGCCCGACAGGAATCGAGACGCCTGCGCTTGCCTGATGTGACGACAACGAGGATTGATCATCCGCCGCATAGGCGACCACCATATAATTCCCTTGAGCAGGGGGATAGCAAGTGCAGCTGGCGTCGGAAGAAAAATCCTGGAGCCGGTTCCAGGAGGTGCCATGGTGAGAGGATGCGTACCCTTCGGAAATCCAGAACTCATAAAGGATGGCGCTGCCAGAGCTTACCGTGTCGGCGGTAATGGTGACTGCCTGATGAGGAATGATGGCGGAAGGTGAGTTGATTCGAAGTCTAGTGATCGACACCGGTGCCGGTGGTGTATAAAATCGTAGGGCTGAGTTCTGTGAGAGGGAGGCCTTCTTATACGAGAAAAGCGTACCGCGCTTGCCGGATCCGTCTTCAAGACCGACGGTTGCGCTTAGGCCGAGGTCAAGTGCGGGATCATTGAAAACAACATCCTGATATTGAAAGGTAATATCGTTGTCCGCCTCCGAAATAAGAACCTCAAAGGTTACTCCATCGGAGGTGGAATAATGAGGAACGTGGTCCCATTGAATAACACATTTTCGTTCGGGAGGAGTCCCTATTACCGTAAAAAACACCCCGTTGCCGTTGTTGGGGGCAAGATCATCCCAAAAGGGAGCAATAAGGTTTGAGGGTTCGCCGGCCAGGGGGATAGGCTGATTCGAATACGCGTCCCCCATGTATCCAAAGGTAAGGTAGCCATTTGAGGAAACCTTTACACTGGAGAACTCAACGTCGTAGAACTGGAAGCTGAAGCCCAGCTCAACAGTGGTGTAGTCATCGTCCTCCATGTCGAGGTAGGTACCGGTGGTTGCATCGATCCAGTGAAAAGGGACCGTTTCAACGCGATAGGTGCTGCCCGTCTCCGGCGAAGAGAGCGAAAGTGTGTAGTTATTCGTTGCCTCGCCATAGCCGTAGACCTTGATATAATATTCAGCCGCAGTTCCCACCGACGCATAAACAGCCTCGCGGTTCGTTGTCGACTCGGATGAATCAACGAGAACTAATTCACTGTCGTAGAGTTTCATATCAAGATCTCCGGCAGCGTGATTAAAGGAGATCGCGCCCAGAAAAGGCGCATCCAGCGGACATTGGACTCTAAACCAGTCTTCATCTTTACAGATCAATGATTGATATTCACCAGCCGCCAAATACCAGGCCCGGGTAGAGGAATCGTTGTCTTCATAGTCATCGTCAAAGACTTCGTGCTCGCTGAGGATTCCCAGAAATTCATCCCACAATGTTCTGTCGGCGAAGCGCAGATTGACATCATTATAACCCGAAGGAAAGTCGCCTCCCACGTCGATTAAGTGAATAGACAGACCCTGAACACCATCGGCGGCTCCGGGATGGTTGGAAAAGACGGCACTCCGCAGGGCCGATAGGCACTGGGTCGCTTCCCCCCGCACCTCCGCGCTTTCGGAGGCGACAGCGAGTCCCTCAAGGAACGCCCCGAGATCTCTATAGTCCTGGTCATGAAAGGAGCGGGCGCTGTTTCGGGCGACGGTGATGGCGTCGAAATCGACGGGATCAGTTGTGAGGATAGCAACCAGGAGATCGAGACAATCTGTGAGTTCTGAAATCTTATCCATGTAAACGGCCGACTGGGATTCCACGCCCCCGTAAGCGTCTCGGTAACTGGTGACAATTAGTTCGGCCAAGGCTGCAGCGGTCATTCCCGGAACAGTCGTCAAGCCTTCGAGAATCCCATCATACGGCCACCCATCGGTGGGCTCGAGATCTTGGGAAGAAACCATGACGTCAGCAACGTCCCTTACTTCAAAGGCAACTTCAACCATCCCCATCAGACAGGCGTCAAAGCCTATGATGTCAATTGCCGCAGGCAGCCCTTCCAGGGCTTGGCGGCATTCTTTGATTGTTAAGGCGTCTCCCCCGTCAGTGCTGTCCCAGCAGATGGATTTGGTGGCCTCTTCAATCTTTTTGTTAAGGAGCGTCCGCTGAGATTTGAGGAACGGCGTAACACCGGTTTCTCGGATCAGCGCCTCGATGTTATTTAATTCTTGTTGATAGTCAGTCAGGCGACTGAACCACCCGTCACCGTGGTTCCAGAGAACCAGCGCATAGTGATTGGCAGGAAACTGCGTCATTCCCCAGACAACAAACTGCCGAAGTGTGTCCGGGTCACCCATGTTTTTTTCTCCGACACTGACGAGATCGGATAAGATCGCACTCGATGAATCTTTGATTATTCTTCCGCGTCTGGTATCGTACCAGTCACCGTCGCTGCTGTCATATCCCTCAATTCGATCAAATTGGACAAGAACGTTAACTCCGGGTGATGATCCTACCATCTCCATTTCATTTATGTCGGCTAGACCGGCACCTTCGAGGTTATTATCTCCATCAACATAAACCATGAAGGTCCAGTCGGCAGAAGAGGCCGGATCTGTGGTTGTGAAGATTGAAAGACATACGATGATAGCGAGGAAAAAGGGGAGCCGATATTGTTTCATAGTAATGTTGTTAAATAAAAAATAATTAATTAATATGATTTATTATAATATGCGATACTATACCAGTTCGAATAGTATTGGGCAACTATGCGATTCGTGTATTGGTATCAAGGGCTCTGGACGAAATTACAGGTTTTTGGCATCGCAATTCATGTTCCCTTGATTCGGAGACGGTTTTTAACCGATAGGGCGTTGATTCGGTGGTATCTGGGATATTTCGGTGATCTCTTTAAAGGGTTGTGAAAGGCACGCAAAAATGAAATTCGACTTGACCAAATACGAAAAAAAGAAGACGGAAATCCTTGAAGCCACCTTCGAGTGTGTTTATGAGAAAGGTTTGGCAAATACCGGCATGCGAGCTATTGCGGAAAAAGCAAATGTAAATCAAGCAACGGTCCACTATTACTTCAAGACCAAAGAAAATCTATTCAATGAATTTATTACGGCCCTTTCGGATCGATGCATTTACGACATTCTCAGGCGCTACAAGACTACGGATCCGCCCGAAAAAAAACTCCAAGCCATTTTTGAGGCGGGAAGAGATTTCTGCGGCAAGAATCAGAAAATGTTCACCGTCTTTCTTGAATGCTGGACTTTGTCTACAAGGAACCGGAGGCTGAGAGCGCTGCTTTCCGATTATTACGCGCGGTTGGTTCGAGTCGTTGAGGATGTCATTGCTGAAGGAGTGTCTCAGGGAAAATTTCACGCCGTCGATAAAGAGACGATCTCCGTTTTTCTGGTGGCGTTGGTTGAAGGGATTGGCCTCCAAAGTCACATGCGAAGGAAGGATTTTAATTTCAAAATGCGGTTTGTCAGTTTGAAAAGAGATTTGGAAAAGATAATCATAGGAGAAGCTCCAGATCATAGAGACGAGAGCGTCAATGTAAACAACAACTAATCATACGATTGTCTAATTAGGCAGATATCTCACCCTAACGAGTCCAAGACGATTGCGAGCTTTGATTTTAACCTACCGAAATTACTATTATTCTTATAAAATCCCCACCATTGCAATCCTTACCCTACCTAAAAAATACAGCATACACCCTATTGATTCCAGATTTTAGCCTGTTAATCTCCAATCAAGTGGTTAGAGATAAGAAATGCCCCAAAATCGCGGATAACGATCCAGGGAAGCGGCGTTTTTGAAAGGTGACACATCGCGAAAAACTCTGGGTGTGTCTGCTGAGTCAGGTCAAATGCTCCATGGCATTAGGTGTGTTTTGGCTGGTGGAGGTTGTGGAGGCAACCAATTTGCGGATAACAAGTTTTGGCAAGGTGTTATGGCGGTGTTAGCGAGAGGGGTACGGGCCAGGGGGATAGGACAGGAAGGGATACTGTTTGATTTCCGCAAGAGCAATTTTTTTCTTGACAACCTGTTCCGGGCATTTTATACATACGACTGTATCGATTAGACGTACGTATGTATCGGAGAAGAGATTTGTGTATACGGGTAGGGGATAATCACAACAACAGGCCGTAGCGAGAACGCAGCCGTCAAGCCGGGGTCGGTAGATTACAAATTTAAAACGAAAAAAATGGTTTCGCTGAGTTCATCTGGAAGACTTTATGTCGAGAGGTTCGTGAAACTCTCGTCGGAGATGAAAGGGATCGGCGAGCCGGGCATTAAGAGACAACGTTTTGTTTAGGTAAAAGTTTGTACTATCGTTCGTATCCTTAGTAGCGCCGACAGCACAAAGTAGCAAACGGTTTTACTGTTAAATAGGGGGGTGTTCGAGGTGGCATTAGCGAGAGAGGACATTACCACAGAGAGAGTGTCCAGGGAGGCCCTGTTATTTGTTGGAGTATCTTTATCTCCTCCATATCCTCCTTCCAATGGTGGCGGTTTTTCC
>JAFGRE010000237.1 GCA_016935335.1 Deltaproteobacteria bacterium
AAAAAGGTCATAGCGAGCATGTCAAAAGGGGTATTCCGCTGGGTGACAGGGAAGACGAAGCCTCTCAAAGACCCCGCGGAAATGAAGCTCAAACTCCCGGTAATGGCCGTCGGTATCAGAGGAACAGACTTTGAGGCTACCGTAAATCCCAATGGCAGCGGCTTCGTGATACTGTACTTCGGGCGACTGGAGATCACGGAAAAGAAGACGGGATTTACGTTCATACTGGATGCCGGGCACAAGGTCACCTGCAGCGCTGATGGTTCCGTCAGCCGTCCCATAAAAGTAGAATGACGGTTTGCCCGTAACGTAACCGAGCGTTCTGTTTGTTGCATCCCGTAATCTGCAATCCTTTATTGCTTATCTGACTAACGATAAGTAGGTGCAATTCACTTTTATGTGATATTTTTCAGACATGTGGACTATGGAGGTCGCTGAGGGAGTTGCGATATACGAAGGCTATCTAAACATTCAGGCAATAAAAGAAACTCTGGAATAGCCAGCCGACCACTGCTGGTTATTTTTTCGCAACCCGATTTCCCGGTCGGGTTGATTCATGTGTCAGGCACCAAATACGGGAAGTATCACTATATGTGATATCTTCCCGTATTGTTGGTACACGGCTATTCGATTACCTGAAAGCTATGGCGCTGACACGTTTTACTTCGGTTTGGCCACAGAGGTGGCAGTAGAGCGGAGCTTTTCTGCCGCCTTTGCCCCGGCAGCACGCTCTGCAGCGGCTTTAAGCGTGGGGGAGCCTTCACATCCCTCACAACTGGCTTCCCGGTTATTTGGCGTGCGCGCAAGCGGGGGCAACGTCTTTAGTGCGGCGGTGCACACCTCGTACATGCTCTTGCCAGGCATGCTTGCCTTGAGTTCATTCATCTTCTTCTCCAACTCTACTTGGCGAGGCGACTTGGCGACCGGGTTATTCGGGAGACTGCCTCCCGGGGTGAAGGTGAAGGCAAAAGCACAGGTTGCAAAGAAGACAATGGTTAAAGCTACGATGGTTGTTTTCATGGTTGACTGCTCTCCTTCTGCTGGAATTAAATTTTCCTAAAAGTACGGCTAGCGTACGCTTCTTACAGGGAAGCCGCAGTTGGTACTTCTGTCAATGATTCCAACACAATGTATCCGTGTGTCTCGAATAAGGACCGAAATAACGAACAATCTGCGATATAATAACATCCCTGTAATTACATCCAAGATGCAAAAAACCCCCTTCCACGACATGTGAAACGGGGTATGATATATTTTTGCCAGGTCATGAATCCTTTTCCTGGCTGAAAAAAATCAAAACTTCTGATTATGCGTACAAAGGAATAGCACTATCCCAAGTCCTGCGAGATCGTACGCTTCTTATTTTTAAAGTCAAGAATTTATTTATGAGGCATCAAAGATATATGGGTTGTCACAATAGCGCGGGTATATTTACACATTCCCTCCTATCGACAAGTATGGATAGCTTTCCGATGCATTACTTTTTAAATGTCCCATTTGTGAGTTAAACTAGCGTTATTTACATTTTCGGAATTTCCTGCCAGAGAATATGGAGAGAGGAGGAAGTCCCATGGCCATTCCCAAGAGAACACGGTTGACACCGTACGTCATGTTTCGTGGTAAAGATTCCCTTGACTTATGAGAGGGCGATTTCTATACTTCCCGCCACAAAAAGGAAGCTTTTATTCCTCACGCAGTTTTTGATGATCAGCACAGGGCACGTTCCCTTCATTGTTTTGGGTTTGTCTGTATTCAATGCGGGATTAAATCTGGCGATGAATGGTCAGATGGTTTGGAATTACGCTCGGATGAAGAAAAACGTTTAATAAGGAGAAGGGGAACCAATGAGAGATGTGAACGTAAGAAAATGTTCCTCCTGTGGAGAAACGCTAGAACTCGATGTAACCTTTTGCACGAATTGCGGAAGCCGTTTTGAACAAAAGGAAACACAAGGTGCGGGGGGTAGCTCCCTTATCGAAGCGCAGCTTATGGAGTTGGCCAACGACTTCCTTTCGGTACGAGAGGTGAGCCCGGGGCGGTTTGAATTTTCGTCACAAACTGGAGCGCAATCACCTGCTCAGAAGGTTAAGGTAACATATGAAGCCGTGGCTCAGTTGGAACCGGAAAAGAAGCGGCTGACATTTTGGGAAAAGATGGTGGAAAGTTCCGCCGGCATGAAGATCGGTTTTTTTGGTGAAAAGAAGGTCCAGAAAGGGAGCGAGGTCACCAAAAAAATTCATGGGCACCTTTTGTTCGGCGGCAAATACGGTTTTGAATACGGCAAACTGCGCGAGGTGATGAAAGCCTTTGCAGGCGAGCAGGGCTGGAAATTTAAAACCGTCATCTTTAAACCCAAGGGGTAACACTTTCAGAGTGCAGGTTCTGCCTCATGTTCCTGTAGCTACCCGTAAGAGACAGCTCCTTCCGAATCCAATTAAAAGAGGGTTTTGGTGTCCTATTCGCACAGAAAAAAGAAAATTTAAAGAGATAAAGGGCTGACACATTTCAACGACTAATCTCCGGTCGTATTTACTCTGCGGGGTTATTGACTCGTAGGTGAGGCCGATATAATTTCCCCGCCACCAATATCCGTGCGGAGGTCTGGCTTCGGCAGCTACTATTTCATTGACATGCACATCCGTTCTGCTTACACTCCTTCCGTCAAAAAGCGATTCCTTGTCCATCCATTATCATCAACGCGTTGAACAGATTCCAGGAGGATGCCCATGTATCAGCTTCGCGCGCACCGTTCGTTTGTGGGCTACATGGATCGCAGCAGGGAGTTCCAAGGCATCACGGCGGCCTGCAGCCGGCGGCTGCAGGCCGAGATGCAGAAGGGCCGGTAACCGGAGCCGGCCGGCGAACTGCCTTCTTTTATCCCTTGACATGGTTCCTTGATTGGAGGATGGTGGGCGGCATCGTCTGTTTTTCACTTCGGCGCCGCGGCGCCAGCCCATGCAATGAGGAGGACACCCTACAGTTTTGATGAAGCAGCATCGGTTTTTCTACGGATGGATTATCGTCGGCCTGTCCTTCATTAACCTCGGCATCATATTCGGAATCTGGTATTCATTCTCCGTCTTCTTTGTCGCCATACTCAGGGAGTTCGGCTGGAGCCGGGCGGCGACGGCCGGCGTCTTTTCGTGCTTCATGCTCGTTCATTCCGCCTCGGCGATCGTCATCGGCTCGTTCCTCGACCGCTTCGGGGCGCGGGTGGTGTTCCCCGCGGGGGCATGCATCGTCGCGCTCGGTCTCCTGGCGTCGAGCCGGATCGACGCCCTGTGGCAGCTGTATCTGTGGTACGGGGTGCTCACCCCTGTGGGGGTCTGTGCCGTCGGCTTTATCGCTCACGGAATTATCCTCCCGAAATGGTTTGTCCGGAAGCGCGGGTTGGCGATCGGCATCGCGATGGCGGGGATCGGCCTCGGGATGCAGATACTCGTTCCGGCGACGCAGATCGTCATTGCCAGCTTCGGCTGGAGAACCGCCTACTGCGTCCTGGCGGGTTTTCTCCTGGTCACGGTCCTGCCCCTGAACATCTTCTTGCAGCGAAGCAGTCCCCAGGAGATGGGTCAGAATCCCGACGGCGCGCGCGCCGTACAGGCGGCGGATAATCAGCCGAACGAAACTGGGCAGCCGGAGACCGTTCGAACCTGCCCGCCCGTCATATGGACGGTCCACACGTGCCTGCGCTCGAAACAGTTCTGGTTCCTTTTTTCCGCCTTCTTCTTTACGCCACTGGCGGTCCAGGGGACCCTCATTCATCAGGTCGCCGGTGTTGTCGACAAGGGATTTTCCGCCGTCCAGGGGGCCTTTTTCTTCGGACTCGCGGGGATCATGGGATCGGTGGGGAAGATATTCTTCGGATGGCTTTCGGACAGGATCGGCCGCGAAATCGCGTTCGGGATCGGGCTCGGCTGCGCCTTTCTGGGGGTCCTGAGCCTGATGCTGCTGCAACCGGACTGGCCGTATCTGCTCTACGGGTATGCCATCTTCTTCGGGCTCGGATACGGATCGATTGCCCCCATTATTCCGGCCCGCACCGCCGATCTCTTTCTGGGGCCGCACTTCGGGAAGATACTGGGGATGCTCTCGATCGGGGGCGGCATCGGCGGGGCGCTCGGTGTTTGGCTGAGCGGAAAGATTTACGATATCACGGCGAATTATAACGCCTCGTTCATGATTTCGCTGGTATCTCTGGTTCTTGCCGTTATTCTGTTCCGGCTTGCCGGAACGCCGGTGGCGCGTAAAGCAGACACCGCCGGATCAGTGTGAGAAAAAACCATCGGCTGATAAAGTGGAAAATTCAGGCTATGTGTGGAAT